>JANWYS010000020.1 GCA_025054875.1 Cytophagaceae bacterium | reverse complement strand
TGGCACCGGAACATGGTCAGTGATAAGTGGAACAGGCAACATTGCTAACCCTAATAATCCGAACTCCGCTGTAACGGGCCTTGTTGCCGGCGACCTCGTGCTGCAATGGACAATATCAAACGCACCGTGTCCTTCCAACAGTTCGCAGGTAACCATACATGTTGACAACCTTACCCCACCTGTATTTTCTACGACAGGTGTTTCCTATGATACATGTGCCAACACCACGGGCATAACTTACACTACCACTATTGATCGCTCTTCCACCAGTACATACTTATGGTCGGTAACCGGAACACTCAGCATAGTAGCTCAAAGTGGTAATAGCATAACTATAAATACCGGCCCATCAGGAGGCAACATACATCTCACTGAAACGTATGGTGCCTGCAATCTCACTGTATCAAAACCGGTAACCATAAAATCCCCCATATCCCCACCCAATGCGGGACCAGACAGAGTTTTATGTGTAAATACAGTGAATATGGACGCTACTCCTGTATCCGGAGGAACAGGCATGTGGACGGTGACGTCCGGTTCTGGCACATTTGCCAATCCAAACAACCCTAAAACAACCGTAACAGGATTGAGTTCAGGTCTTAACGTTTTTACATGGACTGCCTATGGATGCGGAGGACCCTTGATAGACGATGTGGCCATTACCTATGGCGCTTCAGATATACAAATAGCGGCTACCGGCCCTACGGATACTGTATGTACAGGAACACAACGCACACTTCAGGTCTCTGCCACCGGCGGTTCCGGACAATACATGTATGTATGGAGCAGTGACAATGGCTTCTACAAAACAGGCAATGAAGCTATAATCACGATAACACAAGATGACCCCAAAACAACTTATTATGTGTATGCCATAGACGCATTAAATTCCGGGTGCGAATCCCCGAAAGATACTGTTGTGCTACATGCCACATCTTCACAAGAGCTTATCATTCCTAATGTAATCACTCCAAACGATGATAATAAAAATGATTATTGGAGCATACAAGGTACTGGGGTAGCCAGACTATTACCCGGCTCAGAAGTAGAAGTCGTGAATCGTTGGGGCGACATTGTATATAGAAACAGTAATTACGACAACACATGGAAAGCGGATAACCTCTCCGATGGCTTATATTATTATCACATCAAAACAGGTTGCGGAAACGCCAGATATAAAGGGTGGCTTCAGGTAGTAAGGTGACTTACACATTATACAGCCACCTCCGCTTTGATGTGTGGATGAGGGTTATAATTTTCCAGCGTAAAATCTTCATATACAAAATCAAATATAGATTTTCTTTCCGGATTAATTTTCATAGTAGGCAAAGGCCGACAATCTCTGCTAAGTTGAAGTTTTGCTTGCTCTACATGATTTAAGTAAAGGTGTGCATCACCTAAGGTATGCACAAAATCACCAGGTTGCAGTTCGCATACTTGAGCTACCATCATTGTAAGCAAGGCATACGAAGCGATGTTAAAAGGAACTCCTAAAAATACATCAGCACTACGCTGATACAGCTGGCACGACAATTTTCCTTCAGCAACATAAAACTGAAAAAAAGCATGACATGGCGGAAGTTTCATTTTCTCTATCTCGCCTACATTCCATGCACTTACAATGAGCCTTCTGGAATCGGGGTTGTTTTTTATCTGGTCTATAACTTGAGTTATCTGGTCTATATGTCGGCCATCTGCAGTAGGCCAGGAGCGCCATTGATAGCCATATACGGGCCCAAGATTTCCGTTCTCATCTGCCCATTCATCCCAAATACTTACGCCATTTTCCTTTAAATATCTAATATTTGTATCGCCTTTTAAAAACCACAGTAACTCATGTATTACTGATTTTAAGTGTATTTTTTTGGTAGTAACTAATGGAAACCCTTCAGAAAGATTGAAACGCATCTGATAACCAAACACACTAATGGTGCCCGTTCCTGTGCGGTCGTTTTTTTTAATGCCATTTTTTAGTATATGTGAAAGTAATTCATGATACTGGATCATAACTAACCTGGTTTTACTTACCCTTCAATAAATAAAAAAAGTCCCGATTTCTGACGGGACTTTGAGCATTTTTTTCCACAATTATTTTGGCTGCTCTTCTGTTTTGCTGCCACAGTTTTTCTGGCCTTGCTGCGATGGACAGCAAGATTTTTTATTGGCTTCAGAACTGCTGCAATCTTTCTTGCCGGAGTTTTTCTTTTTCTTTTTTCCGTCACCATCGCCTTTTACTTTTTCTATACCCTTAACGTCTGTACAGGTATAAGCTGAAACGTGTCCTAAACTGACTATAGCAGCCAATACGAATATCAATGCTATTTTTTTCATAATTCTTTTATTTAATAACGTAAAATACTAACGTTAAATTATTAAATTTCGTTTAACTAACATAGTAAACAGGTGTATTTATTTTGAAGTCAAATTTAACCAAAACTATCATGCCAAGAATTTACATTGTCTTCATCACTACTCTACTCACTATGATTTATTGCAAACCCAAACAAACTCTTAATAACACCACAAGCAGCCGTGACTCTAAAAACACCAATGCGATTGTTTCTGAAGAATTGAGGAATGTGCCTGCTTTGCTTGGAGAGTGGATTTGGTATAAAACCTCGTGCTGTGGCAGAAATAAAAATATTATGACTCCGCAAACGGAAGGATATACACGCAGTGTATGGTTTAAGGAAAACAACATTGCAGAGTTTTATAAAAATAGTCAGTTGGAAAAAAAACTAAACTACACCATATCAGAAAAAAACGAACGTAACTATATTAAACTCGATAAAAATGCTCCCGCTCTTTTGATATTGCATGGCGACAGCCTGGTGCTCAACTACGGATACATGGACATGGAAAACGAATACTTCGTGCGAAAAAAATAATTATTTTGTACCATTCCCTTTGATGAATTCACAGTTGGGTTGAGATTCGCATTTCTCTTTGTATTCATTCGCCTGCGATTTAGTAAGACGATCCTTGTATGTGTTGATGGCATTTCCGCACTTGCAGGAATATTCTTTACGGCAAGAAATAAGTACAAACAAGTACAATGGAAGCATAAATAATTTAACTTTCATAAATCTGTAATTAATGAACCCGTAACTCTGCACTAAATTTTAAAACATTAACGTTTAGCTTTTAACATAAATATGGAAATTTAACTTTTATATTCAAAATAAATCAAGCGTTATCGTATCCTATGAAAAAAAACGTCTGCACGGCAGGCTTTCTGCTTCTGCATATTCTTACTTCAGCAAAAGAACTTCAAACCATTGACAGAGTATATGAAAGCAACGTGAAATCAGTGTTTTTATACCCTTATAATGATGATCTGAAAGATGTGCTGCAACCGGCAGTGCAGATAGTAAATGCTCCCTATCCGATGGCCCTGAGTTTTGACATCCTGACGAAGCAGCCGGAAAATTTATCTGTGCGTATATACAACTGTAATTATGATTGGACACTGAACAACTTAAATGCGATAATGTATCTTGATGACTACAACGATTTTCAAATTACAGATTATACTCTTTCTTTTTACGGCAAAGTTCCTTACGTACATTATCATTTCATTCTTCCCAAAATAAAAATCAGCGGCAACTTCATCGTCATTGTTTTCCGAAACAACAATGAAGAAGATCTTCTCTTAAGCCGGCGTCTTATAGTGTATGAACCCGGTGTTGATATATATCATGACATGAAATTTCCCGTAAGTGTAAACCGCCGCAACGATGGCCAACAAGCCGATTTTACCTTGTCTTACAACAGATACAACGTTATCAACCCTGCCGAGAGGCTCAAAGTAGTGATCAGACAAAATCATAATTGGAACGCCACAATCTCAGGCCTCTATCCAAGTTTTGTACGTGAAACGGCACGCAACTTAGAGTACATATATTTCAACAATGAAAATGTGTTTGACGGCTTAAATGAATTCAGGTTTTTTGATTTGCGAAGTTTACAGGCAAAAGGAATGAATGTGCTGGACATTAAAATACACAACGAAGGCAACGAAGTATTGTTGGCTTACGATCTCAGCAGAGGACGTGAGCCTTTCGTAACCTCTTTTGATATTAACGGAAAATATGTACCTCAAAAATATGAATCTCTCAACTATACCACTGAGCCGGATTATTGCAACGTCACCTTCACTCTCGATACCAAGGGGCCTGTAAATGGAAGAGTGTTCGTATATGGCGCACTAAGCGACTGGCAACTCGACCAGACTTTTGAGATGAAATATAATGCTGAAACTAAAATGTATACTTGCACGGTTTTGCTCAAACAGGGATATTACAACTATGCCTACGCATTTCTCCCACAAGGAACCAACCGTGTAGATTATACTTATTTTGAAGGTTCCCATAGTATTACGGAAAATGTATATGAGTTTATCGTATACTACCGCGCACCAGGAGATTTTTTCGACCGCATCATTGGATATGCCGTGAAGGATTATATGAAACGTTAATGTCTGAAGATCTCTTATACTAATTTTCTGAGCATCAATATCACACCGTAGTGAAGAGTTTCGTGTCCGTAGTTGTATATCAGTGCATCGTCAATGTGTTTTAGCGTAAGCCCCGATGAGGTAGTGTATGCCTGATAGTTTTGAAATTTATTGCTTACATAGTCTCGATAAAACATATCGTTGCTATGAGCAAATATTCTTCTCATTTCTTCTATATCTGCCGGCTTTGCCCAATCTTTAGGAGAAGTATCTTTGCGGAACAGGGGCAAATATTCATCAGGAATCAAGAGTGGCAAATTACATTTGGCATATGTAAGTAACTGCTGTGAGGTAACCATATGTCCCAAATTCCAAGCAATGTTATTGTTGCATCCTTGAGGAATTTTATGCAGTTGTTCTATACTGAGATGTTCTATTGCACGCCAGCAATTGGTGCGTATTTGTATAAGTGCATCAAAAATAAATTTCATATTAACCAATGGTATATCACAAATTCAAATTAAATACAAAATTGATACTGTCCCAAAAAGTGTGTATATATTATTCCTTGACCTGCTTTTATAAAATAAAATTTCAGAACTGAAAATTTCCGTACATCTAAAGCAATGTTTATAAGGCTGATCCGACAACTGACATACGCATAGATAGTTTTATTGATGGTTTTGAATTCTCTGAATAAGCGCAGACGCTACAATTCATACCTGATTATATATATTAGATAGTATCCCCAAAAGTGTGTTGAAATGTTTTTGCCTCATCCTGAAAAAAGTTTACGTTTTTTTCTTTTGGGCGCGCCCTACATAAAACTGACTTGTCCCTACGCGTAGCATTGGTATACGCAGTTGCCTAGTGATTCATCAGTATTGACTTCTGATTGCTTTGTGAGTCAAAAAAATTTCCTATTACAGAAAATGGGTTAATTTTTAGTTTTGATAACTGTCGAGATTTACGGAGTTAGATTATTTCAAAGTATCTTCTCAACTCCCAATCGGTTACGGCTTTGCTATACTGTTTCCATTCCCACTCACGTGTGAGGCAAAAATGTTCAACGAATGATTCACCAAAAAGTTCTTTTGCAACAGGTGATTGTTTCATGAGCATTGTGGCTTCTATCAAATTTTTCGGTAGGCGTCCGTGAGTGTGGTCAAGGTATCCATTGCCTAAGGTAGGTTGTTGCAGAGAGAGTTGATGTTGTATACCGTATAGTCCGGAAGCTAAGCATGCGGCCATGGCCAAATAGGGATTAGCATCTGAACCTACTACTCGTGTTTCCAATCTGGTGCTCTTAGCGCTACCGGGTAATGCCCTCAATGCCACTGTACGATTATCTATCGCCCATGTTATAGTAGTAGGAGCCCAGGCGCCTTCTACTAAACGTTTGTAGCTGTTTATTGTAGGGGCATACATGGGCAAAATGTGAGGCATACAATATAGCTGCCCCGCAATGTACTGCTGCATTATAGAACTCATTGAGTTTTCACTGTGCTCATCATAAAAAAGATTGGTTTGGGAAAGGTTATCCCAAAGGCTTTGGTGCACGTGCCCGCTGCATCCGGGGAGGTTTTCGTTCCATTTTGCCATGAAAGAAGCTAATATGCCATGTTGGTAGGCAATCTCTTTTACTGCCGTTTTGAATAGCGTAGCTCTGTCGGCAGCTTCCAGTGCCGGGCTGTATGCGATGGCAGCCTCATATACTCCGGGCCCGGTTTCCGTATGCAGCCCTTCGAGGGGGATGTTAAATTTTTTCAACAGGTCAAACAAATCAGTGAAATATGCATTTTCCATGGTGCTGCGCAGCACTGAATAGCCAAACATGCCCGGTGTAAGCGGCTCTAAATTTCGAAAATCTTTTTGTTGTATGGTTTTTGCAGTTTCCCGAAAATTAAACCATTCAAACTCCTGCGCACAGAACGCTGTGTACCCGGCACTTTCTAATCGTTGTATAACTTTTATCAATAGCTGGCGTGGACAATAGTGTGCCGGATTCTTGTGATTATCAACAAAACATCCTAACACAAAGGGTATATCCTGCTCCCAGGGAATCATACGAAAAGTTTTCAGGTCAAGCACTACCTGAGCATCCGGATAACCTGTATGCCAACCGGTAACTAAGACATTGTCGTAAGCCAGGTCTGTCATGTCCCATCCGAACACAACATCACAAAACCCGAGAGGATGATTTACAACAGAAAAAAATTTTTCGGCTGATATGTATTTCCCCCGTAATACGCCGTCTATATCACATACAGCGAGTTTTACCTTGCCGGAAGGATGCTTGGAAACGTATTCGAATATTTGTTCCTGGTTCATGCTGTGATTTTCTCAAAATATAATCCGGCCAAACAAGGCCATTCATATTGAAAGAGGTGGCTACTAACTGACCAATAGCCACCTCAGATATTAAGAGCTATGCTTTTACGCTCTTACGTATGATGTTGAGTGCACCACCGGCTTTAAACCATTCTATTTGCTGCTCATTGTAGCTATGGTTTGCTTTAATTTCCTCTGTAGAACCGTCTTTGTGATGGAGCACAATGGTAAGAGGAGTAGCAGGTGCGAAAGTGGTAAGGCCAAGAATATCTATTTCATCATCCTCTTGTATTTTGTCATAGTCAGAGGGGTTGGCAAAGGTGAGAGCAAGCATTCCTTGTTTCTTCAGGTTGGTTTCATGAATGCGTGCAAAGGATTTTACCAGGATAGCACGAACCCCAAGATGTCGAGGTTCCATTGCAGCATGTTCGCGCGAAGAGCCTTCTCCATAGTTTTCGTCTCCCACTACTACAGATCCGATGCCGGCAGCCTTATAGGCTCGTTGTACTTTAGGCACTTCGTCGTAGGTTCCGGTGAGCTGATTTTTTACTGAATTGGTTTTTCCGTTGAAATAATTGGTAGCACCAATAAGTAGGTTGTTGGAAATATTATCCAGGTGTCCTCTGTATTTCAGCCATGGCCCCGCCATGGAGATATGGTCAGTAGTACACTTTCCTTTCACTTTTATCAGAAGTTTAAGAGCTTTGAGGTCTGTGCCTTCCCATGCGGGGAATGGCTCAAGCAGCTGCAGGCGATTTGAGGTTGGACTTACTTTCACTTCCACCTTACTGCCATCTTCAGCGGGAGCCTGGTAGCCGGCGTCTTTTACTTCAAATCCTTTTGAGGGGAGTTCATCTCCTGAAGGAGGGTCTAACTTTACTTTCTCACCTTTTTCATTTATCAAATAATCAGTTATGGGATTGAAGCTGAGATCACCGGCTATTGCTAAAGCAGTGACCAACTCGGGTGAGGCTACGAAAGCATAGGTGTTGGGGTTACCATCGTTGCGGGCTTGAAAGTTTCTGTTGAAGGAATGCACGATGGTGTTTTTTTCTTTTTTTTCTGCACCCATTCGTGACCACATACCAATACAAGGGCCGCAAGCATTGGCAAAAACTTTTGCGCCTATTTGATGGAATATATCCAGAAAACCGTCGCGTTCTATGGTATAGCGCACTTGCTCAGATCCCGGCGTGATGCTGAATTCAGCTTTTGTTTTTAAATTCTTAGATATCGCTTGTTTAGCCAAAAATGCAGAGCGCGATATATCTTCGTAGGAAGAATTGGTACAAGAACCTATCAAGCCTACTTCTACCTTGAGGGGCCATCCGTTTTTTTCGGCAACTTCTTTCATTTTCGAAATGGGAGTAGCCAGGTCAGGAGTGAAGGGGCCATTCAAATGAGGCTCCAGCTCCGATAGGTTTATTTCGATAACCTGGTCAAAATATTTTTCAGGGTTAGCGTACACCTCTGGGTCAGCGGTGAGGTGTTCCTTTATTTTATTGGCCATATCGGCTACATCTGCTCTTCCGGTGGCTCTCAAATAACGCTCCATGGAAGCATCGTATCCGAAAGTAGAAGTAGTGGCACCAATTTCAGCGCCCATATTGCATATAGTGCCTTTTCCGGTACAACTGATTGATGTAGCACCTTCACCAAAGTATTCTACAATGGCTCCGGTTCCACCTTTCACCGTGAGTATACCGGCCACTTTTAGTATCACATCTTTGGGAGATGTCCAACCGTTGAGTTTTCCGGTAAGCTTTATGCCTATCAGCTTAGGCCATTTGAGTTCCCATGGCAAGCCTGCCATCACATCGCAGGCATCGGCACCGCCTACACCAATAGCAAGCATACCAAGGCCTCCGGCATTTACAGTATGCGAATCTGTACCTATCATCATACCGCCGGGAAAAGCATAGTTTTCCAACACTACCTGGTGTATGATGCCTGCACCGGGCTTCCAGAAATCTATGCCATATTTGTTAGAAACGGAAGACAAGAATTCATATACCTCTTTATTTTCTTCTGTCGCTACCATTAAGTCCTTTTCAGCTTCAATCTTTGCTGTGATGAGGTGATCGCAATGCACCGATGAAGGCACGGCTACTTTAGGTCTTCCCGCCTGCATGAATTGCAGCAAAGCCATTTGGGCGGTGGCATCTTGCATAGCTACGCGATCCGGCGCAAAATCAACATACGATTTTCCTCGTTCAAACTTTTCTGATGTTTGTGAGCTATGCAGATGGGTGTATAAAATTTTCTCTGCCAGAGTAAGAGGTCTACCTAATAATTTTCTAGCGGATTCTACCCTTTCCGGTATAGACGCATACAATTGCTTGATCATCTCAATGTCGAATGCCATAAATCTGATGTTAAAATTATTATGTTAAAATAAACCATTTAAACGAGTTATGAACTTGCTTAATCCGGTGTGAATGGACTTGCTGTTTAACATGCAATAATAACATTAAATACATAATTATTGAAAAAAATTAACAAGAGTTTCTTAGTTGTCTCGGTAACGCTTTACTTCATTAAATGATCAGTTTTGGGGCTTCATGTTTACATTTTATGTGATGGTGGGTAAACCCATTTCATACAAGTGTTGCGAGTTATAATCTCAATGAATTGTTTCTGATGCATAGCAACAGAAAACATACCGAACAATTATTTCATGAACGATAACTTGTATGGCTTCGCGAGTATATAATTTTCTCTATTGCATAAAATGCGATGAAATGAGTTGATTATTCATGGCCGAAAGATATACGAAATCATAGAAATCAAATCGTTTAAGCTTACTTCAAATACATGGAAACATTTTATGGACTATACACACCATAGGCCAGCTTTGTCTCCTGCTTTTTTAGAGATCATAAATTTTTATTTTGATACTGGCTACAATTTTTCTACAGGTAATGAAGCGCCATCCGGAGTGCCCTTTAGGGTTTTGCCATAAATGGGGAAATAAAACATAAACTTCACCGTGAAAATGTTATCCGTTTTTTTTCGCATACCCCACGCCGAAATATTATCCAAATAATCGGATGTAGAATTGATGTATCCAGCCTGAATCCCTGCTCCATAGCCCTGAGGCCACATGTACAAAGCACCTATTCCGTGAGGAACCTGAAATGACACATTAGAATATGACTCTTCCATAGGACGCGTAGAAAGTTGATCAATGAGAGGCTTTTTCTGCTCATCTTTAGGTTGAAATCTTAATAGCCCGATTCCCTGATACACATACAACCACAAGCAGTTTTTTTTCAACAAGTAGTACCTTAGCTGATAACTTATATCAACTAATGAAGTATTTGAAAACTTGTTTGGCGTGGCACTTGTCACACTACCCGAATCGTATACATAGTCTGCATTTTGAGCTACAACATTTCCAAACATAAGACTAAAACATCCGTTCCAGTTTTTCCTCTTGTTCAAAACCATAGATACATGTACGCCCGATGACCAGTTTTTGTATGTAGCAGATAAATCTCCTTTATATGAATTGGCACTTGCCGATATAATGCCAAAGCGCTGAGGCAACTGCCCTCTCACCTCTACAAGCAAACATAGCAACAATGTTATTCCTGTAATTATCTTCATTTTCACTTAGGTACTTCCGGCATCATATCATAGCCCGACGTGTTCAAATCTTCATTCCAATAATACAAAAAAATATCCATTCTTGTTTTATATATCCGCAATTCTGGAATAGTCAATTATGAAGCATTAGTAATTGCACTACAAAAACTAATTCAAATATCCCATGAGCGGTGGAGGTGTTAGTTTCAAAATAATTAATTCTGATATACAGCGATATAAAATTTTGCAATCAGCGATATTATTCCGGATTCCGTATTAGCCGAAAAGTCAATGAAAGTTTTTTCTTTTGGGCGCGCCCAACACAAAAAAACATTTCATCATTCTTGGCTGCTAATACGGAATCCGGGTTTAATGTGGTAAACTCAGTCTTTTATTATTCTGCAAAAATTTGTTGCCTTTTGTGGCATTACTTCACTGTCAGGTTTGTATGATGCCAACATTATAAGGTTTCCACTCGGGGTTGTGGTTTGCTGCTTCAATCCCGATAGAAATGATTTTACGGGTTTCCAGAGGGTCTATAATACCGTCAACCCAGAGTTGAGAAGCAGCGTAGTAAGGTGATGTTTTGGATTCATAGTGTTGTATGATTTCGTTTAGTAAGGTTTGTTCCTGTTCTTTAGAGATTTCTTTTCCACTGTTTTTTAGGGAGGCGATTTTTATTTGTAATAATGTTTTTGCGGCAGATGCTCCGCTCATTACGGCTATTTGAGCGGTAGGCCATGCGTATATAAGCCTTGGGTCGAAAGCCTTTCCGCACATGGCATAGTTGCCTGCACCATATGAATTGCCGACAATAACAGTAAACTTAGGGACAACTGAATTGGCCATGGCGCTGACCATTTTGGCTCCATCTTTGATGATGCCGCCCATTTCAGCTCTTGAACCTACCATGAATCCGGTGACGTCGTGCAGGAAGAGAAGAGGTATTTTTTTTTGATTACAGTTCATAATGAAGCGTGCGGCTTTGTCTGCAGCATCTGAATAGATCACTCCTCCCATCTGCATTTCATTTTTTTTGGTTTTCACAAGCAGGCGTTGGTTGGCTACGATGCCTACTGCCCATCCCTCTATTCGGGCGAGTCCGCATATTATAGACTTTCCGTAGAGTTCTTTATATTCATCAAGCTCAGAATTGTCAACCAATCGTTTTATGATTTGTTTCATGTCATATGGCTTTGTGCGGTCAGCGGGTAGTATGTCGTATATTTCGTTAGGGCGCTCTTTGGGAGGTTTGGGAGTTGTTCGGTCAAATCCGGCTTTGGGATTGTGCCCGAGTTTTGAAATAATGTTTCGGATTTTTTTGAGGCAATCGTCATCGTTTGCACATTTGTAATCGGTGACGCCGGAAATTTCACAATGTGTGGTGGCTCCACCTAAAGTTTCGTTATCTATATCTTCGCCGATAGCAGATTTTACAAGGAAAGAACCGGCGAGAAATACGGTGCCTGTTTTATCTACTATCAAAGCCTCATCAGATAAGATGGGAAGGTAAGCACCGCCGGCAACACAACTGCCCATGATAGCAGCGATTTGTGGGATGCCCATGGAGGAGAGAACGGCATTGTTTCGAAAAATTCGCCCGAAATGTTCTTTATCTGCAAAAACCTCATCTTGTAAAGGTAAGAATATTCCGGCGCTATCTACCAGATAAATTATGGGCAATTTGTTTTCCATAGCGATTTCCTGAGCGCGCAGGTTTTTTTTAGCAGTCATCGGAAACCACGCTCCTGCTTTCACGGTAGCATCATTGGCCACTATCACACATAAGCGATTACATACATATCCCAGCACTACTACTACTCCTGCAGAAGGACATCCGCCGTATTCCTTGTACATGTCGTATGCAGCAAACGCTCCAATTTCTATCATGGGGCTACCTTTGTCTATCAATCGTTCAATGCGCTCTCTGGCAGTTAGTTTGCCTTTTTCGTGTTGCTCTGCAATTTTTTTTGCACCCCCACCTGAATGAATCACTTTAAGTTTTTCTGAGAACTCAATGCATAAGTTTTTTATGGATTCGCTGTTGGTTATCGCCGCCATATCTTTTAATAAACAATATTAGTGTATCAAGATAAAAGTTGAGATGTAATAACTTCGTGCATCACATTCGAAACAAAGATTACACCACAACTTTTATAGGTGATATGAGATACAAGATAACAGGATTTTTTAAAAACTGTTCATCTGTTAATCATACATCTGTATTCCTCGCAAGCAAAAAAATTGTCAAATAAAATGTCAAACACCATAAAAGAGATTTGAGCGAATAGATATGACGCAACAGCATGCTGGCGATGTGGGAGGAAAGCAATCTGATAAAAGAAAACCTATATACTCAAAAAAGAGTTAATGCTTGATAGGCATCGGGCGAAATTCCTGATATCAATATTTTCTGATGTTAAGAATTGAATGATGATTGTTGAGGGTTCAATGCGTAATGCTCAATAAACCATTTCATACAGTAGAAACATCGTTGTATCAGGATTTCAAAGAGTATTTTCTAATGCATTGAACAGAAAATTCTGTTGCCGGCCAATTCATCAGACGTGATTAGTAAGAACATGAGACTTTAAACACTAAGGACGACAGTATAAGCTGAGCTATTCTTGTGCCACGTTTGATTTTATTTTTTATCCTTGTCGTTTTGCCCGGCAATACTCATGGCACATCGCAATCCGATAGTAGCGGTAGAGGAATCTTGTGCCAGGTATCTTCTGGTGCCTGGTGATAACCAATAGGCCACATCCTGCCATGAGCCTCCTTTGTAAACTCGCATTACGGCATTGCTTACCACGCTAAATCCGGCTTTGTTATATCGTTGTGTTCCGGCCAAAAAACCTTCCTCCTCTTCATTATCTTCTATTTTTTCACCTTCAAAAGAAAAAGGTACATATTCATCATATACCCACTCATTGACATTGCCGGCCATGTTGTACAGTCCGTAGTCATTAGGAGGATATTCGTAAATATAAGTTGTCATAATTCCTCCATCGCGTCGTTTGTTGTTTGCTATACCTCCATAATCGCCTCTGCCTCTTTTAAAGTTTGCTAAAAAAATTCCTTGTAGCTTTTTATCTGCACTTCTAAGTGTGTTGCCATCCCAGGGATATATGCGTTTATGTTTGGTTTCCGGATTGGAAAATTGATTGTCCACGAAAGATTGAGCCGCATATTCCCACTCTTGCTCGGTAGGGAGCCTGTATATAACGTTGTTGATTGCGGCGGAAGAGGTTGTCAAAGATGATGATGATACAGCGTTGGTATCTTTAGGATTTTTTTTGTTTTTTTTCTTTGACGCTTCTATGATGGATATGCCCTGTTTGACTAAATACTCGTTTACTTTTGCAGTACGCCATAAGCAATAGTCATTGGCCTGGAGCCAGCTGATTCCTACTACAGGATAGAAGCGAAACCCCGGATACCTGAGATAATTGCTTACATAGAAATCATTGTATCCTAATTCTCTTTGCCATACAGTAGTATCGGGTAATGCTGATTCGTAAAACTCTTTGGAGGAATCTTTTTGCACGTGAAATAAATATTCAAGCCAATGAATGTTGGCTATTTCTGTTTCATCCATGTAAAACGACTCTACTGATACAGTTCTTTTCACATTGTTGCCTTCATTCATGATTTCTTCTTCATCAAAAGTTCCCAGCTCTGTACTACCCTCATGAATGTAAACCGTGTTGAGAATATTTTTTTGATGTTCAAAACCTAAAGCCAAAGTTTTAGGCATATCCTTGTCTTTAGCTAATGAATCTGATGACATTGAATCAACCTGTAAACTATCTTTGTCTTTTGATTTATTTTTTCTTGCTTTGCATGAATAGTGCACAGAGATACCCACAAGTAACCAACATATCAGGATAGCTGACCTGAGCATATATCCGGCATTTTTATTCATCCTGTTGAATATTTCAGTGTATGAAATGTTCAATAAAATGTTCCAACCAACTAAAATAGTATTTTTTTTATGGGAACGCAAATTTTATGCCGACGAATTGCATGTAAGATACGTAAATTACAAATTTTGATGTTTACTATACGAAACACATTGCACACACTAATGCAAATAAATTTTGGAGAATTTTGGTTCAGAACTCATACTTGGATTGAGCGTTTCAAAAAATAGTACGGAGTCAGGTTCTTAAGTAGTTAAGGATAGCTTTCATTGACAAATGACGATTATGTGGGTAAACTGTAACCCTTTTGGATGCGGCGTTGGACCACTTCGGAGGTTTCACGTTTTCTTATGAACCTGAAAAAGTTCGAGAGAACCTGCGCGAGGGATGGTAGCCATGGCCTGCAAGGCCAGTGCGGAGCTTTAGCGGAGCACCGAAGCGAGAGCGGAGTGGCGGACAGCCCGGCCCCGCAGGGGCGCGCCCAACTTAAAAAAATTTTTACTTTCCCTGTTTTATTTCATTTCTTCCGCAAATACGGAATCTGGGTTAAATTTGTCTTTTGAATACAATATGAATCCTAGAGAGAGATTTTTTGAACCTTATGAAAATGATGGCTTGCTAAAATTTTTGTACAGCAAGTTTAGAGATGGCCGTTCATTGCATATAACGGGCTTGTCAGGAAGTTCCGATTCTTTTTTACTTTACTCATGCTTTAGAAATTTAAACCTTACTCTGCTCTATATAGTGCACGATAAGGAAGAGGCTTTATATACATATGATGATGTAAAGCACATATCTAAGAGCGATGAACATTTGTTGTATTACCCTGCATCATATAAAAAAGCCTATCAATATGAAGAAGTAGATAATGCAAATGTGTTGCAGCGTATATCTGTGCTGAATGAATTACAGAAAAAAAAATCTCCACATATCATCATCACTCATCCGGAGGCAATATGCGAAAAAGTAATAAGTAAAAAATCGTTATCCAGCAATACATTTTTAATAAGTGTAGGTAATAAGCTTGATGTATCATTTTTGTCGGAGTGGTTATCATCATATGAATTTGAACAAAGTGATTTTGTATATGAACCCGGCCAGTTTTCCATAAGGGGAGGGATAGTAGATGTATTTTCTTATTCGCATGATGAACCTTTCAGAATAGAACTCAACGGAAATGAAGTAGAAAGTATAAGAGTGTTTTCCATAGAGTCGCAGTTGTCTTCACGCAAAGTGGAGCATGCATGCATTACTCCTAATGTTCAGACTAAACTCATATCTGAAAGCCGGGAATCTTTCTTCTCTTTTTTGCCGGAAGACAGCATCATCATGTCAAAAGACTTTAAGTTTTGCCTCGATGTTTGCAGAATACACTACGAAAAAACGCTGGAGAAATATGAAGAGCTGAAAAAAAAATCCGGCGATTCATCATTAATTACTCATCCGGAACGTTTAATGATTAATGAACAATTTTTGTCAGAGCAACTGAGTAAAGTAACGAAAGCAGAAATAGGTACAAAAAATTATTTTGGCTCTGAGCAAGTACAATTTAATACTAAACCTCAACCTTCGTTTAATAAAGACTTTTCTTTGCTGACAGAAGATCTGAGAGAAAAACACTTACAAGGATATACAATATACCTCTGTTCGGATTCACTCAAGCAAATAGACCGGTTGAATTCGATATTCGAGGAACTGGATGCCGATCTTCCGATACATACATTAAATATATCGCTGAGGGCAGGTTTCATAGATGAGCGATTAAAAATTTTATTTTATACTGATCATGAAATTTTTGAACGTCACCACAGATATAAAGTCAAGGAGAAACCAGGCAAAACTTCTGCAATGACCATCAAAGAGCTGCGCTCGCTTCAGCGTGGCGACTTTGTAACTCACAGCGATTATGGAATAGCCCGTTTTGCCGGTATGGAAACACGAGAGATAAACGGCAAACAACAGGAAGTATTGCGCCTGGTGTTTAAAGACGATGATTTACTTTACATAAACATTCATTCTCTTCACAAAATATCTAAGTACAGTGGAAAAGACGGTGCAGTGCCGGCTATGAGCAAATTAGGCTCGGGAGAATGGGAGGCAAAAAAGAATAAAGTTAAAAAACAGGTAAAAGACATTGCCAAAGAACTCATACGCTTGTACGCTTTGCGAAAATCCGCTCCGGGTTTCTCTTTCAGTCCGGATAGTTTTTTACAAGCCGAATTAGAATCTTCATTCATCTACGAAGACACTCCGGACCAAGCCAAAGCGACGCAAGATGTGAAGCACGATATGGAACAGCCTTATCCCATGGACCGCCTGATATGTGGCGATGTGGGTTTTGGAAAAACTGAGGTTGCCATACGTGCAGCTTTTAAAGCCGTGTGCGATAATAAACAGGTGGCCGTATTAGTACCTACCACAGTTTTAGCCATGCAACATTACAAAACCTTTCGCGAGCGGTTGAAAAAATTTCCTTGCATGGTAGAATACATCAGCAGGTTCAAAACTGCTACCCAAATCAAAGAAACATTACGCCGCGTGGCCGAAGGCAAAACGAATATTCTAATCGGTACTCACAGGCTCATCGGAAAGGATGTAAAGTTTAAAGACTTAGGATTGTTGATCATAGATGAGGAGCAAAAGTTTGGCGTGAAAGTGAAGGAAAAACTTCGTGAGATGAAAGTAAACATAGATACCCTCACGCTGACGGCTACCCCTATACCGCGCACATTACATTTCTCCCTTATGGGCGCCCGCGATCTATCTATCATATCTACTCCACCGCCTAATCGCCAGCCCGTGCAAACGGAGGTCCATGAATATAATGAAGAAATCATACGCGATGCAATAGTTTTTGAACTAAAAAGAGGAGGCCAGGTTTTTGTGGTACACAACCGTGTATCTGATATTGAAGAATTTGCTGCGAGTATAAAAAGACTGGTGCCTGATTCTACGCTCGCCATTGCTCATGGACAAATGGACGGAGAGCAACTTGAGAAAGTTATGATTGGATTTGTAGAGGGCGAATACGATATTCTCGTATCTACCAACATTATCGAATCCGGACTTGATATACCGAATGCCAATACGATTATTATAAACAAAGCCCATTCATTTGGCTTATCCGATTTGCATCAGATGCGCGGCCGTGTTGGGCGATCTAATAAGAAAGCTTACTGTTATCTTCTTGTCCCTCCAATGGCCACACTACCTGCAGATGCACGCAAACGCCTGCAAGTGCTTGAGGAGTTTTCTGACCTGGGTGATGGTTTTAAAGTTGCCATGCGCGATCTGGACATTCGTGGAGCCGGAAATTTGCTGGGGGCTGAACAAAGCGGTTTCATAAACGACCTGGGTTTTGATATGTATCACAAAATTTTGGACGAAGCAATACAAGAATTAAAAGAATCAGAATTCAAAGAATTGTTTGAAAAAGAACTCCAGCTTAAAGAACTCAAAGCTTTGTCGCCCGATTGTACTATTGAGACAGACCTGTCTATCATCATTCCCGAAAGTTATGTTAGTAACATCACTGAACGACTCAATTTGTATTCAACCATAGACAGTATAAAGTCAGAAGAGCAACTTACAGCATTTTGCAATAGCCTTACAGACCGCTTCGGCCCTATGCCTAAAGAAGTGGAAGACTTAATATTGACCATACGCCTGCGTTGGAAAGCCGAAAAATTAGGCTTCGAAAAATTAGTTTTGAAAGGTGGTATGATGAAAGGACAATTTGTGCCGGCTGAAAATGTAAGCTACTACCGAAGTGAAGTGTTTGGCGTGATTTTACAGTATGTTCAGATTCATTCAAAAACATGCAAGATGCGAGAAGTACAAAAAAAACTCACCATTCAGATAGAGGGCATAGAATCTGTATCGGATGCATATAGGGTACTCAGCGACATAGAGAATCGTATAATTAATTTAACTAAGGCTCAAGAAGAATTGAAGCAAACCTAGTTTATGTAAAAAATCATTTCAGCTTTTCGTCCGTTGTTGTGGTAATGTACTTCGTCCGATAACTGCTTCATCAAAAAAATACCTCTTCCACCTAGCTTTCCTATGTTTTCAGGTGCTGTAGGATCGGGTAAGTTGTCAGGGTCGAATCCGGGTCCCTCATCTTCTACAATAAAACGAACCAGATTGTCTTCATATTCTGCGATAAGAGTAACGTTCTTATTTTTGTCGCAGTTATTTCCATGCTTAATGGCATTGTTTACCGATTCCGTCACAGCTACCATAATATTGCCGTAGATATCGTCATCGAGTTTATATTTTTCTTTGACGTTGTCAATAAAACTCTCCACGATACGTATGTTCTCTATTATAGATGGAATTTGTATTTTAAGCGACTTTATCAACTTTATTCTTCTGTTTTGGTTAAAAATACATGTATGACCAATAATTTCGTATACAGTTGTAGTGCAATTTATTTAATTTTCTAATTTTTGAAAATATTCATTTACTTCTTGCTTGTAGTAAGGCGTAAGTGAAGGCGGCACGGTTTTAAGCAAATCTATCTGTTTTTCTTTTGCCTTCAGGTATTTTTCGAATGATGGTGGTATGTTGCTGAATTTTTCTTTTGCTGATTCAGCTTCACGTTTATCGTCCAGTTCACGTTCTCTTGTTGCTTTTTCTGACTCCAAGAGGCGTGTCAGAATTTCTTGTTGTCTAAGTATGGTTTCCTGAGTGATACGTTTATTTACCAAATCTTTTTCTGTTTCTTCCATAAGCTTTTTTAATTCACTAAGCTGGTTTCCTGGGTCTTTCCCGCCTTCGTTGTTAGCTCCTTTTTCTTCGAGTTCTTTAAGCATTTTTCTGATCATTTCTTGTTGGGCCGCAAGGCGAGCGAGTTCTTCTGAAAGCTCGCGACCTGTTTTGCCGCTTTTGCGTAGCTGGTCTATTTGTTGGTTGAGTTGCTTCTGTAGTTCGCCAAGTCCGGGAGATTTGTTTTTGCCCGGTTTTTTACACTGGCCTGTGCCCTGGCCGCTTTGCATTTGCTGCATTTGTTGTTGCATTTGTTTGAGCGATTCATTCAGCATAAGCGCCAGGTTGTTGATGGAAGTCATGGCAAATTGTTGCTTGCCGGCAGCCACATCAGTGCGCCGGGCTTTGATGGCACTGAGGCTTTCGTCCATATAATTTTTCATGGCTTTAACCTCGCGTGTCACAAAAGATTGTATTTCAAATACGCGCTTGGCCAGTGCCATCAGGCTGTCTTCAATGATTTTACTGTCGTCTTTTAGTTTGAGTTGCTTTTGAGCAAGCTGTACATAACGTGGATCGGAATGGCTTATCTTTTTAAAATCTTTCATCAGTGCTTCTTGCTCGAAAGATAGGGTTATTAAATTTTCCAAAATATCTCGTAAGTCGTCTAAGTTTTCTTGCATCTCTTCCATGGCCATTTCCGATTTCATTTGCGATAACTTTTGCGACATTTTTTGCATTTTTTGGGATGCATTTTTTTGAGCCTTGGCCGCTTTGTTTTTCTGATTGTTTTCCAGGTTTTGCTTTGAGTCCTGCATATCTTGTTCTATACTGTTTTCATCTGCTTTTGTGTCTTCCATGTCTTTTTTGTTTTCCAAACTCTCGTTGATGTTTTTCAGTTCTTTAAGTTGTTCTTTTATATTTTCAAATTTTTCATTCAGTTGTTCTTGCTCTTTACTCAACTTCTCGGACGAGGAGTTTTTTTCTTCCGTTTTTTTTGAGAGTTCTTCTTGTTCTTTTGATAATTTATCGAGGTTGCTGATGATGTCGTCCAGTTTTTTATCAAATTGTATTTGCCTGAACATTTCTAATGCCCTGTTCAATTCGTCCTTCAGATATTCATCTTTGTTTTTTATTTTATCCAGCATTTTGTCAATCATATCTTTACTGGCCTTTTCTTCAAGCATTTTTCGTAATTCTTCGTATAATCTTTTTGTTTCTTCGTCTAAGATGTCGTTGAAGAGTTTTTGCAATTGTTCCATTTTGTATAAAGTTTCCTGACTGATTTCGTCAAATTTTTTTTGCTTCTCAGAGAGCTGCTGATTTTGTTTTGTAAGTTGTTCAATTTCATTTTTCAACTCTTCATGTTTTTTCATCATGTTATCAAGATCGCGTTTTTCCTGCCAACCAAGAGATTTTTGTGTTTTTAGTTTTTGCTGAATCTTGTTTATCTGCTGTTGAAGAGCCAACGTTTTTTGGAGTAATTCCTCCATTTTATTTTCAGCTTGAGCAGAGGCTTCGGCCATATTTTTCTGAAATTCCTCCTCTGTTGGAAATTTAAATTCAAAAGTCGCTGTACGACTGCTCTTACTGCCGTTCACCCCATCATTGTCCCACACTTGCAGGTAGTATTCAAGTTTATCTCCGGGTTTAATGTTCAACGTATCAATGCGCAGATTGTAATAGAAGTTTTGAGTTGCTGCTTTAGAGGCTAAGGGTATTGCTATTATCTTATAAGGATGGTTTTTAGCAGATTCGTCAGCCGTTGTGATTCTGTAGAGAAGCTGAAGGTTTTTTATCCCATAGTCATCAGTGATTTTTCCGCCTAAAGATATGTAATTGTAAAGTATGGTATCATTGTAGCGTTCGACAGCAATGGTTGGATATTGATCCTTTATGACCGACACACTGTACTGAATCAGTTCTTTGTTTGAGCTTTGTGAGTTTTCCAGGGAGATAGTATAGTTTTCAGATTGCTTCAAACGTTTTGAGTATCGGAATGTATTGTTGTTGGAGGTTATAGTTGTTTTTTTTGATTCGGAGGAAAACTGTATGTTAAGTTTTTCTGCATCGCTGGTTTCGAATATCCAATTTATGCTAGTCCCTTCCGGCACGGTTAGGTTAGCAGCATTTCTCAGCGACTCATTTTTTTTGTTCAGATATGCCGGATATTCTAATTGCGTTTCGAAAACACGAAGTTCGGGGCGTGAAATTACTTTTATGGTATATTCATATGAATTGAATCCGGCGGCTTCAAAATAAAAAGTTTCATCTTGTTGCAAACTTTTAAAAACATAAGAAAAAGATGCCGGTGAGTTTTTTTTCATTTTGCTTCGCTTTCCTTTGTTGATCACATAGACCTGATCAGCCAATGATTTACCTTTAAGGTTGACCACTATTTCGAAATCTTCATTTTTATAAGCTTGTAGTGTGTTGTTGGCCATTTCAAATATGAAGGGTGCCGGCTCCGCAAATGTCTTCTTATAATTGATGATGCGCGCAGTGCTTTCCGTCAACATCTGAGGTATGAAAATCAGTAGCAGTATGATGGCCACTGCAGGTGGTATTATGTAGCGAAGATATTTTTTATTTTCTTCTATGCGTACAGCTTCTGCAAATGGTATGAATTTAAGCTCTCTGGTCCTTTGCTCAATGCTTGCGGTTAATAAGGCATTGTCATGAGGGGAAAGCTTTGACAGTTGAAGCGTGTTAAGTAATTTATCCTTTACTTGTGGAAAGTATTGCCCGATTTGAATAGCGGCCTGTTCGTCGGTAAGTGATCGGTTCAGATTCAGCAGATGAACACAAGGCCTTGCTATCCATTTGTACAGTGTATATACCGATATACCGGCAAAACTGACCAGGAAAGCCAATCGTGCCGGTGTGCTGAATTTTCCAAAGTATTCCAGCGATGTAAAAAATAAATACGATGAACTCGTTATTGCAACGAAGAAAATAGAGCCCCTGAGAAGTATATTCAGATAATACTTCTTTTTATATGCGACTAACTTTTGTTTTAATTCTGTTGTTGTGTTCTCTATCATAACCCAATGTAGTATGAACGTACAAAGTCATGCTGTATTGTTGTGTATTCATCATAAGTTTTGCACAGTAGTATATTTTTAGGAAACAATACGATTAAATTCACACGGATACTTTTTATGTACAAAACACTATTAGTATCAATTAAAATACAAAAAAATTGTATGATAAAAAAATCATGAGTTAACTACTCAGTATATGTTTTTGATTTCTCCTAAGCTTTTTTAAATGTTCCATATAATTGTGTTTTTTAGTAAGTTCGTATAATTCAGGGTTATATTGTTTTATAATCATTAAACTGATACGGCCATTTTCAATACTCTTGATATGAGATATGTCATTATTACTTTTGTTTCAACTGTTTCAATGATTTTGATAACTACGGCTTGTACGACAAAGCATGAAAAGAATGTGCTTCAGGCATTAGACAGTTTGCTTGAGCAAAAAAATAACCTCACATCAAAAAAATGGAACAAAATAGAATCTCTGAATCAGCAATTGTGGGAGAGCGAACAAAAAAAAGAAATAACATATCAATATCAAATATGCAGTGAGCTTTCTGAAGAATATAAATCTTTTCAATATGATTCAGCCTTCAAATACACAAAGCGTATGCTATCGTTAGGATATATACTAAATGATCCCAAAAAAATAAACGAAGCCAAAATAAACATAAGCTTTATATTACTATCGTCCGGAATGTTTAAAGAAGCCTTAGATACTTTGATAACCATAGATTCAATGATGTTGTCCAAAGAAGCACGCATAAGGTTTTACAAAGTTTTTGCACGGACGTATTTTGATCTTGCAGATTTTTCTCAAGATCAATTTTATACTCAGGTTTACAGTAAAAAAGGAGATAAATACCTACGTTATGCCATTTCCATATGCGACAAAAATACTGCTGAATATTTTTTTCTGAAGGCTTGGGAATATATGCGCATACGGAATATAAGAGAAGCTATTAATACTTATGAAAAATTGCTAAACCAATTCGTTTTAACCGAACACGAAAAGGCGATAGTGGCTTCCAGTCTCAGCTTCATGCATAGGCTGGATAATAACATGGAAAAAACAAAAGAATATCTGGCAAAGGCGGCCATGTGTGATGTAAGAGCTTCTATACGCGAAACCGTAGCGCTGAGAGACTTGGCAGAATTATTATTTCGTGAAAAAAATTATGAAACCGCATACCGATATATAAAAATTGCCCAGGAAGATGCCTCGTTTTATGGAGCTAAATTCAGAAAAGTACAAATTGCTAATATATTACCCGTCATAGAATCGGCTCACATGAATGAAGTTGAAGCTAAACGGAAACAATTGACTGTATACTCCTTGCTGGCAACACTCGTTGCGTTGCTCATTATTGGTCTTACCATCGTTATTTACATGCAAAACAGAAAATTAGTAGCAGCCAGAGCAGAATTATTGCATTCGCACAACGAATTAAAAAAGTTGAATACTCAACTATTAGATTCCAATAAAATCAAAGACGAATATATAGGCCATTTTTTCAAAACCATATCTGAATACATTGATAAAATTGAAAAATTCAAAAACTCCGTTGACAGAAAAATTGCTCAAAGAAACTTGGATCACATCCGAGATATTGTAAACCGCATAAATTTGAAAAACGAAAGAGATGAGCTTTACAAAAATTTTGATAAAATATTTCTGAAAATTTTCCCAAACTTCGTTTCAAAAATAAATAGTCTGCTTAAAGATGAAGACCGTTATGTGATAAATGAAAACGACTCATTACCTCCGGAAATCAGAATATATGCACTGATACGCCTTGGGATAACCGATAATGAAAAAATTGCACAGTTCTTAGGATACTCTGTAAATACCATTTATACCTACAAAACCCGGGTAAAAAACAAAGCCAATATACCCAACGATCAATTGGAAAGTGTAATAATGGAAATTCCCTCCGTGTAGCGATGGTACATTTCATGACCACATTTTAGAAGTGAATAATTATCACAAATTTGGTATCTTAGGTAAAAAAACATGCGTGAAGACTATTTAAAAACAGACGGGAGTAATCTCTCTGCCGAGGAAAGAGACATTGAAAGGGCTCTGCGCCCGCTGAGGTTCGATGATTTCAGCGGTCAGGAAAAAATTTTAGAAAATCTTAAAGTATTTGTACATGCTGCCAAACAAAGAGGTGAAGCTTTAGATCACGTTTTGCTACATGGTCCTCCGGGACTTGGCAAAACCACTCTTTCTCATATCATCGCAAATGAATTGGGTGCTAATATAAAAATTACTTCCGGCCCTGTTTTGGAAAAACCCGGAGACCTTGCCGGATTGCTTACAAACTTAGAGCCCAATGATGTATTATTTATTGATGAAATACACCGCCTAAATCCAATAGTGGAGGAATACCTTTATTCGGCCATGGAGGACTATAAGATAGACATCATGCTCGATACAGGCCCCAACGCCAGAACAGTACAAATCGGATTAAATCCCTTTACCCTGATAGGAGCCACTACCCGGGCAGGATTGCTCACGTCTCCTCTGCGGGCAAGGTTTGGCATTAATGCTCGGCTGGAATATTATGATGCTGAATTGCTATCAAAAATTGTTACCCGTTCAGCTAAAATACTTAACTGCCCTATTGAAGAAAGCGCTTCTTATGAAATTGCTCGCCGTAGCAGAGGCACCCCTCGCATCGCCAATAATTTACTCCGTCGCACACGAGATTTCGCTCAGGTAAAAGGAGATGGCACAATAAGCCTGTCCATTGCTCAGATAGCTCTCAACGCCCTAAACGTAGATTCCAACGGTTTGGATGAAATGGATATACGCATATTGACTACCATTATACAAAAATTTAGAGGAGGTCCGGTTGGTCTCTCTACCATAGCTACGGCATGCGGCGAAGAAGCCGAAACCATTGAAGAAGTATACGAACCTTTTCTGATTATGGAAGGTTATATCAAACGTACGCCCCGAGGACGACAGGCTACACCTCTTGCATACAAGCATCTTAAAATGACTCCTCCTGCTCACATGCCCACTTTGTTCGATAATCATGACTAATTCGCAGATTGAACGCCACACGCAATTCATAAAGCTTAAAGCTAAGGAACTGGGATTCGACTATTGTGGTATTGCAAAGGCTGAATTTTTAGAAGATGATGCAAGAAGGCTTGAAAAATGGTTGCGTCAAGGTATGCATGCAACCATGTCTTGGATGGAAAATCATTTCGACAAACGCACCGATCCAAGAAAATTGGTAGAAGGTGCAAAATCGGTGGTATCGCTCATGCTGAACTATTATCCTCAGCAACCTCTCAACCTACCATTCAAAATATCCAAATATGCTTATGGTAAAGATTATCACAAAGTAATTAAAGACAAACTCAAAATGTTCATCAATGCTTTGCAAGAACAAGTAGGACAACTTCAAGTGCGGGCATTTACAGACTCCGGCCCTGTGCTAGAAAAAGCCTGGGCTGCCCGGGCAGGTATCGGTTGGATTGGCAAACACAGTAATCTTATCAACAAAAAGTCGGGGAGTTTTTACTTTTTAGCTGAACTTATACTAGATATCGAACTCATATATGACAACCCTATCGGCGATTTCTGCGGCACCTGTACTCGTTGCATTGACGCATGTCCTACACAAGCTATTGTTCAGCCCTTTATTGTGGATAGTAATAAATGCATATCTTATTTGACCATCGAGCTTAAAGAAAACATACCTTCGTCCTTTCAAAACCAGATGCAAGGATGGGCTTTTGGTTGCGATGTTTGCCAGGATGTGTGTCCCTGGAACCGATTTTCAATCCCCCACAACGAAACACAATTCAACCCTAACCCCAAACTCTCATCCATCGAAAAAGAGCAATGGCAAGACATAACTGAAGATCTGTTTAAAGAACTTTTTCAACATAGCGCTGTAAAGCGTGCAGGATATAAAAAATTGAAAAATACCATAAGTTATATCTGTTCGGAAGCGTAAATCTCGATTCAACATTCCATTTTCATTTTAACTGATATGATAACTATCTATGTAGTGTCTGATGAATAAACCCATTTTATGCATGAGAATCGGAATTTGGAAGGGACAAGTCAGGAGACAGAATCAAATGGAATAAAATGGATTTCATAATACTCTGGCTTTTCTTGAAAAGTAATGGCAAAAATCTTTCAACCCACATTGTGTGCATTTAGGATTTCGCGCTACACACACATAGCGTCCATGAAGTATTAACCAATGGTGGCTTAAGTGTACATACCGTTCAGGAATGTATTTCAGCAATTGCTTTTCCACCTCCAAAGGAGTTCGCGCAGCTTGTGTAGCTAATCCGATTCGTTTTGAAACCCTGAATACGTGCGTATCTACAGGCATTGCCGGCATGTTGTAAATTACAGATGCAATTACATTGGCAGTTTTTCTGCCCACTCCCGGAAGCTTCTGCAATTCATCTGTATTGGCAGGGACTTCTCCTGAAAAATCCTCCACAAGCATTCGTGCCATACTTACCAAATGTTTTGATTTGTTGTTGGGATATGAAATAGTTTTTATCAATGCGAACACTTCTTCCGGAGTGGCCTTAGCTAAATCATAAACTGTTGGGTATTTTTTGAATAGTTCAGGAGTAACCATATTCACACGCTTATCTGTACATTGTGCACTCAGAATTACAGCTACCAGGAGTTCATATGGATTGTTATAAATGAGTTCAGTTTTTGCTTCAGGCATATGTTGCGTGAAATACGCAATAAACCTTTCATATCGCTCTTTTCTTGTCATAAGAAGCACGCAAATTGAAAGATTTGATTTTAATCCATTTTATGCATTAGAAAAAATTTTGGCCTTACTAAGTTATTCATGATAAATCATTTGTTTGCTGTGCTTTCTGTTGCAATGCATCAGAAAGAGCTCTATGAAATTCTGACAACTGTATTTCTTTTGCATAAAATAGAATGAGGTAAAAAAACTTCATCGGGTTTACTTACAAACCAATGTATGTAACCTCATGAGTATCGGATTTGTATTACACCTTCAATAGGTACTTGATGTTGAATTGAAAGATTCAAATTCGGAATTCATAGCAGGAGAGTCACTTTTAGGAATATAGTTTATGTAGATAGTCATGGTATTTGTGAGGCCTAAGTCTTCGTAAGTATTCACAATTAATTTCTTTTGTGCATCGTTCATGAACCATTGTTTTACAGTGAATGGGTCGGGCATGTCGGTTTTTATTAATTCTTTACAGTTAGATATGAGATTGTTTTTGAAGATAAGTTGATTGCTCAGTGCATAGTAATTTGTTTCTTCACTCTGCAACTCTAAGGCTAATGGATAACTGGTGATGAGCGAATTGTTTATGCTTACAGAACCGGCGTTTTTAATCAACACAGCGGCTTTGAAGTTTTGGTTGTATTGAACCACATCTTTTCTGTTTGGTCCGATAATGGAGTAATTGGAGAGTTCACCTTGCTCATGCACCATGCAATCCGGATGTGATTTACATCCGGATACTTCTATTGCATTGGCACCATTTAATGCGGCCATTATAGGTTCTCTCCACAACAGCGCATATTGAGATTTTCCCATGTAACCTCTGGATATCACGATATCATCATCAGTGTTGTTGTATGCCACTATGTGGCGACTGGTGTGCTTACCGCCTAAAAAGTGTATTCCATCACACAAAGAATAACTCACTTGTAAATAGTCTATCTTTGCATTGTCAAGAGCAGCGAAGGTTATAGCAGCCATATCTTTTGTTTTGTCGGGGCTAAAACCTGCATATTCAACCCGTAAATAGCGCAAGATGTGCTCTGCATCGGGCATAGTGTTATTTTCACCAAATGCTATTTCGGGCAACCAAGGAGCTATTGTTTTCAGCGATATGCTTTTTTTCGGTGCTAAAACTCCATTACCGAGAATTATAATGCCGCCCCAATCGCCCGGTTTCTTTTTTCCTTTGGGGTTTGAAGAAGTAAATACAATAGGTTGGGTAACGTCTCCTTCGGCTATAATTTTAGCTCCGGGCTCTACAATCAGTGTAGCTTTGCTGTCTACATCTCCTTGCACAACTGTTCCCGGTTCTATAACAAGAGTAGCGCCTTTATTCACTATCACTGTACCCTTTAAAAGATAAGTATTTTGCTGCGACCATGTGGTGGTAGAAGAAATGTTCCCTGAAACGGTTATGGTGTTGACAGCATCCACAGGTTTGATATCCGGATTAAAATTTGTCCATCCAACCGTCCAATCATTTTTACCAAAAGCACCTCTGTAGTCGTTGGCTTCAAAAAATTCTACATATTTTTTTTCGTCTTTGTTGAGCTCTTTGAAATCGGATTTTACGATAAGTGCATTTTCATTTGTACGCAAGTCGGGTTTGAACATGCTGAATGGAGTTTTGAAAAGTTTATCTGCATCTCCCTTAGGACGCATCACATTTTTGAATTCCGGATTTACAAACCATGTGTTGATGTCAAAATTAGATTTAACTACTGCGGCCGGTTTAGAGCAACCTACAAACAGATTGTTTCGAAAAACAGACTGGCGCTCTGTCAGGAAATCAATACTTTCTGTACCATCTATAGTGATTCCGATTGGGAAGCCAACTATGATTGAATTGTGGAAACTCATAGCTGCTCCCAGTTCCAAATTAATCGCTTCTTTGATGTTAGGGTTGGGAGTTTGTCCGTAAAACACTTCCGGTGATATGATAGTAAAATTAGAAAGTTTGGGCGAAGTGATTAATCGCAGATTAACGTCCGTACCTGAATACGACTCTGCTTCTATGGCTCTGGACCCTGCTATATCTCCCAGATTAAAGTGACGCAGTGCTACACAAAATTGTTGTTTGCCTCTATAACCCTCTGAATATTCAAAGCAGTCATCGGCTGATTGAAAAGATATAAGATATTTTGCATTCACAGTGCCTCCATGAAACTGAAAACCATCATCACCGGAATAACTTACTTGTATGTATTCCAGCTTGGTTCTGTTGCCCACACCGTTTAAAGTTAATCCGTTATACTCATTGTCTTTTCCCAATCTCTTACCAGCAAATTCAATGCGTACATATTGCATTATTCCTGAACAATCATCCTCTGTTTTCCCCCCATATTTTGCATAGGCAGGATCTAAATCTCCTTCGGCAATATTTTCTCCGGATACTGTATTTACAGGGGCTTTGCCCAATATTACTACTCCACCCCAATCGCCTTTGTTTCTCTGGTTGGCAGGCTTTGAAGAAGTGAATACAATGGGTTTATCTTTTGTTCCCAAAGCTCTTATTCTTGAGCCTCTCGTAATAATGAGTGCCGAACCATTCTCGCAACGAATCATCGTACCTCGCTCTATATACAAAGTTGCGTTGTTGGTTACATATACTTTACCTTGCAATAAATAAACATTAGCGGCAGATAGTATTGTGTTTTTAGTAATAATTCCTGTGAGAGGTATTTTAGGTTCAGGGTATTCATCGCTCAGTGGTGTGAAGTCAGACCAACCCTTCGTCCAGTCTTCTTGTCCCATTGCGCCAATGTAATTCGTCTCTTCAAAGAATTGGCCTTTTAATACCAGGATATTATGCACCACTACTACTACAAGTATAAATATTGACTTTAAAAATTTTGACATACAAGATTAATTCTTGGTTCTCTGCACAATGATAATTCGTTTTTATGAATTTGACGTCACCTATGTATTATTTTAATTGAAAATTTTCAAATGCTGGCGTGTAGCACAGAAGTGATGAATCACAAATTTTTCGTAGAATAAATTTCTAATAAAAAAATACTTTTCATAAATAAGATTTTTTAAGTATGATAAACAGAGAATATAACCTAAACATCACTTTTGATTTAAAATAAATTCAATATTAATTGCATTTAACATAAAGTAAACAATTATTAACAATTACATTACGCTCGCAAAGAATATTTCGTTTGTTCAATATTTAATTTTGCAACATAATAGACAAACATTTTTAAGAGATGAAGGTATTGATATCTGCATTTTTTGTCGTGTTGAGCTGCATGTACGCATATTGTCAAAAAGGTAAAACTGAATTATGCATAGTGAATCCTGATGCAGTTCTAAGAAAATATCACACCATAGACGAATTAAACAATTTGGGGAAAGGAGAACTTATAAACCTATACAAAGAGCGGTTTAGAGTACTTGTATACTTGCTTCCTTATTGTGCACTTTCTTCCAAACCCGGCATCACTTTGAAAGACCTTGGCATTCCCGAAAATTCGGAGAATAAAACATTGTTAGAAAAAGAAAACAAAACCGGCGAAGAGTTTGACAAAGCCGTAAATGCCAGCCTTGATAATTTCATAGCTTATGCAGACAGGAGCAATATCATCTGGGCAATATTATTTTATGAAGATACCATACGCAAAGTATCGTTGGGCAAAGACTATTAATAACATCAATGTCATGAAAAAAATATTCACACTGCTTTTTATATTCATCATCGGGGGCACGTGCACCACATTAGGGCAATACATTCAATATGTAAAATATACAGGAGCCATCGGTGATGAGGATTGGACAAGAATGTGGACGCAATTCAAACCCAATACGGTCAACTACCTCCCCACCAACATGACCTTGCCAAATATAATTGATAAAAACCTAACTCTATATAAAAGGAATACTTATCTGCTTCAAGGCATAGTCTACGTATGTAATGGCGCCACACTCACTATAGAGCCCGGAACATTGATAAGAGGCGACAAGGCATCTGTTGGAACCCTTGTAATCGCAAAAGGTGCAAAGTTAATCGCCAATGGCACAGAAACCGACCCTATCGTGTTTACCTCAAACAACTCCCCATATGCTCGTCAAGCTGGTGATTGGGGCGGCATCATCATTCTTGGAGATGCTCAGATTAATAAAATAGGAGGTGTAGCTTCACTTGATTGGGGACTCGACAATAAGTATGCCATGTACGGTGGAAACAACGATAACGACAATTCCGGTTCTCTGAAATACGTACGCATAGAATATTGCGGCGCTAAAATCAGTAAAGATGTAGAGCTCAATGGACTCACTTTGGCAGGCGTGGGAAAAGGTACCACCATTGAAAACATACAAGTAAGTTACTCAAACGATGATTCTTTCGAAATGTTTGGGGGTTCGGTTTATCTCAAAAATATCATATCTTACAAATGCTCTGACGATGATTTTGACTTCAATTTCGGATACAATGGTAGAGTCCAGTTTGCTATAGCCGTGAGACACCCTCTCATAGCCGACTTTTCAGGGTCTCGATGCATTGAAGCCGATAGCTATTCCGGACAAAAATCTACCATGGACCCAAGCAAAAGAATTACGGACTTTGCCGTTGCTAACCTGACTTTGATAGTGCTTGACCCTAACAATAACACTGCAAACATAAATAAAGAAGCTATAGCTATCGGAAAAGACTGCAACATATCTCTGTACAACTCAATAATATCAGGGTTTAAACACGGTATTACCTTCAAAGATGAAAATATAAAAGAGAAAGCTGTTAGAAATGAAATCAAAATGTCCAATAATCTATTCAATCGCTGTGAAAAAATTCTATATGTGGAAGCCAACTATGATGAAGTGAATGCTTATTTCACAAACGCTGGCTTTAAAAATAAAGCCATAGATTACAATCTCAACGACTTATTGAAAGATCCTTTCAATAAAGACTTCCCCGATTTCAGAATTCAAGCTAAAGACTTTTTTGAGGCTAAGTAGAATACAAAGCAATTTAGCCATACTTTTTGAGATAGTATCTTAGCGGAAAGGTATGACGAATTTTTTTATAGGGCGCGCCCCTGCGGGGCCGGGCTGTACGCCACTCCGCTGTCGCTTCGGTGCTCTGCTAAAGCTCCGCACTGGCCTTGCAGGCCATGGCTCCCATCCTATATACAACCAACATTGGATTTGTCGGTGGTTATGAAGAGAAGTTGTGGGGGATTTATGTGTGAATGTGGGGTAAAGTCTAGTGTTGTATCTTCTAAACTTCCCGATTGGAAATCGGCCGGCATTCCCTCGCGCAGGTTCTCTCGAAACTTTTCAGCTTTATAAGAGAATGTGAACTTCCGATGTCTTGTCAGGCAGTCGTTTCATCTGTAGCATTCCACCCCAAGGGGTAACACATTTGTCCGTGTATTCGTAGTCCATTTCTTATGTA
>JANWYS010000209.1 GCA_025054875.1 Cytophagaceae bacterium | reverse complement strand
TGTATCGCCGTGGTATGGTCAATATTGCAAGAGGGTAAGTCGTTGTACTTCTTCTGCGCGCATGCAAAGTATGTCACAATTGTGGCCAAATCCGGCTGAGGAAGAGTTTAGCATAACATCAGAGGTGGAAATAGAGGAAGTGATAGTGTATAACGAAGTAGGTGTACAGGTGTATTGCATGACGGGTATAAGAGGGAGCGAGGTAACAGTAGGCAGAGATTTACCCTCAGGTATATATCATGTGCTGATTCGTTACACATCAGGAGAAACCGAATCCAAACGAGTGCAGGTGGTAAAATAAGAATTTCGAGAAGGGCATTTGTATGCCCTTCTTTGAATATATTGAGACAATATTAAACTTAGATTCAGTATTAGAGAAAGGCAGAGAATAAGGTTCGTTGGATAGTTAAGGATGGGTTTCATTGACCAATGGCGATTGGGAGTTTTTACTTAAAAGATTTGGGTCTGGGCGCCGCCCTTTAGGGCGGCGCCCAGAATTTTCGCCACACGTTC
>JANWYS010000208.1 GCA_025054875.1 Cytophagaceae bacterium | reverse complement strand
CGAGTGGAACGGGAGGTACACAATGAGGAGCAAGGGGATGTGAGTAATGGATACCGGATACGCCATACCTTTGGTCGAGGCAAGCAATTATCGTTACGAATACCTCGAAGTCGTTTTGGACAGTTTTATCCGGTTATATTAGGCTTATTGCGAGATGAGGAGGAGGAGTGTCGTCAGTTGGCCTTTGCATTGTACGGAGCAGGTCTAACGACGCAACAAGTGGGAGAACTGTTTGGGAAGGTATACGGACGGTTTTATAGCAGTAGCCAGGTAAGCAGGATGTTTGAATATGCCAGAGAGGAGGTGGCAGCGTGGTTGGAACGGCCCTTAGAGAGCTATTATGCGTTATTGTATATCGATGCTACGTTTATAGCCACCCGTCGAGCAGAAAGCGTGTACAAGGAAGCCTATTATACGATATTGGGAGTACGCCCGGATCGGAGTCGTGAGGTATTGGCCATAGTGAATATGCCAACGGAGAGTTCCGGGGGTTGGTCTTGGGTATTTGAGGAA
>JANWYS010000207.1 GCA_025054875.1 Cytophagaceae bacterium | reverse complement strand
CGAGCGGATGTTCGGGCGCAAGCACTATGTAGGTCGCGCCGAAAATCGTGTCGGGGCGCGTCGTGAAAACGCGAATCGTTGCGTCCGAACTCTGAACGGGAAATTCAATCTCGCAGCCGATGGACTTGCCAATCCAGTTGCGTTGCATTTCTTTGATGCTGTCGCTCCAATCGAGTTCGTCCAGATCTTCAAGCAATCGCTCGGCGTATTCGGTGATTTTCAAGACCCATTGGCGCAAAGGCTTTCGCACGATCGTGAAGCCTTTTTCCAAATACTCTTCGACTTCCTCGTTGGCGAGCACGACCTTTTGCTCGACGCACCAATTCACGGGGACTTCGGCGACGTAGGCGAGTCCGCGCTCGTAGAGTTTAAGGAAAATCCATTGCGTCCATTTGTAGTAGTTGGGGTCGGTGGTGTTGATTTCGCGCGACCAATCGTAAGCGTTGCCCAAGCGTTGCAGAGACGATTTGAAGCTCTTGATGTTTTGTTCGGTCGTAACGCGCGGATGCGTGCCCGTTTTGATG
>JANWYS010000206.1 GCA_025054875.1 Cytophagaceae bacterium | reverse complement strand
GTTCCAGATCATGACCCTCGAGTCCTGGTCGATGGGCATCGTGAGGCCGGTGATGCAGGTCTATCCCTGGGCCTGGGCGGTGTTCGTGCCCTTCGTGATCATCGCCACCTTCACGATGCTGAACCTGTTCATCGGCATCATCGTCAACACCATGCAGTCGCTGCACGAGCGCGAGGCGCGGGCGACGGTCGAGGCGCTGCGGGCGATCACCGGCGAGGAGGCGCAGATGATCGAGCGGCGGCTGCTCGAGCTCGGCCGCGAGGTCGCGGCGCTGCGCGCCGCGCTCGAGGCGCGCGCCCTGGGGCGTGGCGATGGTTGACGCGAGGCCGGGCTTCGGCCACAATGGGGGGCTATTTCCCGGAGGGATACCCAAGCGGCCAACGGGGGCAGACTGTAAATCTGCTGGCGTACGCCTTCGGTGGTTCGAATCCACCTCCCTCCACCAAGGCTGCCCGGTCCCGCCCGCCTCGGGCGGGACGGCGAGGACAGACCGCAGCCGTCGGCCCGGAGGGGGTCGGCGGCTGCCGTCTGGTCTT
>JANWYS010000205.1 GCA_025054875.1 Cytophagaceae bacterium | reverse complement strand
GCATTAGTAGTAGATGACAATGAGTATAATTATTGTGCGCCAACTTTTAGACGATTTATTCGGAGATTTGGAAACGATTTTTATTTGCTCCTGAAAAATTTTCTTTTCAATAAACCCATTTTAAAATTAGAAAATTTCCGCAGAGAAATTCAAATTCAAAGCTTTACTTCTTAGCATTAAAGCTTATCCGACAAATCTGCCTTTTGCAAAGGCTTGTACTACTTTTTGATTCCAAATTTCGGTCCCATAATGTATAAAATGTGATGAGTTGTAATAAAAATACATCTCACATTTTTCTCACATACAGTTACTTATATTCTCTCATGGATTAAAATTCATTTCTGATGTATAAAATGTTATAATTAAAATTGGTTACTTTTTTTAGCTAAATAGTATTAATTTTAAAATAAAATTTATAACTTACCCAATAAAGTACGTGGCGATGAAGATCAGTAGTTCGGATAGAATGTTTGTTTTGAAAGTGAGTAGTTTGGTGATGCTGTTATTATTGGGTAATGTTATTGATAAAAACGCCAACATGGCAT
>JANWYS010000204.1 GCA_025054875.1 Cytophagaceae bacterium | reverse complement strand
GGAAACAAGAAGGGACTGAAAATGTCCGTTCCATTACAACGAAGGCGATGGTTTGACGGTTGGTTTTCAAATATTAAACCTCCAAACTTAAATTCAACTGAAAAATCCGGGTTTAATTAACCACGTCACACGTCATTGAGCTAATCACCTGCTAAGGCATGGTGCTACTTTTCTTTCTTCCCATTTCTGGCGGTTGTGTCGAACATAGGAACAGACATACTCCTTGTCAAGCTTCGGTATAAGTTTGGTTTTATGCAGCTTAGAATTGTGCGTGGCTATGACCGTTTGCTATTTTATTTCAATTGCTTTCCATCCCCATTCATTTTTATTTTTATTGAACGATAGCATCGCTCTTCCTTTTACCATCTGACGGTCAATTAGCTTATACTCTTCAATAATTTTGGGTTCAATAAATATATCTCCTACAAAACCATATTTATGTGGATAAATCACTTTTGTGGTTCCTTCAAAATTTTTTTTGAATTAGGCATTTAAGCGATAATCATTTTACATGTTCTCGGCGGGTGTGCTATCATTCTTCTCATCAGGTTC
>JANWYS010000203.1 GCA_025054875.1 Cytophagaceae bacterium | reverse complement strand
GGGAGAAAACCCTCGTACCAATATTTATGTATCTCTTCCACAAGGCTTCACATCAGCCAATTCAGAAGTATACATAAGATACGTTCCAGAAAAAGCCATTGCATTTTTACCTGCAAATTCTACACTTCAAAAGTTTACTACCGACGGTTCTAATTACCAAGTGGTCAAAGGTAGAGCGCTCAAAATACTGGCTGTTGCTAAAATAAACAATCAGTATTTCTACGCCGAAGTAAACATAAATAGTATACAAGACAATCATGAAGTAAACATTCAATCCATGACCCAAACTGATGAGCAGGGATTGAAAAACAAAATAACTCAGTTTTCAAATAGTTAATTCTATTTGAAGGAAGAGATATATTAATTATTAATACCCTAATGCCCATTTTGTGAACAGATGAAAAAACTTGATTCACAAAATGGGTTTTCTTTTAACCCGGATTTTTCAGTTGAATATGAAATTTCAAGACTGATTTTTCCCTTCAATATGGAATTTTCAAGGAGTTTTCGAAAGTGATTTCTTTTTTTGGATGTAACCAAAACTTATACAAGAAATGGACTAC
>JANWYS010000202.1 GCA_025054875.1 Cytophagaceae bacterium | reverse complement strand
TTCAACACTGATTTTTCATTTCTCAATATGGTATGGAATTGAAAGGAGTTTTCGAAAGAGATTTCTTTTTTGAGGGGGTAACCCAAAGTTACATAAGAATGGACTACGAACACACGGACAAATGTGTTACCCCTTGGCGTGGGATGCTACAGATGAAACGACTGCTTGACAAGACAGCCATCAGGAAGGTTCTTGAAGAGTTGGGCTTGCCGGAAGGCCGATGTAACAACCGAATAAATGCTGTGAGTATAGTAGAGGCATTTTGAGTGAGTGTGTGGATTAGTGCTTTTCGTTTCCTATGTACAACATTGGGTTTGTTGGTGGTTTTGAAGAGAAGTTGGTGGGGGATTTATGCGTGGATGTGGGGTAATCCCAGTATAGTGTTGTACCCTCTAAACTTCCCGATTGGAAATTGGCCGACATACCCTTTGGCGAGCTACTTCAGAGGGTTATTCTTATGGAGTTGAAAAGTTTCGAAAGAACCCTGCGCGAGGGATGGGAGCCATGGCCTGCAAGGCCAGTGCGGAGCTTTAGCGTAGCACCGCAGCGACAGCGGAGTGGCGGACAGCCCGGCCCC
>JANWYS010000201.1 GCA_025054875.1 Cytophagaceae bacterium | reverse complement strand
CCCTGCAATAGCCCTGCACCACACTACTTACTACTTCCAAATGCGAAGGATTAGGAGCTAAACGCAAACTCACTACATTACCACTGGGAGTAGTTAGTTCGCTGGCAAAACCCATATGGTATTTCACGTCTCCATCCCCCATGCTTAAATCAGGACTGGCTTTTCCTTCAAATTCGCTGAAAATTTGTTCATACGTCTTGCCCATAATGTTTGCAAGCACATTGAGCCTGCCTCGGTGAGCCATGCCTATTACTACTTCTTTTACACCAAGTTCAGCGGCTTTATTGATAAGAGCATCTAAACCAGGAATAACACTTTCTCCTCCTTCCAAAGAGAAACGTTTTTGCCCCAAGAACTTCGTATGCAAAAAGTTTTCAAAAACTACCGCTTCATTGAGTTTTTGCAAAATACGTTTCTTGAACTCAATAGACGGATTGAAAGCCAAAGAATCTTTTTCAAATTTATCCCGAAGCCAATTAAATACGTCAGGCTCGCGTATATAAGTGAATTCAAAACCGATTGTTCTTTCGTAGATATATTGTAGTGTTTCAATGATTTTACGCAATGAAGCAGGACCTATGCC
>JANWYS010000200.1 GCA_025054875.1 Cytophagaceae bacterium | reverse complement strand
AATGCACCCGCATGGCACAACCTATAATCTTGCCTGTTAATTCTGAATATTTATAAGTCGTCTGGACCACTGATTTTTTCGTTGGCGTTGATGGTGCTGGTATTTTCTTGTCCATATTCGTGTTTTTTCTTACATAGTTAATCATATAATCATTCCAATCAGTGGTACAGACGTACCTCCCCATTCATCAACTTCGGCAGCAGCGTATCCCGCAACTGCGTAAGAGTGTGGATTTGTTTATGATTCTTGAAAATTTTTGATACCAAGGTTTTGGCATTATTAGAAAACTGTCGTACTTTTTCCATGTCAGGTTTATTAAATCCAAATGTTGGAATGGCTTTTTTACTTAGATGTAATACGGTTGAGCCATTTGCATTGCCCTCGCAATGCCCTTTAAATTCCCTTGTTCGCATAAGGAAATACAAGAATTCTATTGAAATCCATTCCACTTTTGGTATAACTTTTACCATGTCCATTGATATTACCATTGTGGTGTATTGTGGATTACTTATTACTAATGCAGGATTCCCGATTACTTCTGCATCTTGAGTAATGTCAGTATGAGCAACAATTAAATCCCCCTCT
>JANWYS010000001.1:24702-99404 GCA_025054875.1 Cytophagaceae bacterium | reverse complement strand
TTTTTGAATTTTTTTTAGTTTTTAATCTAATTAATCTTTCAAAAAACAACTCACTTTACACACTTTTTGGGAAAGTATCATACTTATGCCATCTCTACATATCAATACACTGATGACATCAAAAACGTAAACGCTACACAACTCTATTATAGGCTTGTTCAACACGATTATGATGGCACAATGACATACAGTGACGTGATTTTTGTTTCACTAAATGAACCTTTGCTCAGCATATATCCTAATCCTTTTGATGATCATACCGTCATAAAACCCTCTGTAACCGGGGAATACCAAATTAAGATTATAGACCTGAGCGGAAAAGTTATACTATCAACGTCTGCACAGGATGAATTCATTCTAACAAACGAAATTCCTTCAGGCCTCTATTATGTGCTCTTTTCAAACAGCACCTTTACACAAACATTTAAGTTGATCAAAAACTGAGGTTGTTGTGCCATAACGTACAAGATTGAATTCGTTTCAAAAGAGGGCAGAAACAGAAAACTAAATTTTTGAGGGATAAAACAACTTATAGTGCCCGGCTCAGTATACATCAGGGATGTCTTGTTTTATTTTTATCAGCATTGTACTATCTTTTACCATCGGGTCGGATGAATTGTATTTACTGCAATCGAGGTTAACGGTGAGTTTTTGAGGCCTGGGGAAGCGTTCTTTTTTTATGTTAATTGTAGAATCGGCAAATACTTTTTCCATAAAGAGTCCCCATATGGGTAATGCGGTGCTGGCTCCTTGAGCATCATAAAAGCCGCGTAAATGTATACAGCGGTCTTCGCCGCCCACCCATACACCAGCGGTGAGTTGTGTTGTGCAACCAATAAACCAGCCATCGGAATAATTTTGCGTGGTTCCCGTTTTTGCAGCTACCTCTGCACCTTGTCCTAATATTTTGTAGCGATACAAACCGAGTGCGGTACCTCCCTTTTCTTCGACTGAACCTCGAAGCATATAAACCATTAAATATGCATTTTGCTCGCTCATTACTTCGCGTGTTTTAGGAGTGAACGAGGCTAAGATGTTTCCGTTTTTATCTTCTATACGGGTTATGTAAGTGGGTTCAATCCACACACCTTTGTTTACGAATGTGTTGTAAGCACCTACCATTTCAAATATGCTCACATCATTTACACCCAGGCACAAAGCGGGCACGGCATCCAGCGGAGTGGTGATGCCAAGATTGCGAGCCATGGTTACTACATGCTCTGGGGTAACTTCTTTTATTACTTGTGCTGTTATGGAATTGATAGAGCGAGCTAATGCACTACGCAATGTGAATGACTTGCCGGAAAAGCTCTCTTCGGCATTTTTAGGCGCCCACACTTTGTTAGTGTCTTGAGTGGCAAATGCAACAGGCGCATCTATCATCCGATGACAGGGGGAAAATCCATGTTCTATGGCCGTTGCATATACAATCGGCTTAAAGGTAGATCCGGGTTGACGTATCCCTTTTTGAACAGCATCAAACTTGAAGTATTTATGATTGATACCCCCTACCCAGGCCTTGATGTGGCCGGTGTGAGGTTCTACGGCTAAAAGACCGGCACGCAAAAATCGTTTGTAATATTTTAAAGAATCCAGAGGAGAAAATAAGGTGTCTTTTTCTCCTCTGTAAGTAAAAATTTTCATCTTATATTTTGTGTTTAGTACGTTCCATATCGCCACACTGTCATCACCAAATTTTTTCTTCAAAGTCATGTATCGCTCAGTACGTTTTATGGCATTTTCGATGTAGTTGGGTATTTCTTTCATGTCTTCATCGCGCCAGGGGGTCATATCTTTCCATTGTATATTGAAAACAGTTTGGTTTTTTCGCATGTGTTGTAAAAGAGCTTCTTCTGCATATACCTGCATTCGCGAATCTATGGTAGTATATATTTTGAGGCCATCTTTATACAGGTTATAACCATTTTCTTTACACCACTTATTGAGGTATTCTGTAATTACACTGCGAAAATAAGTGGCTATACCGGTGTTGTGGTTTTCAACGAGATAGTTCAACATGAGGGGTTTATTTTTGAGCGAATCTGCAACTTCATCCGAAAGGAAGCCATATTTGTTCATTTGATCGAGCACTACATTACGCCTTGCCAAAGCATTTTCGGGGTTTAATATAGGGCTGAAAGTAGTAGGGGCTTTTAGTAGCCCTACCAATAGCGCTGCCTGTTCCGGCTTTAGTTTATCAGGAGTAGTTGAGAAAAAAGTAGCAGAAGATACTTTTATACCGAATGCATTGCTGCCAAAGTCTACAGTGTTTAAGTACATGGCCATAATTTCCTCTTTGGTATACGAGCGTTCAAGCTCTATGGCGATGATCCATTCTTTGGTTTTTACAAAAAGTAAATTCAAAAGTTTGGATTTTATGATTCCCCGATACTCATTGCTGCGAGTACGAAACAAATTTTTTGCTAATTGTTGAGTGATAGTGCTTCCACCTCCCGCAGCTTTTTGTCCTAAAAGTATGGTTTTGAAAAACACTCTGATTAACCCTTCCAAATCAATTCCCGAGTGCCTGTGAAATCTGTAATCTTCCGTTGCCAGCAAAGCATTGATGAGATGAGGAGATAAATCTTTGTATTCAACAGGGGTACGGTTTTCTATAAAATATTTACCGATTACAACCCCATCGGCGGTAATGACTTCGGAAGCTAAATCTTCTTTAGGATTTTCCAACTGGTCTAATCCCGGCATAGGGCCAAACAAATTCAAAAAGTTTATACTCACCAACCACACATATAGCCATATTGAAAGAAGTCCCGCAGCGAAACCTATCCACATCCATTTGACGGTTTTAATGATAAACTTGGTGGGAATAGTCATATGTTTATTAAGCTTTAGTTTATTTCTAACATTACCGGACAATGATCGGAATGCTTAGCATCAGGCAAAATTACACATCTTTTTAATCGGGGCTTCATTTCTTCGGTTACGGCATGATAGTCTATACGCCAGCCCAAGTTGCGTTCACGTATGCTTTTGAAACGTTGACTCCACCAGGTATAATGGTGGGGCTCCTGATTGAAATAGCGAAATGCATCTACATATCCGCTGGTAAAAAATTTTTCCATCCATGCCCGCTCTTCAGGTAAAAAACCTGAACTATTGGCATTCGACTTAGGATTATGAATATCAATAGGCTTGTGACAAATATTGTAATCGCCACATATAACCAGATTAGGAATTTGTTTTTTTAGTTGAATAACATAATCAAAAAAATAATCCAACCATCTGTATTTGAATTGTTGCCTTTCATCGCCACTGGTTCCGGAAGGCACATATACACACATGACAGATACGTCTTCAAAGTCGGCACGTATAACCCTTCCTTCTTTATCGTACTCAGGCATGCCACAACCTACTTCTACATGACGGGGTTGAATTTTTGTGAAAATGGCTGTGCCGCTGTATCCTTTTTTTTCAGCAGGATGCAGGAAAATCTGGTAACCTAATTCATTAAATTCACCCCAGTTCAAATCATTGAGGCTGATTTTGATTTCCTGCAGGCATACCACATCAGCATTTACAGCTTTGAGCCAATCTGTGAAGCCTTTTTTGATGGCCGCTCGCAAGCCATTCACGTTGTAGGTAATAATCTTCATGAGTCTTTATTCATCTTAGGTCTGAAACCCACGTGCTGTCTTTAGATAGAAACATTCTGAATACAAGAATTTCTTCAAATGCCTTTTCCTCGTATCCCATATTTTCCTTACCTACCGGGGGTTTACATATACCGCTCACTTTGGCTGTTATGTTGTATTTCTCCACTGTACTTTTTGCTTTTTCTATTTTTTTTACAACGATATTGAGGTCGGTGTATTGAGGAGCATTTTCAGAGGCACTTTTTTCTTTGTAGTAAGCCAATACCTCCCTTATTACATCGGCTTCTGATACAGGAGTAGAAATCCGGAAAACAGAACAAGATAAAAGCACTGATATAATAAAAGAATGGAAATTGTACATCTTAGCAGAAAGTTTTTAAAAACGAATATAAGAAATAATATGCTTATGGACTGAGCAGCTATCAGAAAGATTTGCTTGAGTTAACCTTTGGCGAAGTTGTATTTACAGCGTTCTCCTTAGCATGTTGTTTATTTCTTCTTCAAACAATTTGATAAAGTCATTTACGGACATGGAACCTATATCGCCTTGTCCATGTTTGCGAACGGCTATTTTGTTATCCAGTTGTTCTTTTTCACCCACGATAATCATGTAGGGGATTTTTTTAACTTCTGCATCTCGAATTTTACGTCCTATTTTTTCATCGCGGTTATCGAATATTCCTCTGATGTCGTACTGTTGCAGCGTATCGAACACTTGTTGTGCATAACTCTCATATTTTTCAGATATAGGCAGCACGGCGATTTGCTCCGGTGAGAGCCATAGGGGAAAGTTGCCGGCACAATGTTCGGTAAGAACAGCGATGAAACGCTCCAACGACCCGAAAGGAGCACGATGAATCATAACAGGGCGATGCTTTTGATTATCGGCACCTATGTATTCTAATTCAAACCGCTGGGGAAGTTGATAATCTACCTGAATGGTGCCCAATTGCCACTGACGGCCAAGAGCGTCTTTCACCATGAAGTCGAGTTTAGGGCCGTAAAACGCAGCTTCTCCGGGTACTTCAACAGTTTGCAAACCTTTTTCCTGAGCGGCTTCGCGTATAGCCTGTTCTGCTGCATCCCATTGTGCGCTGTCGCCGATGTACTTTGTCGGATTTTCAAGGTCTCTGAGCGATATTTGCGCAGTGTAATTATCAAAACTGAGCGATTTGAGAACATAGAGCACCAAGTCAATTACTTTGCAAAATTCTTCCTTTACCTGATCAGGCCTGCAAAAGATGTGGGCATCGTCTTGAGTAAATCCTCTTACCCGCGTGAGGCCGTGCAACTCGCCACTTTGCTCGTAGCGGTATACTGTGCCGAATTCTGCAAATCGAATCGGCAATTCCTTGTAAGAGCGTGGCTTAGTTTTATATATTTCGCAGTGATGAGGACAATTCATGGGTTTAAGCAAAAACTCTTCCCCATCATCGGGAGTATGTATGGGCTGGAAAGAGTCTTTACCATATTTTTCCCAATGTCCGGAAGTGATGTATAGTTGTTTGCTGCCGATATGAGGAGTCACCACAGGGGAATACCCCATCTTTACCTGAGTGCGTTTGAGAAAATTTTCGAGGCGGTCACGCAGCATAGCTCCTTTAGGCAGCCAAAGAGGAAGCCCCATGCCTACTTTTTCAGAGAAGGCAAAAAGCTCGAGTTCTTTGCCCAGTTTTCTGTGGTCGCGTTTTTTAGCTTCTTCCAGCAAGTGTAGATACTCATCCAGTTCTTTTTGCTTGGGGAAGGTTATGCCATAAATTCGGGTGAGCATCTTGTTGTTTTGGTCTTTGTTCCAATAAGCTCCGGCAACGTTAAGAAGTTTTACCGCCTTGATATAAGAAGTATCCGGAATATGTGGCCCTTTGCATAAATCAGTAAAAGCACCTTGTTTGTAAAAGGTAATACTTCCGTCTTCCAGCCGGCTTATGAGTTCAAGTTTATATGGGTCGCCTTTTTCTGTAAAAAACTCTATGGCGTCTTTTTTTGAAACCTCACTGCGTACATATGGATTTTTTTGCTTAGCGAGCTCCAGCATTTTTTCTTCCACCCTTTGAAAATCTTCCTGAGAGAAAGAAAAATCGCCCAGGTCTACGTCGTAGTAAAATCCGGCTTCAATAGCAGGACCGGTGCCGAACTTTATACCCGGATACAAAGCTTCCAATGCTTCAGCCATGAGATGTGCGGATGAATGCCAAAAAGTAGACTTCCCTTCTTTGTCATTCCATGTGAGCAATTGCACTGTTGCATCTGCATATATGCCACGAGTAGCATCCCACACTTCACCGTTTACTTTAGCGGCAATTACGTTCCGAGCCAAGCCTTCGCTGATACTTTTGGCAATTTCTAAGCCGGTAACTCCTTCCTGATATTCACGTACCGCACCGTCAGGCAATGTTATCTTTATCATTGTGTTTTTGTATTCGTTAAAACTCTGCGAATTTATCAAAATGGGTGGTAGATAAAAATGAAGAAAGTATTTTCAATTTCTATCATCAGTTGATGTGAGCTCATCGAAATAGTTGTTTGCTCATTATAGTATGATTAAAAATTCAATACGAAATGTGCTCTATCTCAGATAAAGCATGTGAAGGGCCTCATGTTCATATACATCGGTAGGGCGGCATAAGTCAGTTCAGAAAATGTTATCTTACTTTTTATACTTTAAGAAAAGATTTAATCCGGATTCCGCATTAGCAAAAAATGTGTGGAGAATTTTTTTGTTTTGGGCGCGCCCAACAGAAAAAAACTGTAAACTTTTTTCATGACAAGGCAATCATTTCACCATACTATTCCGCTGATGCGTAATACAGAATAAATTCTTAACATTGTCATTCATTTTTCAACTAAAATTATCTTTGTCAAATAATGATATCCTTATTAATTTAGGGATGTTATTTAACGTTTACTTATGTCATTACAAAACATACATACCGCCATGGGCAGTTTGGCTTATGCAGTAGCTAAAGCCGACGGAAAGGTACAAGATGAAGAGAGAGCTATACTAATTAAATTAGCTCAAGAAGAGTTTGATCTTCACTCAGATGCCGATTATGAATGGATAGCCAACATGTTTAAGCGATTGGAAGAAAATAAAATCAGCCTGGAAGAAGCGTACAACTTTGCCATAGATACTTTGGAAGCCAACCGTCATGACTATGACTTTACGGAAAGTATGAAGAAGAAATGTATAACCTTTATGGAGCGCGTTTCAGAAGCTTTTGGAGGAATATCTTTAGAAGAACAAAGTGTGATAGAAAAGTTTAAAAAAGATTTGACTAAATTTTAATCCCAATGAAGCAATTTATACTTTTTACATCTGTTTTATTATTATCTCTGAGTTGTCAACAAAATGCCATTACTGGCCGCAAAAGTTTAAACCTGGTGCCTAGTTCTGCTATCATGAGTATGAGCGCCACAAATTATCGGCAGTTTCTGTCGGAAAATAAACTGTCAACCAACGCAACCCAGACACAAATGGTAAAAAATGCAGGGCAACGGATAAAAACTGCAGTTGAAACATACTACAAAGAAAAAGGATTAAGCAGCAAACTTGCCGGCTACAATTGGGAGTTTAACTTAGTAGAAGATCCCACGGTAAACGCCTGGTGTATGCCTGGTGGAAAAGTAGTGTTCTATACAGGCATAATGCCCATAGCTCAAGACGAGACAGGAGTGGCCGTCATAATGGGCCATGAAGTTGCACATGCAGTAGCAGAGCATGGTAATGAACGCATGAGCCAAGGGTTAATACAAACCATGGGAGGTGTAGCCCTTTCGGTAGCTTTGGCGAATAAGCCTAAGGAAACACAAGAGTTGTTTTTAGGAGCTTACGGAATTGGAACTACATTAGGAGTAATACTCCCTTTTAGTCGCATGCACGAATCTGAAGCTGACCACATGGGACTTATATTTATGGCTATGGCCGGATACGACCCCAGAGAAGCTCCTAAATTTTGGGAACGTATGAAAGCCAAGGGGGGCGGAGGCCGCACACCCGAATTTCTCTCCACTCACCCTTCTGACACCCGAAGAATCGCTGACCTCAACAAGTGGATGCCCGAAGCAATGAAGTATTACAAGCCAAGGTAATACTTCATTATCGTATGTACACCCCAAATTGAGACTCGTCAAAGTCTACTTCTATATGTTCCTTTAATGTAGTAGCCAAAGAATATCCTACATAGTCGGCTGCAATGGGAAATGAGAAGTTATGACGGTTTATTATAACGGCAACCTGAAGTTTTTTGACCGGTATGTTTAAAAAGGGCTTCAGCGCGTATGCAAGTGTGCGGCCGGTGTTCAGTACATCATCCGTCAGTATGATTACTTTACTCTTCAAATCCTCAACTGAAGTATCAAGAAGAATTTCGCATTGTGAGGAAGTAAATTTGTCCATCGAAATTTTCACTAATCGTATTTGCAATGGAGAAATCTGAACAAGCACATCGCATAACTTTTGCGCAAAAAAGTACCCTCTGTCATATATGCCAGCCAATACAATCTCGGTTTCCTCATAATTGCGTTCATATATTTCGTATGCAATTCTTTTTATTTTCTGCAACGTTTGCTTTTTGTTTAGAATAAGATTGCGGGCTTGCATAGAGTATCCAATGTAGGCTTTTCGGTGTAGTATCAGTAAAATAACTTACCTGCTTGCGTGCAAACGCAAGGAACTTTGTGGTCTCACCAGGAATCGAACCTGGATCAAAAGTTTAGGAAACTTCTATTCTATCCGTTGAACTATGAGACCTTTTTAAGCCACAAAGATATATTTTTTTCACCTAGATTCGTTCAATCAACCTATAGAAATTTGTTCATGTAGTAACATGCTCCATACTGAAAACGTATTTACTCGCATTCCGCATGGATAAACCGTTGGTCAAGTCAGGACAATGACTATTGGAGAAGAGTGCATTTGTCCCGGATTTTTCAGTTGAGGTTAGGTTTGGAGGCTTAAAGGCCATGGATATTGTTTTAATATTTGAAAACAAACCGTCATACCATCGCCTTCGTTGTAATGGAACGGACATTTTCAGCACCTTCTTGTTTCCTCGTTTCACTTACCAATTTCCCACTGTAAAGCAGTTCAATCTAAGCGTTGAAAGTCGTTGATAGTTACCGGTTTGTTTTGAGAACTAACGATATAATCCCATCAGATTATAGGCCATCATCACCTAAATGATTTTACTATACTCACAGCGTCTATGCGATGGTTATATCGGCCTTCCGGTAAACCCAACTCATCAAGAATCTTCCTGATGCCTGTCTTGTCAAGCAGTCGTTTCATCTGTAGTATCCCACCCTAAGGTAACACATTTGTCCGTGTATTCGTAGTCCATTTCTTATGTAAGTTTTGGTTGCATCACAAAAAAGAAATCTCTTTCGGAAAACTCCTTGAAAATTCCTTATTGAAATTAATAATCAGTGTAGAAGTTGTATATTCAACCGAAAAATCCGGGTTAAATAAAAAAAAGAGTGATATGAAGGTTACTATCAAAAACAACCTGGCCTCTGGAATTAAAATATATGTGGTCATTGTGATGTTTACTTATTTAACAAGTGTTAAAGCCCAAAGTCTGCTGATACCTTATCGGAGTGGAGAATTGTGGGGATACTGCACTGCAGATAAAAAAATTGTGATTCCTCCCAAATATGAACTTGCAGAATGGTTCAGCGAGGGACTTGCCGTTGTGGCTTATGGATGTGAGGAGGATTGCTACGATGTGTATGACGGCAAGTTTACTTTCATAGATAAAACCGGAAAGGAAGTAATGCCTACAACATACGACCGAGCGCATTCTTTTAGTAAGGGTGTAGCATGGGTTCAAAAAGATGGAATATGGAAAAAAATTAACAAGAAAGGTGACGTTCTATATACCTTTAAAGAACAAGAGTCTTTAGGCTCTATACCTACGGAAATTGACAAAGAAATTCCGGATGATATGACTCCTAAGGGATATAAAAAAAAATTAAGCGACTCAGGAAGGTTAGTAGGTTACATAAGTAAGTCAGGAAATGAGTATTGGGACGATCCGGAAGCTTTATTTTTTGTGCCCATTGATAGCATAGATGAAGAAGTACCTCAGGGAATGGCTCCACGCCTTTTTATAGACAACTCATATTACCAATTTTACAATCTAGAACAAGGTACAAAGCTAAAGCCCTTTATTGTATATCTTACTTACAGCAATGGTGAAATTCAGGCAGAAAAAATTTTTCCATTGCAGAAAAGTAATGAGTTTGGCAGCGAAGACAAAGTAGTATACGAGATAACCGATTATAAAAATCTAAAACCTTATATTTCCCTTTTTTCTGCTCAAAATCCTGAACGGGGAAAGTTGATGGTAGTAATGTCGGTGAAAGTGCCAATGGAATCTATAAAAGAAAATGTTTTTTTCAATATACTCTCTAAAGGAATAAATTTTGAAAAATTAGAAACAGATGATATGGTGCAATCCTATCCCATAATTAACTACTATAGCAGCTTATATGAACTTTCTAAATCCACATGGCAGCGGCATCTCTTGGATGAAATGGTTGAGGAAATTCAAAGAACAGGAAAAATTTTAAAACAGATAGGGGATACCCAAAATCAACGAATACAAGGAAAAGAAAACCCATACAGCGGGAAAATGTTATTCGATGTAATGGAAAATGTTACTAAAGAAGACATAATGGAATTTCTGAAGTATGTTTCCGCTCGCCCCTTCATTTACATGGGGCAGAGGCACAAACTCGCAGAAGTGTTTGCTACTTGGGTTGCCGGAGGTGCACCTAGGGTAGTTAATAAATAACATCATGGATTAAAATCATACGAGTCAGGTAGAATTTTTGGTGACCTCAGGGTTAATGAGGTAACTTAGTTTTGATAAGGCCGTACGTAAAAGTGCCTGCCAGAGCCGATATGATTACAATAATTATTACAGAATAGCCGTTGCCCACCAATGCAAATAAAGGTCCTGGACACGCACCGGTAAGTGCCCAACCCATGCCAAACATGATACCTCCGATGATAAAGCCTTTATGAAATTTTTTCGGTTCAGTTTTTACTTCTTCGCCATTCAACGTTTTTATTTTAAATTTTTTTATGGCAAATATTGATGCAGCGCCTACTGCCACCGCTGAGCCGATTATGCCATACATGTGGAATGACTGAAAGCGAAACATTTCCTGTATCCTGTACCACGAGATAACCTCAGCCTTGGTGAGCACGATGCCGAAATATATGCCTATGACGAAGTATTTTATCATCCGCATGAATCAAAGTTTTAAAATGAAAGGCAATACAAGATGAGTCATAAATAAGCCGCCGGCAAAAAAACTAATCACTGCCATAAGAGATGCGGGATTGAACATGGAAAGCCCCATGATGGCGTGGCCTGATGTACAACCATCGGCATAGCGGGAGCCGAAGCCCACTAAAAACCCGCCCAAAATGAGCAGCAGAATACCTTTTATGTGGAATAAACTTTGCCAGTTAAAAATCTCTGACGGATTTATTTCTCCCTCATTTATAGAAATTCCTAAAGCGGACAATTGCTGAACCGTAGCATCAGAAATTTGCACAGAGGGGCTTAGTAGCCGATTCGAAATCAGACCTCCCACACCTATTCCGAGCACAAGCACCACATTCCACATTTCCTTTTTCCAGTCGTAATTAAAAAAATCAATTTTAGCGGGTGAGCACATTGCGCAAATGTGTTTCAATGAAGATGACAAACCAAAAGGTTTGTTTCCGGCCAGCAACAACAGAGGCACCATGAGTCCTATCAGCGGACCTGTAATGTACCACGGCCATGGTTGTTGGAGTGCTTCAAGCATCGGATTTTAATTTAGAGTTATTTCAACACTTCGTTTTATAAAGTCGGTCAGGTCTTTTCCGCTCAGCATACCCTGAGACAGAAGCGCCAGGTCAAACGATTGTTTGGCAAGTCGGATTTTGTCTTCGTCGGCATTTAAAGATAAAATTTTATTCATCAATGCATGATTCGTATTAATAGATACCGTGTACACATCAGGCAGAGTGCCCATAAAGTTCATGTTGCCACCGGTTCGGCTCATATCTTTCATACGGCGCATAAATTCCGGTATGGTAACGGTTACAGGCATTTCATCCGCAGTGAGGGGCACCATTTCTACCTTCATGTTGGTGTTATTTATGGCTTTTTCAAAAATCTCTTTGAGTTGATTTTCCTGTTCTTTGCTTAGCAAACTTTCAGGCTTAATTTCTTTTTCAATGAGTTTTTCTATGGTATCTGAATCAATTCTTTTGAGCGAAAACTTCTCTATTTTGTGTTCTATGAAGCCTGCAAAATGCGGGTCTATAAGTGTATTCAACAAAAGTACATCATAGCCTTTTTTTTCCGCAGACTGAATAAACATGTGGTGCTTTTCGGCATCGTTAGTGTAGAGGGCTACTACAGTACCGTTTTTTTCGGTTTGCAGGTCTTTGATTTTGTCTTTGTATTGTTCCAGTACGGTATATTCGTTCTTTATATTTTTAAGAAGGCAAAAACTTTTCGCTTTTTCATAAAACTTGTCGTCGCTCAGCATGCCATATTTGACGAATATGCTTATGTGGTCCCATTTTTCCTGATAAGATTTAGGATCGTTGTTATATAGTTCACTGAGCTTATCAGCAACTTTTTTAGTGATATGAGCGTTAATTTTCTTTACATTCGAATCGCTTTGCAAGAAGCTGCGCGACACGTTGAGAGGTATGTCGGGCGAATCTATCACGCCATGAAGTAGCATGAGAAATTCAGGTACTACGTCTTTTACTTCGTCGGTTATGAATACCTGACGGCTGTAGAGTTGAATTTTGTTTTTTTGAACTTCAAAATCGCTTTTTATTTTCGGAAAATATAAAATGCCTGTCAGGTTGAATGGATGGTCTACGTTGAGATGTATCCAGAAGAGAGGCTCATCTGAGAATGGGTAAAGTTCTTTATAAAAATTTTTATAGTCTTCCTCTTTAAGTTCAGCAGGTGATTTGCGCCAGATAGGATGAGTGTTATTAATTACCTTACCATCAAATTCAATGGGTACAGGCAGGAAGCGACAATATTTTTCAAGAATAGATTTTATACGGTATTTATCGAGAAACTCTTCAGAGTCTTCGGCAATATGCAGTACTACATCGGTGCCTCTTTCTTTTTTTACATCTTTGGTTATTTCAAACTCTGTACTGCCATCACAACTCCAACGGGCAGCTTCAGCACCTTGTTGATATGAAAGAGTATGAATTTCCACTTTTTTGGAAACCATGAAAGAAGAATAAAAGCCCAGCCCGAAATGCCCGATGATTTGCGTATCTTCGCCCTTATCTTTGTATTTATTCAAAAATTCTGTAGCACCGGAGAAAGCTATCTGATTTATATATTTTTTTATTTCATCGGCAGTCATACCAATACCTTTGTCGCTGATGGTAATGGTTTTAAGTTTTTCATTGATGGATATTTTGATGGTGAGGTCGCCCAGTTCGCCACTGAATTCTCCTATGGAGGCCAACTTCTGTAGTTTTTGTGTAGCGTCTACGGCATTGGAAACTAATTCGCGCAGGAAAATTTCGTGATCAGAATAAAGGAATTTTTTGATGATGGGAAATATGTTTTCCGTGTGAATAGAAATAGTGCCTTTTTCTTGCATAAGAGTTATTTCAGTTAAAGTTACCTATCGGACAAAATGCGTTTTGCAAATATTATTCCAGTAGGAAATATACTGACAAAGTTTCAGTACAAAAGATGGAGGTTACTGCTTAACTGCAGGGACAATTTGACCCTTCATGGTAAGTATAGTAGTAGCAGGAGTAGTGTTGGCTATTAGTATGATGTTTTTGCTAAACAATCCGGATTTACCTTCTATTTTAAAACCACCACGTATGTAGGCACTTTTCCCTGGCGCAATGCTGTGTTTAGGCCACTCAGCAAGTGTGCACTCACATGAAGTTTTTACATCGCTGATAAGTAAAGGCTCATCGCCGTTGTTTACAAACTTAAATTCACACCATAAAGTGTCTTTCCCCTCTGTCACTGTGCCAAAATTATGTTCTGTTTTTTCAAATTTGAAGTTGGCCTGAGCCAGCATCATGTGTGAGCTGATACTTAGCAATATGTAAAAAATGTAACGCATAATCATGAATATCATTCCGACAAATTGTGTGCCGAAGATTCTAATTACAGGCTTAAAATTTTCAACAGAGATAATATTCTTTAAATGTATTAGAAAAAATTCAGCTATGCTTCGGACAGATATGATTACAAAATGGATATGGACAAGATTTTCTGTTGCTGTGCATCAAAAATAAGGAATTGATATTACGAAACTAACGGCTCCACCGCATGAGATAGATTTTGCTTCACATTCCGTTGCTTTGGAGTAGCATTTAAGCAACCGAATATGAGTATAAGTTTTTTTCAATGGATGCATAGGCATAAATTGACTTAAAATATCTTTCCGGGGTTTAATATTCCTGCCGGATCGAAAATCTTCTTTATAGCGCGCATCAATTCTATTTGCTTCTCCTGCAGAGCTATGTGCAAGTAAGGCTTTTGTACCAGTCCTATGCCATGTTCGCCCGATATAGTGCCGCCAAGTTGCACGGTGAGGGTAAATAATTTTTCAATAGCTTCCGGAATTTTGTGTTGCCACTCGTGTTCGGTAAGATTTTTTTTAAGAATGAAAATATGCAGGTTGCCATCTCCTGCATGCCCAAAACATACCGTTTGAAAACCATATTCCGCAGACAAAGATTTTACACCCTTTATCAATTGCGGCAAAGCAGCTCTGGGTACTACAGTATCTTCCTCTTTGTATACAGATGTGGCTTTAGCAGCATGAGCGATGTTTCGGCGTATGCGCCATAGTTTTTCTTTATGTTGTTCAGATTCGGCAAATAGCGGTTCTTCTATATCATACGCTTGTATACATTCGTAGATGCGTTCTGTTTGTTTGGTTAATTCTTCAAAACTGTTGCCTTCCACTTCTACCAGCAACTGTGCCTCTACATCGGGTGAAAGGTTCATTTCCATGTTTAAAAAATTCAAGGTGTATACTATTGCGTCGCGTTCCATAAACTCCAATGCTGAGGGCATAACGCCCGACAGCAAGATGTTATTTACAGCTTCACAAGCCTCAACCATTGAGTGAAACGACACAAGCATCACGGCATTGTGTTTAGGTAGCGGCAGTAGTTTGAGCACAGCTTTGGTGATCAGGGCCAGAGTGCCTTCACTCCCGACAAGCAGTTGCGTGAGGTTATAGCCGGTAGCATTTTTCAGTACATTAGCTCCTGTCCACAAAATCTCTCCTGTGGGCAACACAGCTTGCACATTTAGCACATAATCTTTAGTGACTCCGTATTTTACGGCTCTAGGCCCTCCGGACGATTCAGCAAGGTTACCTCCAATAAAGCAACTTCCTTTGCTGGATGGATCAGGAGGATAAAACAATCCTCTTTTTTTTACTTCTTCCTGTAATACTTCTGTTATTACTCCACACTCTACCGTAGCTTGAAAATTTTTTTCGTCAATTTGTAGTATTGCATTCATACGTTCTGTGGAGAGCACTATTCCACCGCATACAGGAAGTGCACCACCGCTGAGCCCTGTACCAGCTCCTCTGGGAGTAACCGGTATTCTGTGTGCTGTACACAACTGAAAAATTTTACTTACTTCTTCGGGTGTGCGTGGCTTCACCACTGCAGAAGGCATAAAAAAAAGATCTTCCGTTTCATCTTTTCCATATAATGAAAGGTTGTCTTCTCCGGTAAGCACAAACTTATCTCCGCAAATTTCTTTTAACTGCTGTTTTATTTCTGCTGTTACTGTATTGAATGCTTTAGTTGCCATAGGGCAAGACAAGTGTGAACTATTCAAAGTGCAGATACAAAGTTACTGTGTGTGTGGTAAGTTTTAGCAAACTTTCGCTGTATGGATTCGGATCTTTGTTTAATATGTTGACCAGACTGTGAGAAAACCGCAACTCAGGAGCGAATTTAAAAAATTTAAAATATAAATCGAGTCCAACACCGTAGTCAATGGAAAAGTCCATGTTGTTGGTTCGGAGTTCGTTTTTCTTTTTTTCTTTTTTCTTTGCTCCGGCTTCAATAGCGGGTTTTATGCCTCCCACCAAATACATTCGGTTGTTGTGTCGGCGCATAGATTTATATTTCAGCATAAGAGGAGTTTCTATGAATACCGATTCAGCGGTTTGTTTGCTTTGGCGCCCGCTGCCAAAAGTAAATTCCACGGTTCGCTCAAAAAAAGCAACATCCGGAGTGAGGCGCAAATCTAAATAATCGCCCAGCCGAAGGTTCATGATAAAGCCAAGAGAAAACCCGGCTTTTGACGGGGTCTTTATGGCTATTATACTATCGCCCGGGAAATATGCCGGCGAGCGAATAGCTCTGAACCGCGTTGTATTGAGGCCTATGGTAAAACCATAATGCATCAGACGGTTGTCGTAATTCGGGAGGTTAGAGTCCCATTCATAGTTTTGGCTATGTACAAGACCTGTAAATTGTGACAAGGCAACGAATAGGAAAATTATTTTTGCCCGATGTATATGCTGCTTATGCCAAAGGTTAGTGGTATACATTGTACCGAAGAATATCCCGTATTAGTTAGTATATCTATGAATTTTTTCCCGTAGGGGAAAACCTCCACCGATGCAGGTAAATAATGGTATGCATGCCTATCTCCGGATATCAGCTTGCCTACCCATGGCAAAAGATACCGAAAGTAGAAAGCATACAATTGCTTTACCGGAAAAGCTTGCGGCTTTGAAAATTCCAGCACCAACAACACTCCATCTTTTTTCAACACTCTTCTTATTTCAGACAACCCCCGTTCTAAATTTTCAAAGTTACGCACTCCAAAAGAAACGATGACCGCATCAAAAAAATTGTCTGCAAAAGAAAGATTTTCTGAATCTTCTTTCCTCAATTCTATGACAGAATTTAATTTTAGGGCGTTAATTTTTTTTTCTCCCTGCAAAAGCATGTTTGCAGAAATGTCTATACCTATTATTTTTTCAGGGTTCAGAGATGTTGCAGCTATGGCAAAATCTGCAGTGCCCGTGGCTACGTCTAATATCAGCTTGGGTTTAAATTTCGACAAAATTTTTATCGCTTTTTTTCTCCATATTTTATCTATGCCGAGGCTGAGAAGGTGGTTCAACCGATCATAAGTGGGAGAAATGTTGTCAAACATATTCTCCACTTGTTGCTTTTTGCTTGTTGAAGTTTCTTTGTAGGGTAGCACTGTCATTAATGTGCAAAAATAAGGTTATGTGTATATAAAAAAAAATTAATGACAGATTATCGGTATGATCAGATGGGCACTTTTTAAAATGTAATGCTTCAACCAAGGATATGATAATCTTTGCCTCTTACACATACCCTCCCTTGTTACAGGTAATGAGAGTAAGGTCGTAAATCAAAGCCGTAGCGGTAATGATGGCATTTACGAGGTTTAGTTTATTGTGTCATCTTCTATGAGCAATGGTCGGTAGGGTAATGGCATCATCCAGAGGTAAACACGGTAGGTGTATTCAAAAAGGCTTCCATTTCCTTCATTTTGTCAGGTGAATCAGAAAGCCCCGCACTTCAATTTTAATCACTACAGAATACAACTCCTAAGCAAATTCATTAGTAATGGTTTTGTTGCTTTGTGAATTCCTAATGTTTTTTACTGCATGAAATGAGATACCATTAGTGAAAAGAGTTGTTTCACCGCTATACTATTGCCATCCGCCTCCAAGCGAATAGTATAGGTCAACCAGAGCCAGATACTTTTCTTTGCGAGTATCTACCAGTTGCAGTTCGGCTTCGAGCACGTTTTTTTGCGCAAAAATTACTTCCAGGTAAGACGCATATCCGGCTTTGAAGAGGTAATCAGAGGCTACTACTCCTTCCGTCAGAATTTGTACTTCTACTTCTTTCAGTTTCATAGCCTTGTTGTAGGCTTCAATTTTCTGTAAGTTGGTTTGAACTTCTTTGTAAGCATTAAGAATAGTTTTTTGATAGGCATAGTAGGCTTCATAATTCCTGGCAAGCGCTGCTTTGTGGTTAGCTTTTATTCTTCTGCCTTGCAACAATGGAGCACTCATTCCGGCTAATGCTCCATAAACAAAGGAAGCGGGAGACAATAAGGGATCTATGACGAAGGCATTGTATCCGGTATGTGCAGAGATGGCTAAAGATGGCAGGAATGCAGCTCTTGCAGCTTTTAGCTCTTTCTCAGAGGCTTTTAATTCCCATTCTGCTTGTTGTACATCCGGCCTGTTCAGTAAGAGACTTGGTGGAATGGATTTTAAAAAATTTTCTGCTATTGGATTTTGAGCATCATAATCTATACGCTGTATGGGCTGAGGGTATCTGCCCAGTAGATTATTGAGTTCATTTTCGGTTTTTTGGATGTTTTGCTTGATAAGTATTTCCATGAATTGTGTATGCATGTATTGCGCAGTAGATTGTTTTATTGCCAGTTCATTAGCTTTGCCGGCTTCCTTCAAATTTTTTATGGTTTCTAAAATTTCTTTTTGGAGTTCTACGTTTTTTTGAATGATCATCAATTCCTGATCGTAGGCCAAAAGGGTATAGTACAGAGAGGCTACATGTGCAACGAGCGAAGTGGTGACCCAATGTTTCCCTTTTTCAGAGGCTACAAATCGTGCATAGGCAGCTCTTCGCAGGTTTCGAAGTTTCCCCCATATATCAATTTCCCAACTCGATCTTAACCCCATGAAGTAATCGGTGAGGGGTGAAGGTATTTTTTTGTCATCCGGCACATTGCTACTGAGGTTGGAGTCGAAGTTGCCAACACCATCGGCGGTATATTCACCGAGTTTGTTAGTTGAGGCAGAGATGTCTGCAGATATGTAGGGAAGATAGCTTCCTCTGGATTGCATGAGAAAACTTCTTGCCAGTTCGATACGCTGAGTAGCCATGAGCATATCGGGATTATTTTTAAGAGCCTCATCAATCAAACTGATTAATATGGTGTCTGTGAAGAATGTCCGCCATTGCATTTTGTCTATGCTGGTTTTAGAGGAATCAACGGATAGTCCTTCGGGCAATTTGATGGAAGGATATTGGGGGGCTTTATTGTAGGTGTGGCACCCGTACAGCATGCTGAAGAGAACGAGGAATTTAATTTTATGTACGATGCCTGAAATTCTCATCTTAACGTTTAATTTTTTTAGGTGCAAATATAACGTACAACCCCGGGATAACTATTAATCCTGCGATAGTCCCTATGAGCATACCTCCGGCTGCTGCTGAGCCAATAGAACGGTTTCCAAGCGCACCGGCACCCGAGGAGAGGCATAATGGCACCAGTCCGGCTATAAAGGCAAATGAGGTCATAATAATAGGACGTAATCTCATAGAAGCGCCTTCTATGGATGCTTGTAGTACAGACATACCTTCTTTGTTTTTCAGAATGGCATACTCTACAATGAGTATAGCGTTTTTCCCAAGCATGCCTATGAGCATAACCATAGCTACTTGTGCGTAAATATTATTTTCCAGCCCCATTAACCATAAGCCCATGTATGCTCCAAGTATGCCACCCGGCAGAGATAGTATCACAGGCAAGGGAAGTAGAAAACTCTCATATTGAGCAGAAAGTAACAAGTAAACAAATACCAGGCAAATGATAAAAATGTATATACTCTGTGAACCTGACTGTATTTCTTCACGAGTAACTCCAGACCATTCATAGGTAAATCCTTTAGGTAATTTTTCTTTGGCTATTCTTTGCACGGCTTTTATAGCATCGCCGCTGCTGAAGCCACTTTCCGGCTCACCTACTATCATGGCGGAAGTAAACATATTATATCTTGTAAGTTGTTCGGGGCCATATACGCGCTCAAGTTTTATGAAGGTGGAATAAGGAACCATTTCTCCTCGGTCGTTTTTGACATACATCTGTAAAATGTCTTCGGGGTTTTTACGATATTTAGGATGAGCTTGCACCATCACTTTATACATCATTCCAAAGCGTATGAAGTTAGAAGTATAATAACTTCCTACAAGAGTTTGGAGGTTATCCATGGCGTTTTCTACGGATATTCCTTTTTTTGCAGCTACATCGTAAAGTATGTGAATCATATATTGAGGGAATGTAGCATCGAAGCTGGTGTATACGTTTTTTATTTCAGGAGCTGCCTCGAGTTCTTCCAGGAATTTTTTTACATTTTCAGAGGTATACTGCAGGTCGCCTTTCCCTGTGCGATCTAATATCCTAAGCTCGAACCCGCTGGCATTTCCGAAACCCGGTACGGCCGGAGGCGGCAAAAATTCAATGGTGGCATCTTTGATATCTTTGCAGCGAATATTTAATTCTTCTATTATATCACGTACCGATTCTTTTCTTTTGTTCCATGGGATGAGGTTGATCATGCCCATTCCATAAGAAGCACCTGCTGCTTCAGATATCAATGAGTAACCAGCTAATGAAGACATGGATTCTACGCTTTTTATTTCTTTAGCGATGGCCTGAATTTTGTCCAATACTTTTTCGGTGCGTTCAACGGTAGCTCCGGTTGGTGTGGTAACGTTTACGTAAATCATTCCCTGATCTTCATTGGGGATGAATCCGGTAGGTAAGTAGAGTGCCAATAGGCAAGCAAGCAAAGAAAAAGACAAAGATAAACCTATAGTGATTGTTTTCTTATGTGCTATGCGGGCAATTGATGCTTTATAAAAATTTTCTAACTGAGTGTAACGCGTATTGAATGCGGAAAAAAACTTTTGCAATGTACTACTTTTATCAGAACGGGAGAGAGTATGTGTATCATGGTGCTTTAGCATGAGTGCGCACAGCGCAGGAGTGAGAGTGAGTGCATTTATTCCGGAAATGACGATAGCCACCGCCAGGGTAAGAGAAAATTGTTTGTAAAATACGCCCACGGGTCCGGTGATGAAGGCAATCGGCACAAATACAGCAGACATTACTAAGGTAAGACTGATGATTGCCGTGCCAATTTCTTTGATGGCTTCAAATGTAGCATCCCGGGCATTGAGGCCTTTGCTCATTTTGGTATGCACAGCTTCCACCACTACAATGGCGTTATCTACCACAATACCTATGGCCAGTACCAAAGCAAACAGGGTGAGGAGATTGAGAGAAAAATCCATGAGCGACATGAAGAACAAAGTACCTATCAAGGACACGGGTATGGCCAGTGCAGGAATGATGGTAGACCGCAAGTCTTGTAAAAAAATAAACACAACGATAAAAACCAGTATTATTGCTTCTATCAAGGTTCGTACAACCTCATGAATGGAAGCATCCAGAAAACGCGATACGTCGTATGCTACATTATAATACATGCCCTCCGGAAATATGGAAGCTTTCAATTGTTCCATTTTATTTTTTACATTTTGAATTACTTCTCTCGCATTAGAACCGGGGCGTTGTTTCAGCATGATGGATGCGGATGGTTTCCCATCGGTTTTGGAAAGCATATTGTAGCTTAGTGAACCAAACTCAACTTCGGCGAGGTCTTTCAGGCGAAGGATAGAGCCGTTGGCATAAGAGCGTATGACAATGTTTTCATACTGTGCAGGGGTAAAAAATTTTCCGGTATATTTAAGCACGTATTCTAATACCTGAGCTTGCTTATCGGAACTCTCTCCAAGCCTTCCGGGAGCAGCTTCTATATTTTGAGCACGTATGGCTTGGATGATGTCTTGGCTAGATACTTTATGAATAGCCATCCTGTCGGGTTTCAACCATACACGCATGGAGTAATCCTGTGCACCCATAATTTCAGCAAAGCCTACACCGTCTATCCTTTTCAGTTCGGGTAGTATGTTGATGTCGGCAAAGTTGTATACAAACTTTTCATCCATAAGGGTATCGGTACTCATCAGGTTGAGATAGAGCAGCATGCTGTTTATCTCTTTTTCTACGGAAACACCATTTTTTAAAACTTCCTCGGGTAGCTCGTCAATTACTGTTTGCACACGGTTCTGTACGTTTACGGCTGCTACATCGGGGTCAACTCCTGCACGGAAGTAAACGGTGGTGATGGTAGTGCCGTTGTTGCTGGATACGGTAGACATGTAGGTCATGCCGGGCACTCCGTTTATAGCTCTTTCTATAGGAGTGGCTACGGCTTTTGCGCATACTTCTGCATTTGCTCCAATGTAGCGGGTAGTTACGGTGACTGAGGGAGGAATAATATCAGGATATTGTGTAATGGGTAGATCAGTATAAGCCAAAACACCCATTAATACTATGAGAATAGATATTACGATCGAAAGTACCGGCCTTTTTATAAATGTGTATAACACTTTCTTTTCAAATTATCATTGACTAATACTAACGACTTCTATGCTATCCGTAGAAACTTTTTGGGGAGTTATTCTCATACCTTTGCGTACGGTTTGTATACCTTCATATATCACTCTGTCGCCTGCTTTTAGTCCTGACTGAACAACATAATAGTGATGATACCTTTGTGCGGGAACAAATGATTTTATAGTTACCTGATTGCTGTCATTTACCAGATATACGAAGTACTTATCTTGTATTTCAAAGGTAGCTTTCTGAGGTACCAACACGCATTCCTTAGAGCTTTTTGAAACACGAATAATACCGGTGGATCCGTGTTTGAGAAGCTTATCTTTATTCTTGAATCGTGCGCGAAAAGCTATAGAACCAGTGCTTTCATTAAACTGTCCTTCCATGGTTTCTATTTTACCTTCATATAAATGCTCTGTGCCATCGGCAAGAAACAGCTCCGTGATAACATCATCGTCTTTAAAATTGAATCCCTCTTTTACGTACTGTATATATTCACTTTCCGAAACGCTGAAGTAAGCAAAAATCTCGCTGATGTCGGATATGGTAGTGAGCTCGGTCCCCTCGTGTATGAGGCTTCCCACTTTATAAGGTATGCGATTAATCATGCCGTCAAAAGGTGCATAGATTTTGGTGTGGTACAAGCGTATTTCAGCATTTTGTACCAGTGACCTGGCTTCCTCTACTTTAGCTAATGCAGCACTGTATCGGGCTTCGGCCACTTCCAGTTCGGCAGTTGATACCACCCCCTGTTGTACAAGCATCTTTGTTTTATCTCTTCCCAACTCAGCTTCTTTGGCAAGAGCTATTGACTCAGACAAATTCGCCTTGGCTTTTTTCAATTCTGCTGCATATTCTGCACTGTTTATGGAAAACAACAGGTCACCTTTTTTTACCTCACAGCCTTCATCTATATGAACTCTTTCCAAATATCCCTCTACTCTTGCATAGATAGCCACATTTTTTATGGCATCTATATCTGCCACATATTCTTTTTGTAAGGGTATATTTTTTTGATACACAGTAAAAACCGGAAAGGATTCAGGCTTGTTATTTTCCTTTCTCTTTTCGCCACAGGAACTCAAAATTACATTACATATAGTTCCATAAAACACTAATTGTTTCAACCTCATTTTGAAATAAATCCCCACGACATTATTGCGAAAAGTACATAATTTTATTGAACACCACCGTTTTTAAAAGCATAATATTGTTTTTGTGCCTCATAATCTTTCAAAATAGCCTGAAATTTTACGCATAAAAAACGGCAATAGTTTTGGTTTTGTAAAATTAGTTTAATTTGACAGCCAATACAATCCTAACCGCAAAAAACTTAAAATAGTTTTTGAGGCATCAGGTTAAAGTATGAAGTAAGTTAATCTTTTAGAAATAACCATAAAATTCAACACCATGACAACAAACAATATAAACCTTCTGTTTGTAAAACAATTTAAGTTTGCGACAGAAAGTCAATTGGTTGTTTGGATTGTCACATTCGTCATTACAACACTCTGTACTCAAAACTCGATGATGGTTTTTATTTCATCCGAGTGAGTGTTGGCGAGGGCTTCGTTTATTTTGGTATAAGGCATTACTTCGGTGATGATACTTTCGAGCACACCAGGCCATTTTTTCTTACATTCTGCCATGTCGTTAAGTGCCATGAGATTGTGTTCCATACTCGCGTTTACGCTACCGATCATAACCTGATTCATCAACACCATTTGTTGCATGATGGCACCGGCAGCGATATCGGCGGGGCGGTCAGCACCAGGTACACCGGTCATCACATAAATGCCGTTTATGCCTAATGCGTCTATGATGTCGAATCCTAGCTTGGCAACACCTGCGGCCTCAAAGATGAGATCGATGTGGCCATGCAATTCGTCAATAGTATCTGCCTTCACTTCTTTACCGTTGATGTATTTTCCACCGATGGCTTTTAGCACAGAGGGGCGGGGGGAGTTTTCATCTACGATATCCATTCCAAGTACTTCTGCACCTCGTAGTCTTAGGGCTATAGCACCAAGCAATCCTATGGGGCCTAAGCCTACTACTAAGGCTGTGCGTCCTTTCAGCCATCCATCATATGTTGCGCCGGGTATGCGGGCAGCTTGAATTTTCAAAGCTTCATCCACAGCTTTTACCGAAACAGACATGGGTTCGGTAAGCACGCCAAGATCCACTAAATCATCGGGCACGCGTAAGCAGTATTTTTCTTTGTCTACCACATATTCGGCCATGTAGCCATCGTAAGCACGTATTCCACGCTCGGTGTATTTACCGGTTTGGCACATATCGTTTCTTCCAACATTACAAGGTGCACATTCGCCACAATCTCTGCGAACGGTAAAGACGGCATAGTCGCCGGGTTTTACTTTGGTCACATTTTCACCGACAGCTACTACACGGCCTAACATTTCGTGGCCTAAAACTAATTCGTTCGTTCCGGGAGGTGCATCAGCTCTGCCTCCATGTGCGATTTCGCGATCGGTGCCGCAAATCCCGATTTTTGTGATTTTTAATTTTATCTCATCGGGTTGAGATATTTGTGGTTCCGGTCTCTCTTTGATTTCAATGATTTTACTGCCAGGTACGGTTGTTATTACTTTCATATGTATAAGGGTTTAAAAGTTTATTGTTCATTACCAAATTCAGAGATGAGCTCAGCAACTAAACCCGTCCATCCGGTTTGGTGAGAAGCACCAATCCCTTTTCCGGTATCGCCGTGAAAATATTCGTAGAATAAAATCAAGTCTTTGAAATACGGGTCAGTGTCCAGTCGTGTATACTCTCCATTTACGGGGCGATGTCCGTTTTTGTCGTGCGTAAAAATGCGTATCAATCTTTTAGCCACTTCTATGGCAGCGTGACGAATAGTAGTGTAATTTCCGGAGTGTGTGGGGTATTCTATCTTAAAGTCGTCGCCATAGTATTGATGAAACTTGAGCATGGAATCTATGAGCAAAAAGTTTACGGGAAACCATATGGGGCCTCTCCAGTTAGAATTTCCTCCGAATAGTCCTGAGTCTGATTCTGCGGGTGTGTATGCCACTCTGAATACTTCATTACCAACCCAAAACTCATAAGGGTTATCTTTGTGATATTTTGAGAGGGCACGAATGCCGTATTCGGATAAGAACTCTGACTCATCGAGCATGCGCCGGAAAAGGCGCTTCATGCGGCTTCCACGAAGCAAAGAGAGAAGCCGTGTTTCTCCGGTACCACTGTCATACCAACGGGAAATAAGGCTGGCAAGGTCGGGACGGTTAGCGAGTACCCATTCTACCCTGCGTTTGAAGATGGGTAGTTTTTCCAGGAAGTGGGGTTCCAGTACTTCCACAGCGTAGAGGGGTATAAGGCCAACCATGGAGCGAACCTTCAGGTGCATACTCTCGCCATTGGGTAAATGGAGCATGTCGTAGAAGAATTGGTCTTCATCGTCCCACAGATCTACTCCTCTTCCGCTTAGGTTAAACAATGCTCCGGCAATGTGAAGGAAGTGTTCAAAAAATTTGGAAGCCATATCCTGATAGACCGGATTGTACAAAGATAATTCACATGCTATGCGTAGCATATTCAGGGAATACATAGCCATCCAGCTGGTACCATCGGCTTGTTCGAGTGTGCCTCCGGTGGGCAGAGGTTTACTTCTGTCAAATACTCCAATGTTATCCAGCCCTAAGAATCCACCTTCAAATATGTTGTTACCACCAGAGTCTTTCTGATTTACCCACCAGGTAAAATTGAGTAAGAGTTTATGATAAATTTTCTCCAGAAATGCTACATCTCCTTTCCCGCCATTCATTTCCTTGTCTATCTGATACACGCGAAAGGTAGCCCATGCATGTACAGGGGGGTTTACATCACCAAAATTCCACTCATAAGCAGGAATCTGCCCATTGGGATGCATGTAGTATTCGCGCAGCAGTATTTCGAGTTGGCGTTTGGCAAAGGCAGAATCTAACCGGGCTAAAGGCAGGCAATGAAAAGCCAGATCCCATGCGGCATACCATGGATATTCCCATTTGTCGGGCATGGATATTATATTTTCATTGTTCATATGACGCCAGTGGCAGTTACGCCCATATTTACGTTGTTCGGGTGGCGGTATCTGAGCAGGGTCGCCTTCTAACCATTGATTGACATTGAAATAGTAAAATTGTTTTGTCCATAGCATTCCGGCAAAAGCCTGGCGTTGCACAACTTTCATTTCATCATCAATAACATGCTTTTGTAATTCGGCGTAAAACTCGTCTGCTTCTTTGATGCGTGCTCTGAATATCTCCTCAAAGTTACTAAAAGGTGCATCATTCCAGTAGTTGCACATTCGTAGTTTTATCTCCACGTGAGCAAAGGCGGGCACTTGAAATCGGTAATTAAAGCAACATTTAGTGCCTTCCTGTGCAGGATTTATTGCTGACAGGTTTCCTTTTGTGATGTATTCATTAATGCCATCTTTATAATATTGGGCATAAGCGTGTTTCACTCCATATAACCTTTCGGTATTGGTTTCATTATCGCAAAAAAGTATATCGGCTTCTTGTTCCGCATAAATGAAGAAGTTGCCGCCTATACGTTCGTTTCGTACGTTTATGCAATTGCGTCCATCTGCGTTCATGAGGGGCTTGTAGGGATTGTAGCCCCATGCCCATGTGTTTCTGAACCAAAAAGTAGGAAGAAGGTTTAAGAAAGCATCCACACTTGCACGGTTGTATGCAGATATTTTGATGAGCACATCGTCTTTGTCGGCTTTGGCATATTCAATAAACACATCAAAATATTTGTTGTCATCAAAAACATGAGTGTCTAATATCTCAAATTCCGGTTCTAAACGGCTCCTCCTGCGAGTTTCCTCAACGAGCAATTTGTAAGGATATTCTTGTTGAGGATATTTGTATAACATTTTCATGTAGGAATGAGTAGGCGTACTATCTAAATAGTAGTACAATTCTTTACAATCTTCTCCGTGATTGCCTTCATTTCCGGTAAGGCCGAAGAGGCGTTCTTTTAGAATAGGGTCTTTACCATTCCACAAAGCTAATGCAAAACAGAGATTTTGTTTATTGTCGCAAATACCGCCTATACCTTCTTCGCCCCAGCGATATGCTTTACTTCTGGCATGGTCGTGCGGAGTAAACTCCCATGCCGAACCATCCGGGCTGTAATCTTCGCGAACAGTTCCCCATTGGCGTTCGGTAAGGTAAGGGCCCCATTTTTTCCACCCCGTATTATCTGGAGATTCAAGTACTCTTTTTTTCTCAGCGTTTATCATCATGAAATTCGTTTAATTAAGGTAACAGAATTTAAAAAACTAGTTCAGCCTTTAAATTATAAAAAATATTACAGAAACAAACTAAATATAGATTTTAGGCTGATTATTTTTTCGAGGTACCGGAACAGATTCATCTGTCCAACATATTGAAAAAGTCAACTAATGCTGTTGGCATTTCAGACGAATCCTATGTATACATATACAACGGCTAAGATTTTATCATAATAACATGCATTATTTTTATAAGTAAACTTTTTTCAATACATAATACTGTAAAGCAATCGTGTCGCTGTACATGCGCAGGCAGCTAAAAATTCGTAGCACGGTTGGCTACGTGCTTCAAGACATCTTGTACCTGGTTCTTATTATTTTCACTACACCCTTAACCAGGAATATGCTCATGATTTAGAAATAACTCCAAATCGGTACGGCATCACAGCTGAATATGTCGCATGCGGGAGTTTATACAAATGGCGAACTTCGTATTATTTCATTATATATTCTGCATGCATTTGTGCTATGATAGTATCCCATCCGAAAGTTTTCATGATTTTTTCGCGCAGAGCGTTTGCACTTTCTGTTTCGCCATGATTAAGAAATATTTTTTTAGGTTTGTTTTTTATGTTTTTCAGCCAGTCCAAAAGGTCGTCCTGATCTGCGTGACCGGACATACCATGCAGCTCACGAGCTTCTATTGCTACTTTATAGAATTGCCCATGTATTTTTATTTCAGGCTCCTTGTTCAATATACTGCGGCCTCTCGTGCCCTCTGCCTGGTAACCTACAAAAAGAATCATATTTTTTTTGTCCTGCACATATGCTTTCAGATATTCTAACACACGCCCGCCGGTGAGCATGCCACTTCCCGAGATGATGATTTTTGGAATTGGGTTTTCTATGTTACGCATAGTGCTTTTTATGTCGCGTATCATAGTAACCTGCTCAAACATGTTGAAAGATTCCTGGAAACTTAATTTATGCCATTCACTGTAGCGACAAAATATTTCTGATGCATCTAACGCCATTGGACTATCTAAGTAGACCGGCACATCGGGTATCATGTTTTTTCTTTTAATACAGTTTATCAGATATATCACTTCCTGAGCGCGCTCAATGGCGAAACTAGGGATGATGAGATTACCACCCCTTTGAAGAGTATCGTTTATGGCTTTGGCCAGTATGATTTCAGGATTATCTTCACGATGTATTCTGTTGCCATAAGTAGATTCCAGTACTACATAATCGGCATAATGTATACGCTCGGCAGGATTCAGTATGAGAGGATCTCTTTTGCCTATATCGCCTGAGAAAAATATTATCTTTCCCATATACTCCAACTCAATCATACATGAGCCCAAAATGTGGCCACTTTTCAGAAAGCGAAAACGCGTATCATCTGACAAACTTATCCATTTATTGTCCGGCACATCTGAGAAGTGCTTTAAGCATTGCAATGCGTCTTGTGTAGTGTACAAAGGCTTGGCCGGCTTATGTTTGGAATATCCCATTTCATTGGCCTGTTCAGCTTCTTCTTCCTGCAAGCGGGCACTATCCATCAGGATTACTCTGGATAGTTCACATGTAGGAGGCGTAGCTAAAATTTTTCCTCTATATCCAGACTTCGTAAGCATAGGCATATATCCCACGTGGTCTAAATGCGCATGGGTAAGCAGTATAGCATCTAATTTATGAATATTAAAAGGCAATGGTTCCCAATTTAGCATTCGAAGTTCTTTTAATCCCTGAAACAATCCGGCATCTACCAGAATATGACGCTGGCCAAGTTGTACAATTATTTTAGAGCCGGTTACCGTACCTGCTCCTCCAAGAAAAATAATTTTTACCTCTTTCTCTTTGCTCATATATACGTTTATTTAACATACAACCTACTTCTTTTTATCCTAAGAGAAAATTTTTTTACTAAGGTTTTATGGAATTATGATACCTGTGGCATCTCATATATGCAAACCAAAACATAATCATTATGAAATTGCACAATAAAAGAACAAAAATTTTGTCTATGTTATCTATAGCCGGATTAGGCCTGTTGGGCCTGAGTAAGGCTACAAATGCAGGTCTGGCACAACATGTAAATGAAATTTTAAAAAGTATTGCGGAAAAGTTTACCTCCGCAAGTAATGCCAGGCCAGAAGAACGAGTGTATCTGCATTTGGACAAACCATTTTATAAACCGGGTGAAAGTATTTGGTTTAAAGTTTATCTTAGAAATGGAACAGATTTAAAAGCCTCTTCTCAAAGCGACATTGTCCACATTGAGTTTATCAATCCAAAAGGAAGCATTGAAAAAAAATACGCGCTCATTGCAAAAAACGGACATGCCAATGGTGATCTTACCATTGATGAAGACATGCCCGGCGGGCTCTACAAAATAAAGGCTTATACTAACTGGCAGAAAAATGAAAACATGTATTATGAAAGGGAAATACAAGTGCAGTCTGTGGTATTGCCCAGATTGCTCATGTCGTTAGAATATCAAAAAAAGGCTTATGGTCCCGGTGATAAAGTAACTGCTGTACTCAAATTCACAACCATCGAAAATAATCCTTTGGCAAACAAAACATACCGATATGTGGCCAGCATTTCCGGAAAATCAATTTTTGAGAAAACGGCAATCACTGATGCAGAAGGTAACAGTTCCATATCTTTTACACTCCCTGCTGAGCTGAAAAACAATGATGCTTTGCTTAATGTAATCATAGAACACGAGGGAAACACAGAATCCATATCTCGCTCTATTCCTATAGTGCTGCATGATATTAAACTTTCCTTCTATCCTGAAGGAGGAGATATGGTAGCAGGTATACCCTGTCGTGTAGCTTTCAAAGCTATAAATGAATTTGGCAAAGCTGCCGATGTAGAGGGATATGTTATGGATTCGAAAAAGCAAATCGTTGCCAACTTTGCAAGCTATCACATGGGTATGGGAACATTTGATATTATCCCCCTTAAATCAGAAACTTATACGGCAGTAATAACCAAACCAGCCAACATAAAATCAACTTACCCTCTGCCTGCCGCATTAGAAAAGGGATATACAATGTGTTTAAAACAGCAGCAAGAAAACTTGTTGCCCATAGAAATATATTCTACCGAATTTGAGGAACTCTCCATACTGGCACAAATGCGTGGCCAGATATACTACATGCAATCTTTTCAGGCTCATTATGGGAAAAACACATTGCAAATATCCACCGAAAAATTTCCCATAGGCGTGGCACAAATCACCTTGTTTGACAGCAAGGGTATTGCACGGGCAGAACGTTTAACCTTTCTGAATAAACACCGACAACTTCGCATCAATATCGAAACCGACAAGGAAAAATATTTACCACGAGAAAAAGTACATATGACAATAAAAGTAACCGATGAAAGAGGTATCCCTATGCCTGCTAATCTATCTCTATCTGTGGTAGATGAAAAAATTCTTTCTTTTGCCGACGACAAGCAAGGGCATATACTCTCCTCAATGCTGTTGGAACAAGACCTTAACTGTAAGGTAGAAGAGCCGAAGTTTTATTTTGATTCTTCAAATGAGAAAGCAACACAAGCATTAGACTATCTACTCATGACGGCAGGATGGAGAAAATTTACATGGGCACAGCTTACAGACAATCAGCTTCCACCGTATACATACCCCGCGGAGAGAGCCATAGTGGGCGGCATTGTATACGATGGTTATAAAAATATGCCTCTGCACAACGCAGAAATAAGTGTAGAAAACACCACAATCAAAACTACTACTGACGCAAGCGGAAAATTTTCACTTAGTGGGTTGGAATTATATGAACCTATAAAAATCAAAGTTTCGGCTCCGGGATACACTTATCAATACATTTATGCAACTGAATATAAAGATCAATATACGGCATATCTGTACGATCAGAAAATTTACAAGAATTATGATCATAAGCTGTATTTTAGAAATGATGCGAACATAATGCGAATTATACCACCTGTTATGCAGGGTAGGGCTAAAGAGGCTAATTTTGAAACGGAAGCAGAATTAATGCTGGCCAATAATGAAGATTTGTTTAAAAACAAAGTATTGCCGGCAGGAACAAAAATTAATACAAAAAAAGAGCAAGCCGAAATGGCGCAAGTTGTGCAAGCAACAATAGCTGACATACGCCTAAAGAAAAAGCCCAATCATGACAAAGCGGAAATGCCTGTGTCCACAAAATATTACAGAGCTCGGGTTTTTGCTGCGCCTGATTATACAAATGCTCAACAGCCGGATGTCCGTACCGACTTTCGCTCTACTATTTATTGGAATGGTAACATCGAAACTGACCGCAACGGCAAAGCTGTAATAAGTTTTTTCAATTCCGATGAAGTGTCTTCTTTTTGCGTTACCATAGAGGGTTTTGGTAAAGACGGAAGCATAGGACGCGCTGAAAAAAAATATTATACACAACTTCCTTTTAGTATGCAGGTGAAACTTCCTGTAGAAGTAGTGATGGGCGATGTGCTGTGTATTCCGCTCACACTGAAAAATAACACGGCATCTGTTATAAATGGAAGTATCAGTATCAAAACACCCAAAGGATGGCAACTCAACAGTAATCATCAAACCAAAGTTTCCATACTCCCTCACGAAACAAAAACCTTGTTGTACGAATACAAAGTGCTTAGGGAGCAGGGTAAGGATACTATCATGTTTGCCTTTAGCGGTGCAGGAGTAAAAGATGCCTTTGTACAGGAAATAGAAATATTGCCCGCAGGATTTCCGGCAAGTGTTTCCTTCTCAGGAAGAGAACATGAAAAAGAATATTCATTTGTGATAGACAAACTCGTAGAAGGTTCTCTGCAAGCGGGCTTCACGGCATACCCTTCTGTAGTTTCTGACCTGTTGAAGGGCATTGAGTCTATATTAAGAGAGCCTTACGGTTGCTTTGAGCAAACCTCAACCAGCAACTATCCCAACATTATGGTGAAAAAATATCTCGAAGAAACAGGTAATCCGGTATTGTCAGCGGATATAGATATCAAATTAGATAAGGGCTACAAAAGGCTTATTACATTCGAAACCAAAGAAAAAGGTTACGAATGGTTTGGAGGAACGCCTGCGCATGAAGGGCTTACAGCATACGGACTTATGCAATTTCATGATATGCAGCAGGTGTACCCTTTGGTTGATAAGGCTATGGTAGATCGCACTGCAGCATGGCTCATGAGCCGACGTGACGGACAAGGTGGGTTTATGCGAAATGCTAAAGCGTTAGATCAATTTGGCCGTGCCAGTCAAGATATAACTAATGCTTACATCGTGTATGCTTTATCTGAAGCTGGATACAGAGATATTGAAAAAGAACTACACACAGCTTACTCCAAAGCCTTAAGCTCTGACGATCCGTATCAAATGGCATTGTTAGCCAATGCTATGTATAATTTTGGCTATAAAGACAAAGCCGCCAAACTTATGGATAAACTATATTTACACCAACAGAAAGATGGTGCGTTTAAGGGAGCCACACACTCCATAACCTATTCGCAAGGTAAGTCGCTGGATATAGAGACTACGGCTCTTGCCGTATTGGCTATGATAAAATCAGCTTCTCCCAATGGCAAAGCGCTGAACAAGGCTGTGGAATATATTGTATCCTCACGCTCAGGCACCGGAGGTTTTGCTTCTACTCAAGGCACTATACTTGCTTTAAAAGCTCTGACAGAGTATGCTAAATTTTCTAAAAAAACCGATGAAGATGGTTCGATAGAAATATATGCCAATGGCAAAAAAGTTTCTACTCTACATTACAAAGCCGGACAAACAGAACCGGTATCTATCGAAAACCTGGCTTCATATTTATCGGTAGGCAGAAATACTATTCGCATTAAATATATCCATGTTCAAAATCCTTTGCCCTACACAGTTTCAGTCAACTGGACTACTACACAGCCCACAACTGATGTTGAGTGCAAAGTAACATTGACTACGTCTCTCAATACTAAATCGCTATTCGTGGGAGAAACGGCACGCATGAGTGTAATTTTAAAAAACAAAACCCATGAGGGCTTACCTATGACAATGGCTATAATAGGCATACCTGCCGGGCTAAGTCTGCAACCATGGCAATTAAAAGAATTGCAGGAAAAAAATGTTTTCGACTTTTATGAAGTGCGTAACAATACTTTGTTCATCTACTATCGCCAAATGAAACCGGACGAAACGCGTGAAATATATTTAGATCTGAAGGCTGACGTAGCCGGCGAGTATGAAGCCTTGGCCAGTTGCGCTTATCTCTACTATACTAATGAATACAAGTGGTGGTGCGCTCCGGAGCGGATTAGCATAAAGAGAAAATGATTTTTATTGTCTGTATTCAAGTGATGCATACACCCTGGCAATTAGCCGGGGTGTTTTGCTTTTATCCTAAAACAGTTTTGTTATGAGAATTCAACATCAAAGACAAATCGGTTACAGAGTTTTGCATATACAGCTGGTTGTAAATTCATCATGGGATATTCGGCACGAAGAGGATTTACGATGAGTATAATAATATTATCCCATTTTATACAGTAAAAAATTGGATTCGCAAAGCTATAATAATTTTTTCCTGATAAGTGATTGTTGATTCAATTTTCCATTGCTATGCATTAGAATGACCTGTTTGAAATTCCGACAACAATGTTTGTATTGCATAAAATGGGGTATAAGCTTCAGGTGAATGCCCTATCTTATATTTGCTAAAAATAAACGATACATCTAAGTTTCTACAATGATGCTTGATTTGAGTTGTTTGCCTCTCAAATTGTTATTACCAGATATTATGCATGGCAGCTTTTGGGATAAAAGCTACAACACCACTCTTTCCCATATTCATTCAGCATGAAGTCTCAACGATTGTAGGCATTTCAATATGGTTGCCAGAGTATGTGTACTCATCATTGTTTTTTCAGCAGGTCTCTGATTTCGGTAAGCAGGATTTCCTCTTTGGTAGGCTCGGGAGGAGGGGCGGGCGCTTCAGTTTCTTTCTTTTTTAATTTATTAACTGTTTTTACTATCAAAAACATGAAAAAAGCCACCAGTATAAAATCAATAACAAAGGTGATGAACTCGCCGTATTTGATGGCCGTCTCGGGAGTAAGTTCTTTTCCTTCTGCATCAAATGTGGCTTTTGACAGTACATACTTTAAAGATTTAAAATCAACTCCTGCTGTTATTTGCCCTACTATAGGCATCACGATACCGTTGATAAATCCGGTCACAACTTTACCGAAAGCAGCTCCCATTACAAACGCAACTGCCATGTCAATCAGATTTCCTTTGATGGCAAATTCTTTAAATTCTTTTAGCATATTATTTTAAAAGTTAGGTGAATATATTGTTGTTTTGATTTTGTTTTATACGTCTATTTTAAATCAAAAGATAGTACCAAGCAAGGTATGAGGGTATTATTCCATTCGGGTTGTACTCGAATGGCCAGATCGTTGCTCACGTCAAACGTTGTCAGGTGTGCATCTACATAGGCATCCATTATATTCAACACATATAAGGCTATACTGCCCACAATAGCATAGTCTCTGTATTTTCTGTATTTGTCTCGTTCTACTTTTAGTTGACTTACGCTGGTATAAGTGTATTGAAGCACCGGATCGTAGTAATATACATCGGGGTCTTCTATGCCTTTGTAACGTTCTATTTCTCTTTTAAACCGCCAATATCCCGAGGCATTATTTATCCATAAGTAACCCAAGGTAAATGCACCTCCATACAGTATTGGGAGTTTCCAATATTTTTTATTTGCTACTTGTCCTAGCCCTGGCACGAAGGCTGAGTAGATAGCACGCTTCATTGGTATGGAAATTTTTTTGCGGGTAGAATTAACCTTAACGGAGTCGCTCTCTATACGTACGGTATCCCGATCGACTTCGTTCTGAGCAAATACAACCAAATGAAAACTGAAGAAAAAAAGAAACAAATTAATTCTCATACCATGTATAAATACCTGAATGTACAAAATAAACGGCATTTGTCATTGGAAATGTAAACCCATTTTATACAATAGAAGAATAAAGTTTTAGATGTTGAAATTTGGGATGTATCCAACTTTAACGAACCAATTTATCTATGGCCTGTTTTGCCTTATTAAATTCAAATTGAGTGATGATTTTATTCATGGCCTCTGATATTTCTTTATTCATAAGGTTCCCCATGCTGCCCTGATGAGTATGATGTATTTTATCGGGAGCCGTAAACTCGCCGTTTTCAATCATTTGCCCTACTTGCTTGTAGGCATCGCGAAAAGGTGTGCCTTTTAAAACGAGCTCGTTTACCAACTCCACACTGAAAAGATATTTATATTTTTCATCTTTAAGGATGTTGTCGTTCACTCTTATGTGTTGCAAAGCATAGTGAGCAATATTCAGACAGTCGTTCAAATCATGAAATGCAGGTATGAAGTTTTCTTTGATGATTTGAAGGTCTCTATGATAGCCGGATGGCAGGTTGGTTGTGATGAGTGTTATTTCATTAGGTAATGCTTGTATTTTATTGCATTTGGCACGGATGAGTTCGAACACGTCAGGATTTTTTTTATGAGGCATTATACTGGAGCCGGTAGTCAGCTCGTCAGGAAACGATATAAACCCAAAATTTTGATTGATATATAAAGTAATATCCATGGCCATTTTGCTCAGTGTAGCGGCTAAAGAGGAAAGCGCTGCGGCTACATTTTTTTCGGTTTTCCCCCTTCCCATTTGTGCATAAACCACATTGTAGTTCATCCTTTCAAAACCGAGAAGTTCGGTAGTTAATTGGCGATCTAATGGAAAGGAAGATCCATATCCGGCAGCCGACCCTAAAGGGTTTTTGTTGGCAATTTTATATGCAGCCAACATCATTTCCATATCATCCGTAAGGCTCTCTGCATATGCTCCAAACCACAGGCCAAAAGATGAAGGCATGGCAATTTGCAGGTGAGTATAGCCGGGCATTAATTTTTCTTTATGCTCTTCACTAAGCTGAATTAGTAAATCAAATAATTTTTTTGTGTTGTGAACAGTATTTTCGATGGCATCGCGTATGTACAACTTGAGGTCAACGAGCACCTGGTCATTTCGCGAGCGGCCACTGTGTATCTTTTTTCCGACATCACCAAGTCGTTTGGTCAGGGTAAACTCAACCTGTGAGTGGATATCTTCTATCCCTTCCTCAATTTGAAAAAGCCCTTGCTCAATTTCTTTGTATATATCTTTCAGCGCTCTCTGAAGAAGGGTGAATTCTTCGTCAGTCAGAAGCCCTATCTTCTGCAGCATTTGTATGTGAGCCAGAGAGCCCTGTACGTCATATAGCGCCAGATGAAGGTCTATATCATGATCTTTGCCAACGGTGAATTTTTCGATTTCAGCACTGACAGTGCTGTTTTTTTGCCAAAGTTTCATAACGGAGATATTTCGGAAAACCTAAGTGATGTGAAAGCAATATTAAACCTTGTTAAAAAGATAAACATGATGCTTTTTAACGATACAAGTTATACAAGTTCTTCGAGTATTTTTATGTAACGTTCTATGCCTTCATCAATTTCGATGAGGTAAATATATTCGTTGGCTGTGTGTGATCGTGCAGAGTTGCCGGGTCCCATTTTTACGGAGGGTACGGGAATAAGCGCCTGATCTGAAGTGGTAGGAGAACCGAAAGGTTTAGCGCCGAATTTCATGGCAGCTTTTACTATCGGATGTTCCATGTCTATGAAGGAGGGTCTGAGGCGCACAGAACGTGGATTTACTTCCGACTCAATGTTGTCATCAATTATTTTCAGTACTTCCTCATTTTTATACATTTCTGTAATTCGTACGTCTATAGTGAAAGTACATTTATCAGGAACGACGTTATGTTGGTATCCGGCATTGATGATGGTTACCGACATTTTCATTGGGCCTAAGTGAGGCGATACTTTTTCAAATTTATAATTACGAATCCATTCGATATCTTTAATGGCTTTGTAAATGGCATTTTCACCTTCATCTCTTGCTGCGTGTCCCGATTTTCCGGTAGCCACACAATCTATTACCATCAATCCTTTTTCCGACACGGCAATGTCCATAAGAGTAGGTTCACCTACGATGGCAAAATCAATACGGCCAAGTTGTGGGTATACCAGTTCTAAACCATCGAAACCGGATATTTCTTCTTCTGCAGTGGCCGCCATGCAAATATTGTATTTCATGTTTTGTTTTTCATAAAAATACCGGAATGTAGCAATGAGCGACACAAGGCAACCTCCGGCATCGTTGCTACCCAAGCCATACAGCTTTCCGTCTTTTACAACGGGATCGAAAGGATTCATCGTATATCCCGGATTAGGCTTTACGGTGTCGTGATGCGAGTTCAGCAATATGGTGGGCAATTCAGGATTATAGTATTTGTTGTATGCCCATACATTGTTTTTTAGCCGATGTGTGGGGATGTTACATCTTTTAAAAAAGGCATCTATAATTTCGGCAGTTTGATGCTCTTGTTTGCTGTAAGATTCTGTTCTTATCAAGTCTTTCAGGAGATTTACAGCGTCTTCTTGTAATGTTTTTAAATCTACAGACATGTGTGTATGAATTAATTTTAAAATGACTTCAACTTGTGTCTATTCTGTGTTATTTGGCGTTATAATTGACGAAAATAATTAAATAATTAAATTAACATAAACGCATCTCAGGTGATGTAGATTTATTATCTCATCCCAAAGGGCGGGACGTAAAGCAGTGAGGGATGCAAATAGATCGTTAAAGCTATCATGCTGCAACATTACATAAAAATTCAATACAATACAAAACCAGAGATTAGGTTGATATGATTGATGGGTTTCGGTTGTTGTTTTTTTTGAGTTTGTTCTTGTGGCCTATTTTCAACCGGGCAGCTGGTGTACAGTTGTTTATATACTTCAATGAAAAAAACGATTTAAAAAAAATAAAAATTGACTACCAACAACATCATAAAGATAGTGTTTCAGCTATACACGAAGTGAGGTCTGTCCTTTTTAAACTCTATCAACAATCGTACCTTACGGCACACATAGAAAGTATGAAATCAGAAAATGGTATGCTAAAAGTATGGATAGATGCCGGCGAGACGTTTACTTGGATTAGACTTTCAAAAGGAAATTTATCCGAGGTTTTACTGAGCAAAAGCAACTTCAAAGAAAAAAATTTTCTCAATAAACCATTTCGCGCCGGAGAATTTTCCAGGCTTATGGAAGATATAATAACATATTCGGAAAGCAATGGATATCCTTTTGCATCCGTAAAACTTGATTCATTACACATCAGCGCTAATTCTGTTTTTGCTGCGCTGAATTATTCGAGCGGGCCACGTATTGTGTTTGATAGTTTGAGAATAGTAGGGAAAACAAAAATTAAATCCAAATTTCTAGCCCGTCACTTGCGCATTTTTCAAGGCCAGCCCTTTAGTCAGGAAAAAATAAACGACATTGACAAGTTATTGAAAGAATTAATTTACATAGAACAAACTGAACCATACATGGTAGAATTTTTTGACAACAAATGCAGAATAACCATATTCATAAACGACCGTAAAGTAAACCAGATAGATGGTATTGCCGGATTTCTCCCCAATGAAAGCAAAAACAATAAATTACTAATAACCGGAGAGATAAATCTTAACCTGAAAAACATTTCAGGAACAGGAAAAAATCTGAGTGCCGAATGGAAAAAAATAAAAGAAGAGACTCAGACGCTGGAAGCTATGTATCTGCATCCTAAAATCCTCGGCGCAGGTTTGGACGTAAAAACCAACTTGAATTTACTGAAACAAGACAGCAGTTTTCTGACTATAAACAGAAAAATTACATTATATCACCGTTCCGGAAAACAAGGTAGTTTAGGCTTTATATCAGGTTTCATCACTTCACGTATGCTCTATACGGCCGATACGACAACTCTGAGAAAACTATTACTATCCGACTACAATCTCTACAACTATGGTCTGAGTTACAGTTGGAACAATTTGAATAATTTATTTTATCCCAGAAAAGGTTGGATGTGTCTCATAGAAGGCACTGTCGGTAATAAGACAATCAGGAAAAATGCTAAGTACAGCGAATCTTTATATTCAAACATACAATTGCAATCCCGACAGTTAAATATCGAAATAAAGATAGAGCGATTCAATAAGTTGAGCAAGGCTGGAGTTCTATATCTCCGGTTTTATTCAGGAAAACTATTCAACAACCGGCCTAATATTTTTTTAAATGACCTATTCAGGCTTGGAGGATTACGAACAATACGCGGGTTTAATGAAAACACTTTTTACGCTTCTACATATGCAACAGCTACAACAGAGTTTCGCTTTTACACCGATGAAACCTCCTATCTTTTCATATTCGCCGATCAAGGATATATTGATAATATGCTAAACGAAAACAGAAGATACGACTATCCGCTGGGCTTTGGGGCAGGCATAAGCTTTACTACTCCGGCAGGCATATTTAATTTTGTCTACTCTTTGGGGCGCTCTAACGACCAGCGCATAAGCATTAACCTGTCTAAAATACACTTTGGCATCATAAGCAGATTTTGATAGGAACCCGTATAGTGAATTTTACAGTGTCCTGTTCAGTGCTTCAAAACGCTACTCCCCAATCTCAATGACATAAGTATTGAGAAATATGTCACATTCCCATTGCGCTGACAGCTGGTTGATTTACGGAATAACTCAAAATTTTTTCTGCTGCTGCACGCTCGTTTTATCTGATAAGGCCGTTGGCCTAAGAATCTCTAAAAGTTGTTTTGATACATAGTAATAGAAAATTTGAGATAATAATATAGCTAACTACTGCCTGTAAACGAGTCGGGAACTATATTTCCCTTTGCTGTGCATTACAACCAACGTCTACATGATGAAATTAAATTTTTCATGTATAGAACAGAACAAAATAGATTTATGCAAATGATATAGCTCCTCTTAAAGTATAACCTCATACATTATTTGAAGGAATGCTACTTCATTTTAGCACGCTTGATAAGATAAGAAGTGAGCACTGCCGAAAACCCCTTATTGATGTCGGCTTCAATGAAGTCAATCTTGTATTGATGACATTTCAGTTTCAGGCGATTTAGCATTTCTCTCATCGAACGTTGAAAAGTTTCCCTCACCATAGAGGGTTGTATTTTAATCTTTTCTCCGGTTTCTATATCCACAAACTGATACGGCCGCTCTTCAAAATTAAAATATTCTTCCGTGATAGGGTCTGTAACGTGAAAGAGCAGTACCTCATGTTTGTTGTGCTTCAGGTGTTGCAAGGCAGAAAACAATTCATCTTCGCGGGTATATGTTTCAAACATATCGCTAAACAATATGACAAGCGAGCGTTTGTGATTTTTCTCTGCTATCTGGTCTATTACCGAAGCAACAGATGTTTTTTTCTCTTTGGGTATCTCAGAGAGCAGTTTTTCTAAAATCAAGAATATAGAATGTAAATGGCCGGGGGTAGATTTTATTTGTGTCTGTTGCTCTATATCGCTGGCAAAAGTAGTGAGCCCCACTGCATCACGCTGCTGCTGCAAGAGATATGCCAGCGCTGCTGCTGACATGATGCTGAATGTAATTTTGCCATAATCACTTTGCGGATAATACATAGATGAAGATACATCCAAGACAAGCTGACAGCGCAAGTTGGTTTCCTCTTCATATCTTTTCGTATACAAGCGATCGGTTTTGGCATAGACCTTCCAATCAATATATCTGGTGCTTTCACCTGAATTGTATAAGCGATGTTCGGCAAACTCCACAGAAAAACCATGATAGGGCGATTTATGCAGGCCCGTAATGAAACCCTCTACCAATTGTCGGGCTAAAAACTCTAAGTTGCCGTATTGGCGTATCTCTTTCAACGTTAATTTCATTGCTTACGAATAATAACCTCTGGAGTTTCCACTGTATTGCTTCTATTCCCTGCACGGTCGTATATGGTTACAGAAAACCGCAACGTATCGTTCGGAAAGTAAAAGGGATAAGGAAATGTTTTTGAGTTATGTAAAATACCATCTATCGGTCCGGTTGCAGATTTTGGTGAGAGCAGTTGAAACTGCTCATAATACGTCGAGTCCCGGACATACGTTCCGTTTCTTTTTCGATCTACGTGCAACACGTAGTTGTATACTCCCGGATTTGACCTGCGGTCGTTTTCATCCATTCCTAAATCGCCATCACCATCTTTGAACCGTATAGAGATGATTACCGAATCTTTAAAACTTAAAAAAACATTATCATAAATCTTCTCTATTTTCTTCACCGTATAAAATTCGATTTCGGGCACTACGTCATATTCCGGCACCACACGACACGCACTGACTATCATCATCAAAAATAAATTAAACCGGAAGCAAGCTGCTGACATATTTTTTATACCATTATCAAATTATACCTTTATACTAAACGAAACTTATCCATGCAGAATTATAAAAACGACATATTTAAAATTACCGACTGCAATTTTAAAATAAAAGCTCTGGAAGCGTATCGCTACCAATATGAGCAAAATAAAATATACAGACAATATTCCCAACAATTGCACCGCAACCCTGACAATGTGCACCATCTCACCGACATCCCTTTTTTACCCATTGATTTTTTTAAACATTCGGATGTATACTCCACATGCAATGAACCGCAACATTATTTCCTAAGCAGTGGTACCACAGGCCGGCAGCGCAGTAAGCATCTTATGTTTGATTTGAATTTTTACCATCATATTTGCAAATATTGTTTTGAGCAACGCTTTAGTCCTTTATCCGAGTCTATAATACTGGCATTACTACCTGGCTATACTGAAAACCCTCATTCATCACTCATTTCCATGGTAAAATATTTTGTAGAATCTACCGGTTCAAAACATTCACAATTTATCTCTCCCGCCGATAATGATGTAGAAATGAAAATACGACATGCTTCTGAAGAAAATAAACCCATATATCTGTTTTCCGTAACACATGCTCTGCTGAGTTTATGCAAAAAAAAAATAGACCTAAATACAATACACATCATCGAAACCGGAGGCATGAAAGGTATGGGTAAAGAGATCACCAAAGAAGAACTCTTCGAAAAGTTGCAACAAGACCTGCATGCCTACAACATTCACTCCGAATACGGCATGACAGAATTACTAAGTCAGGCCTATGCTGTGCGCTCATATTGGTATACGCCGCCCCCCTGGATGAAAGTATTGATAAGAGAATTGAACGATCCATTTCATGTAAGCACTCATGGCAAAGGAGCATTTAATATAATAGACCTCGCCAATATAGAAACTTGTTGTTTCATAGAAACACAAGATATGGGCATGGTAAACCCGGACGGTCTGTTTTACGTATCAGGAAGAACAGATCATTCCGATGTGCGCGGGTGCAATCTATTGTATCTCACCTGAACATTAAGGTATGATATTTGCATTAATAAAATTTATGTCAAATAAAATTGATTACTATGAGAAAGGTAATATTTGTTTTCATAGCAGCTGTTTTGGCTGCCGGCCTGCTGCAATCCTGTAAATCGCAACGCAGCTCTACACCTAACTATTCAAAATTCAGAGAAAGCAACAACAATAAAAAATGAATTTAACCTCCTGAACTCTTTCGCATGCTGATGCAGGATAAAAATTATGAAGAACCTACCCTCCAAAGAGTTAAACCCGGATTTGGAGAGTAGGCATGAAAAGTTTACAGGTAAGCAGTATACCAAAGAAGTTTATCTATAAAACTTAGCAAAAAAAGGTAGCTTCAGCCTATTCGTAATCTCCATGCCACATATGTCTTTCTTGTTGTTTCCAGTCTGAACAGAAACCGCACAATGTATATTTAAGATTATTTATTCAGGGCGTGCCCCGCCGCCCCTGCACCAGTCCTTCGCTGCGGCGGGTCGGGCTTTCCGCTGCAATCTTTTTGCCCCGCCGCACATACCCACGCTGCAAAAAGGATTTCCGCTGCAATCCCTCACGCAGGCCACGTGAGAGCATTTAGGCTCACAAGCATCTGAATGCGTTTGTCCAAATAGAGCTAACCCAACTGGGGCATATGATTTAGTGCAAAAGTCCCATGGTTACGTAAGCAGCATTCGGCAGCGATGCAGAGACGTACAGTGATAGCCCTGCCTGCTTGCGACTTAATGACATACAGGGTTGCTATACAGTTACACAATAACTTCTGAATCCTTTGAGCAGCATATCAGATTAATTTAACAGCTCAAATATGCCGGCTGCTCCCTGTCCGGTGCCCACACACATGGTTACCATGCCATATTTCTGTTTTCTTCTTCTGAGTTCGTTGAATATTTGTACGGAAAGTTTTGCACCCGTACATCCGAGGGGATGGCCCAGAGCTATTGCACCTCCGTTAACGTTTACTTTAGAGGGGTCTAAGTGAGCCTCACGAATCACCGCAAGTGCTTGTGCCGCAAAAGCCTCATTGAGCTCAATTAAGTCTATTTGATCTAATTTCATATCAGCCATCTTAAGAGCTTTGGGAATAGCCTCTACAGGGCCTATACCCATGATACGCGGCTCAACACCTGCAACGGCATAAGAGATCATTCTTGCAATGGGTGTAACATTGAGCTTTTTCAACATCTCTTCAGAAACGATGAGCACGAATGCCGCACCATCCGAAGTTTGAGAAGAGTTTCCTGCAGTTACAGTTCCTCCATTGGCAAAAACAGGTTTAAGTTTAGCTAATGCCTCCATGCTGGTATCGGCGCGTGGTCCCTCATCGGTATCTACGATGTATTCTTTGGTTTTCTTTTTTTCGTTTTCATCCAGGTAAGTCTCTACCACTTTATAAGGTACAATTTCACTCTTGAAGAATTGATTTTTTATGGCGTTGAGCGCTTTCATGTGTGAGTGGTAAGAAAATTCATCCTGATCTTCTCTTGACACTTTGTACTGTTCTGCTACAGCTTCAGCCGTGAGTCCCATGCCCCAATAGTAGTCGGCATGAGTTTTAGTAAGTTCGTAGTTGGGCACAATTTTCCATCCGCCGAAAGGTATGGGGCTCATGGTCTCTACCCCTCCCGCTATAATGCAATGAGCATACCCGGCACGTATTTTTGCATCGGCAATGGCAATGGTTTCCAGTCCTGAGGAGCAATATCTGTTTACCGTCATACCGGGAACTTTAACCGTATTCAGGCCCATAAGAGATATCATGCGGCCAATGTTAAGGCCTTGCTCTGCTTCAGGTGTAGCATTGCCCACGATGACATCGTCTATCCACTCTTTATCCAGATTGGGTATGGTGCTCACTAAGTGTTTTACTACTTCAGCGGCCAGGTCATCAGGCCTTGTAAAGCGGAAAGCCCCTCTTGGAGCTTTGCCCACAGCAGAGCGGTATGCAGCGATAATGTATGTTTCCATGTTAGTCATATTTTGGATAGAGTCAGGAGATATAGCTCAGTTTTTATGTCACTATTAATTTCTCAAAGGTTTACCTGTATTTAGAATACTTTGTATACGTTCCAAAGTTTTCTTTTCGCCGGTTAACGATAGAAAGGCTTCTCTCTCCAGGTCCAGGAGGTATTGTTCGGATACAAGGGTGGGAGCGGAGAGGTCGCCACCGCACATTACATAAGCGAGTTTTTGCGATATTTTGACATCGTGCTCGGAAATAAATTTTCCCGCAAGCATGGCATTGGCTCCTGCATAGAACATTCCAAGAGCCGATTTTCCGAGTACTTTTATATCTCTGCGTTGCTTGGGTTGAGTATAGCCTGAACGGTATAAGTCTAATACAGATTGTTTGGCATCAGCAATATGGCGACTGCGATTGAGTGTAATTCTGTCGGCATCTCTCAGAATCCTCATAGTTCGGGCTTCATGTGCGGAGGTAGCAACTTTAGCAGTAGCAATGTTCATATAAGCATTTTTGAGGTTGTTGAGCATGATATCGCCATCTTCAAATGAGTCGGATACCCGAAGGACAAACTCTTTAGTTCCGCCGCCTGCGGGGATGAGCCCAACACCAAATTCTACCAGTCCTATATAAGTTTCCGCATGAGCCTGCACGCGGTCGGCGTGAAGGGTGAGCTCGCAACCTCCTCCAAGGGTAAGTCCGCGAGGCGCTACAACAACCGGTATGGCCGAGTAGCGAACACGCATCATGGTATTTTGGAAAGTACGAACCATGAAATCTATTTCATCGTATTCCTGCTCTATGGCATACATCAAGAGCAAGGCAAGGTTGGCACCGGCAGAAAAATTTTCACCTTCGTTGGCTATTACCAACCCGTTGAAATCTTTTTCAGCAATGGCTATAGATTTATTGATGGCTTCTATGACTTCTCCCCCTAGTGTATTCATTTTTGTATGAAACTCCAGGTTGAGTACTCCATCACCGATATCGAAAAGGGTAGCGCCTGAATTTTTCCACACTACGTGAGAGGCACGTAATGTGTCGAGTATTATAAACCCTTCTGTGCCGGGAATGATTTTATACGACTTAGATGAGATGTCGTAATACAAGCGTTTGCCATTTTCGATTTTATAAAAAGAAGTATTGCCGGCAGATAACATATCGTATACCCAAGCTGCAGGTTTTAATCCTGCTTCTGTCAGTAGAGCCATACCTTTTTCCAATCCTATGGCGTCCCATGTTTCAAAAGGCCCCATCTGCCATCCGAATCCGGCACGCATTGCGGCATCTATACGATACAATTCATCAGCAATTTCAGGTATGCGATGAGAAACGTAGCAGAAGAGTCCAAGAAAAGTTTTACGATAATATTCTCCGGCTTTATCTTTTCCGTTTATTAAGATTTTTAGCCGCTCTTTAAGGTCGTCTATGGTTTTGGTTTGCTCAAGGGTGGCGAATTTAGATTTACTTTGGGGGCCGTACTCAAGAGTTGAGAGGTTCAGCGATAAAATTTCTGACTTTCCATCGGGGGATGAGACTTTTTTGTAGAAGCCCTGTTTTGTTTTTTCGCCAAGCCATTTGTTTTGTTCCATTTTGATGAGCAACTCGGGGATTTTGAATTTCTCTCTTGCTTCATCATGAGGAAGGGCGGCATATAGGTTGTTGGCTACTTTTATCAAAGTATCCAGTCCTACTACATCCATGGTGCGAAAGGTTGCAGATTTAGGCCTTCCGATAACCGGGCCGGTGAGTTGGTCTACTTCTTCAACGGTCAATCCTAACGATAGAGTAGCTTCCAACGTTTCCATCAGGCCATATACACCGATACGGTTAGCGATGAATGCGGGAGTGTCTTTACAAAGCACGGGAGTTTTGCCGAGAAAGAGGTCAGCGTAGTGCATAAAGAAATCAACTACTTCCTTATCTGTTTTTGCAGTAGGTATGATTTCGAACAACTCGAGATATCGAGGTGGGTTGAAGAAGTGTGTGCCGCAGAAATGTTTTTGGAAATCCTCGCTTCTTCCGTCTATCATGAGATGAATGGGAATACCGGAAGTGTTTGAAGAGATGAGTGTACCGGGTTTTCGGAATTTTTCGACTTTTTCAAAAATGGATTTTTTTATATCCAGATTTTCCACTACGGCTTCAAGTACCCAATCACACTCGGCAATATCTTTCATATTGTCCTCAAAATTTCCGGTGGTGATGTTGCGCTCCAGTACTTTGTCATACAACGGTGCCGGGCTGCTTTTTATGGCATTTTGCAGGGCATTGTTAACGATGCGGTTGCGTACAGCTTTGTCTTGCAAAGTGAGACCTTTAGCTTTTTCTGCATCGTTGAGTTCCTGTGGTACGATGTCGAGGAGCAACGTTTCAACGCCTATGTTTGCGAAATGACAGGCTATTCGTGAGCCCATAACACCGGAACCCAGCACGGCTACTTTTTTGATTTGTCTTTTCATCAGCGTATTCTTTTGTTAAAAATCAGAACATCACCATTACATCAGTATATGCCTTTCTCAGCGATTATATTATTTATTTTTGCAATGACTTCAAAGAAAACCTGAAGTTTTTCCTCAGGCACTTCCTCTCTCACCACAGTGTTGAATTTTTTTACCACTCGTTTAGCTATCTCTTTATTTTCTTTACCTTTTTCCGTTAGAAAAATTTTTACTAATCGTTTGTCCGATTTATCGGGCTTTCGATATATGAGTTTATCTTGTTCCATTTTTTTTAACATCCTGCTCAGGCTGTGGCTCTCCATTCCAAGTTCAGGAGCTATTTTTGTGGCAGGTGTGCCATTCTGAGCATCTATGTTAAGCAGCACAAAACCTACAGCAGCCGTGTATCCGTATTTCGAAGCCTGCTCGTTATACATTCTGGATATAGCATGCCAGGCAACTTTAATATTGAAGCACACGGTTTGCTCTTTCTTCATTTTTTGAAGTATTGCTATCGCTTGTTTATACGTTTAAGGATATAAAAATGTTATGCACGCATAACTTATTTTTAAATGAAATTTTGTTCAGTTTACTAAGTCAAAAAAATATCCTTCAACTTTTTCATCATCATATAAAATTGCTTCAACATAAAGGGCGTTCTCAAGGTTTAGCTCCTCTTTTAATGGTAGATAAAATCCTGTCGTGGACAAAGCTGATGTTTTGCATTTAATACTTAAACTTTAGCGATAGGAATTAATTTCTGTGATTTAGGCTCCTACAAGCAGTATATTTTTTATTGGGGTTCACACAGTAAATACATTAATTGATTAATGTATTTACTGCGCTATTTATGACCGGTATACTGTTTTTTCTTTATACTGAGTTTAGGTTGATGGCATCAGCTGGCGGTATGTGTTACAACGTATCTATCGTTGGGTTAGACATATACTTTCAGTAGTTTTATCGCTCAGCATTTTTAGTGCGCTTAAGGTATTCTTTTGCTTGTTTGTATAGCGGATTTTTTTTGGGAGCATATTTTTCTACCAATTTGTAATAAGAGCGCGCTGTGGGTATGTCTTTTTCATTGTCGGCCATTGTGGCTAAATCTGTTGCGGCCTGCAGATAGTAATTTTGATCCTGCGCTTCTGACTTTTCTCCGAATACCAGGGTCATTTTGTAGTGTTGTTTGGCCTTTTCATAATCCTTGTTAAGATAATATTGTCTGCCTACAATGAAACTTGCGTACCTTCCGCTAATTTCTTCATAACCTGGCATACCAATGTTTACGCGATAGAGAAGTTCTTCTGCAAGTTTTTTCGCTTCCTGTTTTTTGCCCAACGTGTAACTCAGCCTGGTATAAAGCCGATGAAAGTAGGGATTATCCGGAAAAGTTTCGTACAAATATTTAGCTATCGGATACGCTTTTGCATCATCGTCTTCTTCAATAAAATAAATTTTCATCAAAAAATATTGTGCTTCTGCACGTGTCCAAAAAGCATTGTTAGAGACTTCCGTAAGTTGCTCTAATCCTTTCTTTTTATCTCCTTTAGGGAAAAAAACCATCAATGGCTTTAGCCATGGATATTCATCTCTGAACCACTCCCCATAATAATTAAACAACGCTGTTCCAAACAGAAATTCAATGTCCAATTCATTTTCATGGTCAATTATTTTTTTCAGGTTTTGCAATGCTATTCTTGCATGGTTCACTATTTTTAATTTGTTTTTGTTGTTTTCAGCATAATATCTTGCCAGCATAGAATGTGCAGAGGTCAGGAAAAATACGGCCTCCAGGTTGTTCTGATTTCTTTCATACATTTCATCAGCTTTTTCAATGCTTGTTTCCATTTCTTTTATAAAAACCTTTGCATAAGGTTCTATGCGTTCATCTCCTTCTTTGTAAGGCATCATTTTCCACCAATTACTCAAACCCATCAAAAAATAAGGTAGCGGATGCTTGGGATAAATGGATTTCATTTCAGTAAACTTTTCTTCTGCCTGATCAAATTTACTGTTATAAATATCGTGTATAGCCTGAGTAAGCTTGATGTGTAAATCTTCATTCAATAACAAGGTATCACTTGTGGGAGGCCAACTGGGTTGGCTATAGACAAAGGTGGCTGTCAGAAAAAAACTAAATAAAAAAAACAAAACTCTACTCATCTTCTGCGTTTCACATACTATTGTATAATCTCTCAGATTAATATTTTAATTACGCAAATATAAACTTAATTTTGCAGAGTTAGTTATATCCTTTTGGCATTGGAACTCCTTAAAACGTTATGTCAGATACATGCTCCCTCAGGAAATGAGAAGGCTATGAAAGATTTTTTAGTGGAGTATGTAAAAAAAAATTCTCTTCAGTGGAAAGTTACACCTCAACTCATTCATGGAGATGATTTCCAGGATAGCCTTATCTTGGTTTTCGGAAAGCCCACCACAGCCATTTTTGCTCATATGGATACAATAGGCTTCACCGTGCGTTACGACAATAAATTGGTCACCATCGGTGGACCTGAATTGAAAACAGGCCAAATACTCGTAGGCCACGATTCCAGAGGACCTATAGAAACTAAGTTGGTTTATGACGAAAAATCTGATTATATCGTTTGCGACTTTATGCGTGAAATTGACAGAGGTACTGAATTGGTATATAAATGTAATTTCCGCAACGAAAAAGATTTTGTGCAGTCGTGTTATTTAGACAACAGGCTGGGCTTGTGGGTTTGCCTGAAACTTGCTGAAACTCTGGAAAACGGTATTATATGCTTTTCATGCTGGGAAGAGCACGGCGGGGGAAGCGTGAGCCTGCTTACAAAATTTATTTATGAACAATACAAGGTGCGTCAGGCATTGGTGTGTGATATTACATGGGTTACAGAAGGCGTAAGGCCCGGGAGGGGAGTAGTTATTTCCATGCGCGATAGAAGCATACCCAGGCGCAGTTATCTGAATAAAATCATTTCTTTAGCCGAGCAATCTGGTATACCATTTCAGCTCGAAATAGAGGGCACAGGAGGCAGCGATGGAAAGGAAATACAAGCCTCGCCTTATCCTATAGATTGGTGTTTTATAGGAGCTGCCGAGATGAATGTGCATACTCCAGAAGAGAAGGTAATGAAAACGGATATTGACAGCATGCTGAACCTTTATCAGTATCTGATGAAAAAACTTTAGTTGCCAGCACCTATCAACGAATTCTTTTAAGTTCAAAGTTTTCCATTACATTTATGATGAGGGGGACCTTTTCTATAACCACATTGCTGGTGTCTAATCCAAATGCACTGGGTTCGGAAAGCGAGATATTTTTGAGTATGAAGTATCCGTCCATAATGATTTGCTCTAAGGGAGGTAAGTCATTGTCGTGACTGAGGTGTTTTTCTAAAACAATAAATTTAAAGTCTCCTATTATGTTGCGTTTGTTTAGCGAATTGTAGCGACTGGTAAAATCCACCTCTTTGTTTTTTACCATGTCTTCAACTACTTTCCTGAAGTACAGGTTGATTTTTTGTTCTACTCTGAATCCCAATCGGAAGTCTACTCGTACCAAATCGTTAGGTAGTATTACATCTACGCTATATTCCATGGTGTAGGGTTCATCTACCACATCCACATGTACAAACCAGTATACATCCGCGCGCTTGGGTTGTTTGTTGAAAATAGAGTAAATAATTTTCGATTCTATGTGCCTTGGGTTATTTGCACTGGTGAGATAAACCAGATGTGTAGCATATTTTGGTATAGACATATCGTGGCTAAGTTCTATAAGCCATGGATAATATTCGTCTAACATTACGTATTCAGTGAGGCGATTTTTTATTTTGCGTGCGGCATACCAAATCCACATTACTATGGCAATGCCTCCTGCTATCAATAAAGTAACGTATCCCAAATGCAAAAACTTTTTCAGGTTAGCTATCAGGAAAACAATTTCTATTATGGAGTAGAAGATGAACAACGTTAACACCGCAATGAAAGAAACATGCCGCACTAATAACAGGTAGTAGCACAACAATACGGTAGTCATCATCATAGTGATGCTGATAGCCAGTCCGTATGCGGCTTCCATATTAGACGATTCTCTGAAAAGAAGCACGATAAAAATACATCCGGCCATCAGGAACCAATTTATACTAGGCACGTAAAGTTGCCCTTTCATCACTGTTGGATAATGGATGCGCACCTTTGGCCATAGATTCAACCTTATTGCTTCGCTTATAAGGGTATACGATCCGCTTATGAGAGCCTGGCTGGCGATGATGGCCGCCATGGTGGCAATGGCTATTCCTATCCATAAAAACCATTCGGGCATTATATTATAAAAAGGATTCCCCTGAATGGTAGCTCCTTCAAATTGCAGTATCCATGCGCCTTGGCCGAAATAATTAAGAAGCAAACAGGTTTTTACAAATATCCAACTCACACGTATGTTAGCCCGTCCGCAGTGGCCCAGGTCTGAATACAAAGCTTCGGCTCCTGTTGTGCAAAGGAACACTGCACCCAGCAGCCAGAATCCGCCCGGGTAATTGGACAGAAGATTTATTGCATAATATGGGTTAAGCGCATAGAGTACCTCTACGTTTTTTACTAATTGATTAGCCCCCAATATGGCTAACATACAAAACCAGGTAAGCATTATGGGGCCGAAGCTGTTGCCGATGAATTTTGTGCCAAATCGCTGCACAACGAATAATACAACCAGTATGGTTATTACAATCGGAATAGTATCAAAGTTTGGATTGAAAATTTTTAACCCTTCAATAGCCGCCGATACAGATATAGGAGGTGTTATCATACCATCGGCCAGCAGGGCACTCCCTCCGATCAAAGCAGGCCATACCAAACGCTTGTTGCGGCGACGCAGCAAAGCAAACAGAGAAAATATACCTCCCTCACCATTGTTGTCTGCACGCAAAGTCAGAATTACATATTTGATGGTAGTTTGCAAAGTGAGTGTCCAAAACACGCAAGACAAGCCGCCCAACACCAACTCTTTACTCACCTTCTGTTCGCCTAATATGGCTTTCATCACATACAAAGGAGAAGTGCCTATATCTCCATATATTATGCCGAGGGTCACCAAAAGGCCTGCTGCACTTAACTTATGAATATTTCGGGAATGTTGTTGCATGGATGCCACTTGAATAGAACTTATCTAACAATGCTCAAATCTAAATAATCGAGCCTAATTTAGGCATTACCGTTGAAAATCTTACAAAGTAACATTTTGATTTTTTTTTAAACTTCCGAATCGAATTGTGGCAAAAGCTGATAAAGTTTGCTATAAGGATTAGTTTTCGACTATGCCATTTTATGCAGTAAAGATGTTAGTTTTGGAATATCAATTCGTTGTTTTTAATGCAGGGTGATATAATGTAGTTTGCAACAATTTTGCAAGCAGTTAGGGGACTTGATTAGTAACTCAAAAATTTTTCTATTGAACAAAACAATACAATGGAACACAATGGATTTATGCTACCTCATGGATGGGTAACATGAAGCAGTTTAGGTTAAAAGGAAATAATGCCTTACATTTGAATAGATGCTAATAAAGCATCCGAAGCGAAGTCTGAAATAAAAGAATGCAGAAAATAAAATAGTTATGTCAGAGAAAAAGCTACATTCCAGAGGGTCGTTACTTTTCATAAACAAAGATTATGTGGCAGAATTTGTATATGGGGGTATAGATGGTGCCATCACTACTTTTGCTGTAGTGGCCGGAGCCAGTGGTGCAAACCTAGAAATAAAAGTAGTAATCATCTTAGGAATAGCTAATCTGATTGCCGACGGATTTTCAATGTCGGTAGGAAATTTTTTTTCTACTAAATCTGAACGGGACAATTATGAAAAACATAAAGCCATAGAATACTGGGAAATTGAAAATCTGCGCGAAAGAGAAGTAGAAGAAATTCGTGAGATATATGCTAAAAAAGGATTCAAAGGAGAGCTTCTTGAGCAAGTGGTAAATACCATAACTGCTGACAAACACGTATGGGTAGATACCATGATGAAAGAGGAATTGGAGATGGTCAAAGACCAGAAAACTCCCATAAAAACAGCTGCTGTAACGTTTATCGCTTTTGTTTTGATAGGCTCTATCCCATTGCTTTCTTACCTGTTTGCTTATTTTACAGATTTAGATCATTCAAAACTGTTTACATACTCGTGTATGCTTACTGCAGCAGGATTGGCTGTTGTAGGCGCCTTTAAAAGCGTTGTTACAAACAAAAACGTACTGTTTAGCATCATAGAAACAGTCCTACTCGGTGGAGTAGCAGCTGTTATATCTTATATGGCAGGTTCTGTTTTGGAAAACATATTGAGATAAAGGTTAAATCAGCGTTAAAAATAGATTATTCTTTATCTCTGTATTGTAATTATTCTTCATCGAATTCTTCATCAAAATCATCATCAAAATCATCTTCATCCCACGCTTCAATATCTTCCACATCTTCTTCTTCCCAGTTATCTTCATCAAAGTCGTCTTCTATATCTTCTAAATCCTCATCAAATTCATCATCTTCATCCCATTCTTCATCCTCATCAAATTCATCTTCATCTTCATCCCATTCTTCATCTTCGTCAAATTCATCATCTTCATAGTCCTCGTCTTCATCTTCATCTTCTAATCTGCTTACTAATTGTTCTGATAGCCCGGTGCGCAGAAGAGCATCTTCCTTTTTCAGACCTGCTTCCATTAACACCTTGTAAGCATCGTATCCGCCAAGCAATTCTTCTTCGTTTAATACGCTGACATTTTTCATACTAATCATGATAACTAGGGTTGTGTATTAGTGTTTTACTGGCGACTAAATAATTACTTTTTTCAGAAAAATAAAAAAATATTTAGCCATATTTTTTATTGCTTTAACAAAGCTAATACAGATATGCCTCCTTTAACTGTAGCACCTATGTGCGTAGTTATTTCCGAATCTACGGGCACAAACACATCTACTCTTGAGCCAAATTTAATGAAACCCAATTCCTGTCCTTGCACTACTTGTTCTTTTTCCTTGAGGTAGCACTTTATGCGTTTTGCTAATGCTCCGGCTATTTGCCTTATCAAAATTTCATGGCCTCGTGCATGTTGTATAACTATTGTAGTTCGTTCGTTTTCTGTGCTCGATTTGGGATGCCACGCTACAAGATATTTTCCTTTATGATATTTAACATATTTTACTTCTCCACTTATCGGATTACGGTTCACATGAACATTCAGCGGAGACATGAATATTGAAATTTGAATACGGTTGTCGTTGAAATATTCTTGCTCTTTTGTTTCCTCTATCACCACTATTTTGCCATCGGCAGGTGCTATGATGTGCCGTTCGTTTTGTACTGTGATGCGCACAGGGTTTCTGAAAAACTGGACAAGGAGGCCATAAAAAACCATCGCCAAAAATATTATGACGTAGCACAGAATAGGATAGCCTTTTAGAATGTAAACTAGTGAAATCGTGATAACTATAGTCACTAAAAATGATACCAACAAAAATGTATGCCCCTCTTTATGTATTCTCATCACGTTATATATTAAGGTAGTTTAGTTTACAGATGAAGCACACCTTGCATTTTGATTTCAGGTATGTAGCTAAGGTTGGCTTCAATTATAGAATCCGGCACGAATATAAATTTTTTGTCGTACACTTGTTGGGCTATAAAATAACTTACCCAATATTCATTGTTCAAATGAAATACTTCCGGCATAATAAGTTCTATCATGGCATAAGATTTGGCATCTAAAACAGGTAAGTGATGCCGCAATACAGAAGTCTCCTGTTTTTCTCCATCTCTGTTGTAACCATATCCCTTTGAGCGAATGAACACATTTTCTATCGGAAACACGTTTTTGTTAATAATGTAAACCTGCCAGCTTTCTGTAGAACTTCTCTCCATATAACGTGTCACAGCTATATGTACCCCCTCTACCGGCAAAAATGGAATATCTTTTTTCATATTGACGTTTTTGTTATTTTATTTAAATCTGAGCGCACTAATTGCATTTGAAATAGTTTTTCGATTTTTTTTAATACGATTTCCGAAACTTTTTGTTCATCTACCTTTGCCCTTAGTTCTTTTTGCATGGAAGTTACTGACTTATTTTCTATACCGCAGGGTACTATGTAGTTGAAGTATGATAAGTCTGTGTTAATGTTCAGCGCTAATCCGTGCATGGTCACCCAACGGCTGGTTTTTACTCCCATAGCGCATATCTTTCTTGCATGCAGGGGATTTTCATAATTTACCCATACACCGGTTAACCCTTCTACTCTGCCGGATGATATTCCAAATTCAGCCAACGCCTCAATTACAACTTGTTCCAGAGTGCGCATATACAGGTGTATGTCAGTAAAAAAATTATCCAAATCTAAAATGGGATATACGACCAACTGACCAGGTCCATGAAAGGTAATATCGCCGCCTCGTGTAGTCTCGTAGAAAGACAATCCGTTTTCTTTCAAAAAAAATTCCGACACTAACAAATGTTTCTTCTTTCCTGAACGGCCTAAAGTGAATACCGGAGGGTGAGAGCAATACAATAAATAGTTTTGTGTAAGTGTTTTTTCTGCTTTATTGCGACTTTCCGTTTTGATTCGGATAATAGTGTTGAACAACTCTTCCTGTATTCTTAAGGCTTCTATATAGCCGATGAGGCCTAAGTTTATAACTTCTACGTTTTTGTTTGTCTTTATTGTTTGCTCTTTTATCATTACTCCTAAATATAATACATTCCGTTTAATATCTCAACAAAACTACACTCCCTCACATATCACCACAATAAGCAATATGTATGGATAATGGTTATAACTTTTGCCAAAATACATTGGCGTGCTGACGATTAGCGATATACAGCGTAATGAGTTTATTAACCTGGATTCAACATTAGAGAAAAAAGTTCAGCCTTAGATCAGGATATTGGCTGTGGATGGGTTTCAATGGCAAAGGACGATTGTTCGGTCTTTTTATTTCCTGAAACATTTTGTCTGGGCGCTGGAGCTAAATCCACCTAAAGACCACAGCGATGCTGCCTTTAAAGATACTCTTCCCAAAAACCATTGCAAGATGAAGGATCCCTCCCTCAATAATCATTACCATAGCTTGACAATAGTCTGCCCATGCAGAATCCGGGTTGAATTATGACATACACATCTACAGATACTGTGTTAGAAAGCCTAAAAAAAAATAACCGTAAAATCCATAAATAAATCATGCAAGCAAAGTCCCGGATACGACTTTCAAAGGCTCTATTAACTTTCTTTTACTAAGTATATCTATCCATTTGGCTTTATACATCAAGATTCATCCACAGCTTTCATAATCAATCCGCATGCCTGTTCAATTTGCTCATCAGTTATGATAAGAGGGGGAGCGATGCGCATGGAGTTGTTACAAAATAAAAACCAATCCGTAATCACTCCATATTCCAAACATCTTTCTATGATGCGTTTTAATATATCAAAACTTTCAAACTCTACAGCTATCATTAATCCCTTGCTGCGCACCTCTTTTATTTTCGGATGGTTAAGATACTGGCGAAAGCTTCTTTCTTTCTCAGCAACACGAAGTAATAAATTTTCACGCATCATGACTTCAAAAGCCGCAAGTGAAGCTGCACAACAAACGGGATTTCCGCCATATGTAGTAATATGGCCTAAAGCCGGATGATGAGTGAGGCAATGCATAATTTTCTTTGATGATATGAATGCGCCCAACGGTAAGCCGCCACCCATTGCCTTCGCCGTCACTAATATATCGGGTAACACATCATATTGTTCAAAACACCAAAAGGTGCCCGTGCGCCCAAAACCGCTTTGTATTTCATCAAATATTAACAATGCCCCCGTTTCATCACATCGTGCTCTTAGCTTCAGCAGATAATCTTTGTCAGCAACTCGAAGGCCTGCTTCTCCCTGTACAGGCTCGATAATTACGGCCGCTGTTTTTTCATTGATTTTTGACAGTTCATAAACATCATTAAACCTGATATGCGAAACTCCCGGCAACAAGGGTCTGTATGCATTTTTCAGCTCGCCGCTGCCCGCCAGCGATAAAGCTCCTTGGGTAGAACCATGATATGCATTAAAACAGCTGATGATTTCATAACGTCCTGTATATCTTTTGGCTAACTTTACAGCGCCTTCTACCGCTTCAGAGCCTGAATTCACAAAGTATATATTGTCCAGTTTTTGTGGCAAAGTTTTTCTCAACGCATCTGCTAATAATAATTGCGGCGACATTATGTACTCGCCGTATACCATCGTATGCATGTATCGGGCTGCTTGCCTCTGCACAGCCTGCACCACATGAGGATGTGAGTGCCCTACATTGCTCACAGATATACCCGATATCAAATCCATATAAGGTTTTCCTGTCGCATCGTACAGATATATACCTTCGCCCCGCTCTATTTCCAACATCAAAGGAGAGAGAGAGGTTTGCGCGATAAGGTTTAAAAATATTTGCCGGTTATTCATCCTGTGTTTTTTATAGTAGTGAAATTAATTAGTTTTATGAAATAACTTTATTCGAATGGCTATAAATTATATTTGGACGTCTTTGATAGTAATATCTTTTCTGGTAGCATCTGTAAAGCTCATCCTGTTTGGCGATACAGAAGTATGGAATAAAATGTTACAATCGTTGTTTGATTCTTCCAAAGATGCTTTTAGCTTCGCTTTAAACCTCACCGGGGTACTTACTCTGTTTTTAGGCCTTTTGAAAGTTGCTGAAAAAGCCGGCATGGTTCAGTTGCTGGCCAAACTCATGAATCCATTTTTCTCCCGCATTTTTCCGGGTATACCTAAAGGCCATCCGTCTACTGTGCACATACTTATGAACTTTTCCGCTAACATGCTCGGATTAGACAATGCCGCAACACCTCTTGGGCTCAAAGCTATGCAGAGCTTGCAAGAATTAAATCCGGACAAAGAAAAAGCGTCCAATGCGCAAATCATGTTTCTGACGCTCAATGCTTCAGGCCTCACCATAATCCCCATAAGTATCATCTCTGCAAGAGCAGCAAAGGGAGCTGCCAATCCGGCCGATGTATTTATTCCCATTCTTATAGCTACTTATTGTTCATCGCTGGCCGGCTTGCTGGCCGTAAGCATATATCAGAAAATAAATTTACTCAACAAAATTGTATTCACATACCTCCTTGCTACATCTTCTCTTGTAGGCTTGGCTATTTTTTACTTTTCCAATTTGAGTACAGAGCAACTCAACACACAATCCTCTCTCTTCTCTTCCATCATTTTATTTTCCATCATTGTGCTGTTCATCGTGTTAGGAGTGATAAAAAAAATAAATGTGTACGATGCGTTTATTGAAGGTGCTAAAGAAGGTTTTGAATCTGCTATAAAGATAATAGCCTACATGGTGGCCATATTTGTAGCTATATCCATGTTCAGAAGTTGCGGTGCGATGGATATTATAATGAACGCATTAAAATTTATTTTACTGAGCGTTTCTGCAGATGTTCGATTCGTTGATGCTTTACCTACAGCACTCATGAAACCCCTAAGTGGTACGGGAGCCAGAGGTATGATGCTGGACGCCATGCAAACCTATGGTGCCGATTCTTTTACTGCAAGGTTGTCCTGTATTTTTCAGGGTGCCGCCGATACTACATTTTACATTTTATCGGTATATCTGGGCTATGTAGGTATAAAAAATTCCAGATATGCACTGGCTACTTGCCTCATCGCTGATTTAGCCGGAGTAATAGCTGCAGTTTGTGTTACCTATATATTTTTCTGAAATATACAGACTGCAAATAACCACCCGCTGCTCCGTTAATCACAGGTGTGTTATGAGATTATTTTTTCTCTAACATCATTTCAGTGAGTATGACTCCGGTTCCGTTGAGATCCCAGAATTTTACCTGCCAATAATATTTACCTGCAGGCCAATCGGAGTTAGCCGTAATGTAAGAACTGAGCACACTTGCATCTTGTTCACTGACGCCATCCTCGCCTACTACATTAGCCAGTATGTTTTCAGTTTCATAGAGCACATTTCCCTTTTCATCGGTTATCGTTACTTCGGCAGCGGGGAAAACGTTATCGGTTCCTTTTTGACGCCTGAACCCGTATACTCCCGTCAAAAGCAATTTCACACGATCTTGAGTCTGAATTTTATTGCCTTTCATTGGCTTGTCATTTATGGTAACTGTGCAGTTGTCTACTTTCATTTCGTAGTACATCACACGCATGCCCGTTTCTTTTAATTGAATGAAACCTGAGGGAGATGTTTTGAAAGCAAAAGAAGTTATTGCAAAAACAGATAAGGTTAATAAAGATTTCTTCATTTTATCTATAGTTTGGTTCAGAGCCTAAATTAATTTTTTTATTTTACATTTTCTTCTACTAAATGTTTTGCCTTTTATGAAATTTCAAAAATACTTTCCGCTTGTCCCGGTATTAGCTTTCATGATATATTACTGCATATCCTTTCAATTTGAAGTTTATGAGGGTGGCGCAGATAATTACTCTCACTACAAGTTTGCAAAATATAGCCCATCGTATCCCATATTGCTCTTAGATCATTGGGCAAAGCCTGTATTTACGATACTTTGTCTGCCCTTTGCACAATTAGGGTTTAAAGGTGTTATTTTTTTTAATGTTTTATGTGGTGTGTGTGCCGCATGGATGGCATATCTTGTGGCAAAAGAGCTTAAACACTCTTACTCATGGGTTACGTTTTTTATCGTTCTTTCTATGCCTCTATATTATCCTGTAATGGTAAGTTGCCTTACAGAGCCTTTATTTAGTTTAGCTCTCGTTGTTAGTGTTTACTTACTATTGAAAAAAAAATATGTGGCAGGATGCATTGTTGCATCATTTCTTTTCTTGATACGCACAGAGGGATTCGTTTTATATCCTATGTTTACAATTTATCTTGTTGTAATGCGTCAATACAAGGCCATTCCTTTTTTATTATGTGGTTTTTTATTGTATTCGACTATCGGATATTTTGCATACAATGATTTTTTCTGGCTCATAAACAAAAATCCCTACAGCAACACAGCTGCGCTATACGGCACTGGTGAACTTCTTCACTTTGCAAAACAAACCAAAATGATTTTTGGCATACCCCAGTCTATTCTAATTGTGGGCGGCATATTCATAGCGATATATAAATTTATTTCTCAGTTTGTGCGTAAAACCATTGAGGCAGATGTATTTTTGATAGAGGGTATTTGGACCTGTTTCTTTATTGCACATTCCATAGTATGGTGGCTAGGCACCGGAGCCTCATTAGGATTAATACGTGTAATGGCTTCCGTATTACCACTAGCAGCTATAACTGCCGGCCGAACGATAAACTTTTTAGATAGTTTCATCACAAGCTACACTAAAATTAAGACCTATGCTATAACTTTCCTTGCCGTAATTTCTCTCTTAATGCCTTTCATAATGTATGCTATTCCATTCAGATACACAGATATTGATAAAACTAAGTTAGCATTTTTAGATTGGTACAAACAATCGGTTTACGCTGATAAAAAAATTCACCTATATGATCCTTTTTTCTATTATTACTTAGACCTTGACCCTTTTGATTCGACAAGAGTAAACGAATATATAGACAACAAAACTCACCCGGAAGATGAAATAGAACCCGGTGAACTGTATGTGTGGGACGCACATTTCGGCCCCAATGAAGGAGGTATGCCTATTGAGCAAATAATGAAAAACCCGTACTTTCAATTGGTAAATTATTTTGAACCTTCAAAACCCATCAAGGTTTTAAATGATCATCTCTATTGCATTTATGTGTTTGAAAGAGTCCGAAGAAATAATCTATCCAACGACTCCATTCTATCACATTTCAAATCTTCCAACATAAAAGAGAATCTATACAGATAATGAGACATTTTTTATTATAGACAGAGAGCATGGAGCTGTTAATACAAATTCCGCATTGCCAATTGTTCGGTTTGGGCTGCCCTCAACATTTTATGATTTCCGCAAACTACATTGTACGTTTACGAGTATTATGAACTCAGATTCAGGTTTAGAGAAAAAAGTTCAGCCTTAGGTTCGGAGCTTATATGGATGGGTTGCATTGACAAATGATGATTGGGCAGTTTTTTTGAAAGATTTGATCTGGGTGCCGTCCTTTAGGGCGGTGCCCGAACTTTCGCGACTCATTCTTTTTTGTTCTACTGAAAGGTTTTACAAAAAGGAACACTAACAGACTGCTCAGTTCCTTTTGCAAGCTACTTCGGAGGTTTGCATTTTCTTATGAACCTGAAAAATTTCGATAGAACTTGCGCGAGGGATGGGAGCCATGGCCTGCAAGGCCAGTGCGGAGCTTTAGCGGAGCACCGCAGCGACAGCGGAGTGGCGGACAGCCCGGCCCCGCAGGGGCGCGCCCAAGACAAAAAAACATTTCACCATACTTTCTGCCAATGCTTAATCTGGGTTGAACTAAGTTTGTTTTTTTATGACGAAACTCTGTTTCGTTTGTTTATCACTCTGTCTTCAAGTTCATGAGGAAGAGCTCCCTGATACACCCATATGAGCTAATGACAGATTGGCTTGTTGGGTTTTGGAATTTACAACAAGGAGTATTAATCAAGTTTTATTCTGTTTTCTCTATGGGCGAGTTCCCATGCTGTATAGAATATGAGTTTGGTAATGTTGGTCATTTTTCCGAACAGAAGTTTATCTACCGTATCAGTAGGTTTGTGATAGTCATCATGTATGCCACTAAAGTAGAAAATAACAGGGATGTTGTGCTTTGCAAAATTATAATGATCGGAGCGATAGTAAAATCTGTTAGGGTCGTTGGGGTCGTTGTATCGGTAATCCAGAGATAGCTTTAAGTAGGTGTTATTCACTTGTTCACTCAACTGATGGAGTTCAGAAGACAAGCGATTACTGCCGATGAGGTAAACGTAGTTTGAATCGTTGGTATGATAATCATCTACACGTCCGATCATATCTATGTTGAGATTAGCTACTGTATTTTTCAAAGGGAATACAGGGTGTTCGGTGTAATACTGAGATCCGAGCAATCCTTTTTCTTCAGCGGTGACAGGCATGATGAGGATGCTGCGCCTGGGCCTGAAACCCGACTGTGCAGCTATAGAAAAAGCTTGTGCTATTTCCAGCAAGGCAGCGGTGCCGGAGGCATCATCATCGGCGCCATAGTAGATGGTGTTTCCTTCTTTACCCAGGTGGTCGTAGTGAGCAGTAATGATGATGAGCTCTTCTTTCTTATCCGTTCCTTCTATATATCCTAAAACATTTTCGGTAAGGAGAGAATCTGTTTTGCAGGAAGCGTTTATATGGATGTTGTTTTTTATGGGAGGTATTTTTTTGCCGGATAATACGAGTTGTACTTGTTTATCTCTGAGCTCAAAGAGTTGAGCCGTTGAAATGCCGAGCAATTCTGCTGCAGTGGATGGGGTTATAAAGAAAGCGCCTATGGAGCTGGATTTTTCTTTAAAGGCGAGTGAGGGCTGTCCGAAATGATGTTTGTTTTTTCTCAGAGTTTCATAGTATGTTTTTTCATCTTGCCTGGAAATGATGAAGACATGTGTGGCACCATATCTTTTGGCAGTAGATACTTTGAGTCTCCAATCATTACCCCAATTGGAGAGTGTGCTGTCTCCGGTGATCAGGGATTTTCCGTTCAACATGGGCTCTCCGGTGAAAATGATAAATGCAGATGGATGGGTAGGGTTCGAGGTTTTGAATTTGTTCTTTTTAAAGTGAGAATAGTCGGAATATTTTTTGTCGTCTATACCATATCCGGCAAAGTATGCTTCAAAGTTTTCAGAGGCGGAGAGGTGTATAGCGCCATAAGAAAAGAAATCTTCAAGGTATTTTTTTTTTGTTCTGTTTGGAGTGGTGATGATAATACTATCAATGTGTTTTTTTATCAGCACAAAGTTTTGAAAATAAGAAGGAGCATTGCTGCTAACCTGTTGAAGAGGTTTGATTCCATAGCTTTCAAATTGTTGGGCAATATACTGAGCCGCTAATTTTTGTCCTTTCTCACCGGTTTCTCTGCCTTCTAAACTATCAGAAGCCAATACATGTAAATGTTTGGAAAGTTCTGTAGCAGAGATGGTGTTAGCAAAGGGCACGGGATCAACTAATGATTGTGCTGCGGAACCTATGCAACAGACAAATCCTAAACAATACCATAGTGCTGACTTCATAGGTTATTTTGTATGATGTTCACAAAGACAAAAGAGATTTGAGGCAATTCCAAAGTTTATTTTTTAAGTCTTTATTGTTCAGCAAGGCTGTTGCGGGGTCGCATGCTATCAGGGTAAAATCATTTTGCGGATAGGCATGGTAGTTGGCAGGAATGTTTTTCAATGCGAAATAGGAGGGTACAACGCCAAAAGCCAAAACATATTTAAAGGAGTATTGTGATGTAATATTTCCCCATGTTGTAGTATTAGCGGAAAGAATGATGGTTTTACTTTTGTCGGCTTTTATGGCAAGGGTGAGTTTGTCTAAAAAGTTTTTTATTTCGGGGTTTGAAAAGTCTTGATCGTTGTTGAGTAACATTAACCAATCAATGTTGATAAGTGCAGTTTTATCTGTAGCCTGTGATGTGTTTGCAAAAGTTTTTTTAGGCTCCGGTAACAGATAGATGGGGAGGTCATAAAGGTTTGCCAAATGAAAGGGTTCCGATATCATGGAATAAATATAAAGAGATTTTTAAGATGTAGGTGCGAGAATTAATTGAGATGTGTGTAGAGAGTGAGGGATTCGAACCCCCGGACCCCGTGAAGGGTCAACGGTTTTCAAGACCGCCGCATTCGACCGCTCTGCCAACTCTCTTTGTTTTTTTGAGCATGCAAAGGTACATCTTTTGGGAGTTTATACCAAATATTTTTAATCAGAAATAATGGTATTTATTATTCCTCTTCGTCGTTGGGTAAATCTTCGTTTTCAGCGGGTTCATCGATAGGCTTGGATACATTTTGGCTTCGTTCTTCTTCGGAGAGCAGCTCTATTTTAGCAACGGAAGTTATTTCATCACCCTCGTTAAGTCTTATAAGTCGAACACCTTGGCTTACGCGACCTATCACCCGCAGGTCGGATACTGCCATACGGATAGTTTGTCCGGATTTAGTGATGATCATAATTTCGTTGTTATCGTTCACATCTAATATGGCTACCAGTTTTCCGGTTTTTTCGGTTACGTTCAGAGTTTTTACACCCTTTCCGCCACGGTTGGTGACGCGATAAATTTCTGAGCCATCGTCAGGGTCGTTGAGGTAGGTACGCTTGCCATAACCTTTTTCTGATACAGCCAGAAGAGTAACCTCTTTATTGCTTACAGCTACCAGGCTGACGACTTTGTCGTTTTCGTCCGCAAGAGTTACTCCTCGCACACCTGCGGCTGTACGTCCCATGGGGCGTACTTGTTCCTCATTAAATCGGATAGCTCTTCCGGATTTTAATGCAATGATAATTTCATCGTTTCCGGAAGTGAGCCTTGCACCAATGAGGCGATCGCCTTCATTTATAGTGATGGCAGTGATGCCGCTGGCACGTGGCCTTGAATAGGCTTCCAGAGATGTTTTTTTGATGGTGCCTTGTTCGGTACACATCAATACGAAGTTGTTGTTGATGTAGTCGGGGTTTTCAAGATTTTTCACATTGATGATGGCACGCACTTTGTCGCCGGGTTCGATGTTGATGAGGTTTGGCATGGCTCTTCCTTTGGAGGTTTTGCTGCCTTCGGGTATGTTGTATACCTTAAGCCAATATACCTTTCCGGATTCGGTAAATATGAGCAGATAATTGTGTGCAGTGGCTATAAAGAGATGTTCGGTAAAATCGTCTTCTTTGGTAGATACCCCTTTAGAGCCGGTGCCTCCTCTGTTTTGTATGCGGTATTCTGAGAGAGGTGTGCGTTTTATATAGCCTTCATGAGATATGGTAATTACCATTTCCTCATCGGCAATCATATCTTCGATGTCAATGTCGTCTTCAGCATGAACAATTTGAGTGCGTCGTTCGTCGCCGTAACGTTCTTTTATTTCGATGAGTTCGTCTTTGATGATTTGCATACGGCGTTCTTTGCTGGCCAGTATGTCTTTGAGGTCGGCGACGAGAGCCATTACTTCTTCATGTTCTTTTACTATTTTTTCGCGTTCCATGCCGGTGAGGCGTTGCAGGCGAAGGTCTAACACAGCTTTAGCCTGAATTTCAGACATCCGGAAGTCAGACATAAGGCCGGCTTTGGCTTCTTCAGGGTCGCGGGAATTGCGAATGAGAGCAATGACCTCGTCTAAGTTATCCAATGCGATTAAATACCCCTGTAATATGTGCGCACGTTTTTCGGCTTCTTCGAGTTCGAATTTTGTGCGGCGGGTTACTACCTCGTGGCGGTGTTCAACGAAATGCGCTATGAGTTCTTTCAAATTGAGCGTCATAGGCCTTCCTTTTACCAGGGCCACATTGTTGATGTTGAATGTGGTTTGAAGAGCTGTGTGTTTATAGAGATTGTTCAGAACCACAGCAGGAATGGCATCTTTGCGCAAGTCGTATACTACACGTACGCCATCGCGGTCTGATTCATTGCGAATCTCTGTAATGCCTTCTATTTTTTTTTCGTTAATGAGGTCGGCGGTGCGTTTTATCATTTCGTCTTTGTTCACCAGATAAGGCACTTCCGTCACAATAATTTGTTGTTTGCCATTAGGCAGAGTTTCAAACTTGGCAACTGCACGCAACACTACACGACCTCTTCCGGTTTCATACGCAGCTTTTATTCCTGAAGTTCCGTAAATAACTGCGCCACCGGGGAAGTCGGGAGCTTTGATGTATTGCATGAGTTGGGGAATAGTAATATCGTTGTTGTCTATAAAAGCAATGGTAGCATCTACTACTTCTCTCAGGTTATGCGGAGCCATATTGGTGGCCATTCCTACAGCTATGCCGGTGGCTCCATTTATGAGAAGGTTGGGCGCCTTGGAGGGTAGTACGGTGGGTTCTTCGGTGGAGTCGTCGTAGTTGGGTTGAAAATCAACAGTATTTTTATTGATGTCGCTGAGCATTTCTTCGGCAAGCCTACGCATGCGTGCTTCCGTGTAGCGCATGGCTGCGGGTGTATCTCCATCGGGTGAGCCAAAGTTGCCCTGTCCGTCAATCAAGGGGTAGCGCAGCGACCAATCTTGTGCCATTCTCACCATGGTTTCGTACACGGCCGAATCGCCATGAGGATGATATTTACCTAAGACTTCACCAACTATACGTGCAGATTTTTTGTAGGGTTTGTTCCAGTTAAGCCCCAACTCTTGCATTCCATATAAGATACGGCGATGTACAGGTTTTAAACCATCGCGTACATCGGGCAAAGCACGCGAAATAATAACGGACATAGAATAATCTATGTACGCACCTCGCATCTCGTCTTCTATGTTTATGGGTATTATGTTACCACCGGAAGGTATGTTGCTATGTTCTTCAGCCATGTGTGTAGTTTGCTCTATTAAAAATGAGGGGCAATATACAATTTCATGCGAGATTGCTCAATATAAATCTTCTTAATTTGTTTTACATCCTAAACACCTTTACTGATTAGAGCAGATACTCTGTCATCCAAAGGGTAAAAAATGATAACATTTATTGCTGATAAAAATTCTTGAGGAGAATAAGTTGGTGTCTTAAAACAATGTTGACCATAATTCCATTTTAATGCAATACAAATAAACTTGGGCTCGCCGAGCATTACAAATTGTTGCTATGAAATTTTTGAACGTTAGGCTTCCTGATATTATGCAGTAAAAACAATCCACTCAGTTTTTGATAACAAATATTTGCAATACGTAAAAATTGCCAATATTATACTTCTATCAGGCACTTATGTCCTAAATGCTAAGCTCATATTTGTTTTTTTGTAAAACATGTATTAAATTTCATAAGGCAAATGATTCCATGAAAGTTTTTCGCATTACATTGTTTTTTCTAACGCTATTTTCTTACGGAACTTTATCAAAAGCGCAAACACAAACACTTAAAAACGAAACGGAATATTGTATACTTCGCATAGTGATTGGTAATGGAGTTGGTTCCGTTCAGAAAGGAGTATTTATTATTTATGAAGACCTTAAGTTAGAAAAATATGAACTAAAGGAGATTAACCATGAATACTTGTTGAGAGTAACCATGGATTTCACCAGCCTGTTAAAGAATAAGGGTTTTGAAATGGTGGCTACCTCGCACACCTCATCAATAAACGGGGATGTGTATGAGTATATCTTCAGAAAATCACCATAGAACCGATTTTTTCATTACGTTTGAATAACGGTAATTATACTACTCACAGAGTAACTTCTTTTTGTACCTTATTATTTTGGTTTCTCTGAAGACTTAAAAGTAAGGAGCTTAAACAGACCGCTCAGTCCCTTTTGCAAGCTACTTCGGAGGTTTATATTTCCTTAAGAAGCTGAAAACTTTTGAGAGCACCTGTGCAAGGGAATGCTGGCCGATTTCCAATCGGGAAGTTTAGAAGGTACAATACGAGACTTTACCCCACATACACGCATAAATCTCCCACCAACTTCTCTTCAAAATCACCAACAAACCCCAATGTTGTACATAGGATGGGAGCCATGGCCTGCAAGGCCAGTGCCGAGCTATAGCGGAACTCCGAAGCGATAGCAGAGTGTCGGGCAGCCTGGCCCTATTGAGGCGCGCCCAAATGAAAAAAAAATCGACATACTTTTCACTAATGCGGAATCCGGTATTACTTTATTGTTTTGTTGAAAAGTTATTGAAGTTTTCCGACATTGATTTTATCAAGACATCATACAGTGTGTAATCGTCTTTACATGTTTTCTTATAAGTTTATATAATCATTTATCATTACATGAGAAGTTTGAAACAACATTTGTTTACAAACAACGATAAATTTTTGCATATGCCTGCATCTGCATGTCATAAAGGCTATTGGCTAAGGGGAGGCTTTTGGATTTATAACCGGCAAGTACTTCGTGTGTGATGGATGCAAAAAAAATTTCTAGTTGTTCCTTCATATCCATTTTCAAATCTATCAACCATGATGCGTCTTTAAGCAAATGCCAAGTATCGGAATCTGTTGTGCCACAAAATAACATTGTACCGCCCGTGCATATGGCGCTCATTCCTTTAGAGGGCACTGCAGTGTGATTAAATTCCGGCAACAGGCTTACAAGGTGAACGTCTATATGATGCAGCAATGTGCGTGGCACCTGAGGCACTATGCTTATACTGCTTTTATTTTTCGCAAAACTTAGAATTTCTTGAGCATGTATACCATACAAGGCCAGCACCAAGTGATGCCTGGAGGGATTCATACACTCAATAAAGCTTTTCAAGAATTCAACAGAATGAGGCGTGCCTAAATTGCCGCAATAGCCGAATATAATTTTACCGTCATGCTTTGCCCAATCAGGTGTAGTAGTATCCTTTGCATATTCTATGAAAACACCACAAGGTAATATTACAAATTCAGGTTTAGCTTTGTAATGATTCAATATATACTTACACTGATTGGGGCCAAGGGATATGAGCAATTCAGGTTTGTAACTATAAGTGATGTTTAAAATGATTTTATATAACCATGAATGAGGTTCCATTTTTTTAGCTGCTGCAAATGCTTCAGGAAATAAATCCATTGACCAAAAAAACCACTTAACTCTGAAAAGCCTGTAAAAAAGCGATGCCCAGAAGGGTAGGAGAGGGGGGCTGGTCATGCATATTATTTTCCCCTTTCGGACAAACAGAGAAGTCAAAATCAATAACAAGCCATCTGTTATTCCGGCGACAGACTTAAACACGGAATGTTTTCCTTTATAGAGTGTGGGTATGGCATAAACTTTTCCTACGGGTTTCCTTATGGCTCCTCCTCCTTCGTCATTTTTTTTTATGCAAACTATTCGTACCTCAACATCATGATTATCTATGAGATATTTTGCCAGGTCCCAAGCTGATTCTCCTGTAATGCCGGGATTAGGCGGATAATGCCGGTTTACAATGGTAACGTATTTTTTCTGTATTCGCTCTTTCAAAACTTATTCGCTTTGTTCATGATGCAAACATAAGTATATTCATCTTTTCACAAACTTGTTTTCATAAATCTGAGCAAGCTCTAAAAGTTATACACATAGCTACTCTAAAATTTTCTTTCCATTAATTTTGTTAAGATATGGTTAAGAATTAGATAAGACAAAACATGAATCCCACAATTTTTGAGAGAAGACATATAGGTATAGACGAAGAGAGTCTTAAAGAAATGCTCAGAGTAGTAGGAGTAGAATCTTTAGACGAACTAATAGATGAAGTATTGCCTCATTCTATCCGAATAAAACATACACTGAACATACCTCCCGCAAAAAGTGAAAGAGAATTTATAGGTCATATAAAGCAATTGGCAAAAAAAAACGAGGTATGGCGTACTTATATAGGATTGGGCTATTATGGCACTGTTACTCCCAATGTCATCTTACGAAATATTTTGGAAAATCCGGGATGGTACACGGCATATACACCCTATCAGGCAGAGATAGCACAAGGCAGGCTTGAGGCACTTATGAATTATCAAACCATGATAAGCGACCTTACCGGTATGCAAATTGCAAATGCATCGCTCCTTGATGAAGCCACTGCTGCAGCTGAAGCCATGACAATGTTATATGCCTTGCGCGACAACAAAAAGAAAAATGCTAATACATTTTTAGTATCCGACGCTTGCTTTCCGCAAACAATAGATGTACTCAAAACGCGGGCATTGCCATTGGGTATAAACCTTGTTGTAAAACAAATTGATGAAAAGGATTTTTCAGACATGTCTGTATACGGCATGATACTCCAAAATCCTGATGCAAACGGAGAGATAAAAGACCTTACAGCGATCATTTCCCGTGCGCATGAAAACGGTGTGTTGGTATGCGTAGCTTCGGATCTGATGAGCATGGTGCTTATAAAACCACCGGGAGAGATGGGAGCCGACGTAGTAGTGGGTTCTTCACAGCGTTTTGGTGTGCCTATAGGTTATGGAGGGCCACATGCAGCTTTTTTTGCTACAAAAGATGAGTATAAAAGAGTGATTCCCGGGAGAATAATTGGAGCATCAGTAGATGCACAAGGTAATCCGGCATATCGTATGGCTTTACAAACGCGTGAGCAACATATACGACGCGAAAAAGCTACATCCAACATTTGCACATCACAAGTGTTACTGGCGGTGATAGCAGGAGCTTATGCCGTATATCACGGCCCGAGAGGAATAAAATTTATTGCCGGGGAGATACATTCAAAAACATGCTTGTTGGCAAACGCATTGCAAAAAGCTGGATATGCTCAACTTAATCCTGTTTTTTTTGATACATTGAGAATAAAAGCTAACAATACAAACACTATAAAACAAAAAGCTCTGAAAGCGCGGATAAACCTGAGATACAAGAACGATGAAATTTTTATTTCATTGGATGAAACTACCAGCTTCAATGATATTCAAGATCTGTTAGACTTGTTTTCGGAAAACATATCAATTACAAAATCAGAAGAAACTTCATGTATACCTAATGAGCTGATGAGAAAAAGCAAATTCCTTTCTCACAAGGTATTCAATTCGTATCATTCAGAACATGAAATGTTGCGTTACCTGAAATCATTAGAAAACAAAGATCTCTCTTTGACGCATTCCATGATATCATTAGGCTCATGTACCATGAAGCTCAATGCCACTACAGAAATGATACCTGTCACATATGAGGAATTTGCTAACATACATCCTTTCGCACCCACAGAACAAGCACAAGGTTACCATCAACTTTTTGATGAACTGGAGCGTTGGTTATGTGAAATTACCGGATTTGCCGCTGTATCGCTACAACCTAATTCGGGTGCTCAGGGTGAATATGCAGGCTTGATGGTGATTAAACAATATCTCGAAAGTAAGGGCGAATACAAGCGTAATGTAGCTTTGATACCACAGTCTGCTCATGGTACAAATCCGGCTAGTGCGGTGATGGCCGGTATGCAGGTGGTAGTAGTGAAGTGTGATGAGAGAGGTAATATAGACATGAACGACCTGCGCGAAAAAGCCGAGGCCCACAAAGCTACTCTTGCCTGTCTCATGGTTACCTATCCTTCTACACATGGAGTGTTTGAGGAAAATATAAAAGATGTTTGTGAGCTCATCCATAACTACGGCGGCCAGGTATATATGGATGGAGCAAACATGAATGCACAGGTAGGACTCACAAGCCCTGCTGAAATAGGCGCGGATGTATGTCACCTGAATTTGCATAAAACGTTTTGTATACCACATGGAGGTGGAGGGCCGGGTGCCGGACCTATAGCAGTAGCTTCACATTTAAAAAAATTCCTCCCCTCACACGTTATCATACCTGTACGTGATGGTATCGGAGGAAACGCTGTATCTTCCGCACCGTGGGGTAGTGCAGGCATACTCCTCATATCTTATGCTTATATATCCATGATGGGAGCCGAAGGTTTGAAAAATGCTACAAAATATGCCATACTCAACGCAAATTATCTCAAGAGCAGACTTGAAAAATATTACCCCATTCTTTACACCGGAAAAAACGGAAGATGTGCCCACGAGTTTATTTTGGATTGTCGTGCGTTTAAACATTCTGTAAATATTGAAGTGGAAGATATAGCCAAACGGCTTATGGACTACGGATTTCACGCACCTACGGTATCTTTTCCGGTGGCGGGCACGCTCATGATAGAACCCACCGAAAGTGAATCAAAAGCAGAACTTGATCGTTTTTGTGAGGCAATGATAAAAATTCGTGAAGAAATATCAGAAATCGAAAACGGACACGCCGACAAAATGAACAACGTGTTGAAGAATGCACCACATACAGCTTCCATGGTTACATCCGATACATGGGATAAACCTTATAGCAGAGAAAAAGCAGCCTATCCGCTACCTTATCTCAGGCGTAATAAATTTTGGCCGAGTGTATCCAGAGTTGACAATGCTTATGGCGACAGAAATCTTGTGTGTACTTGCCTGCCGCTAAGCGAATATGATAAGAGCCAGGAAAAGGTCAACATCAACGCTTAGAAATTTCATAAAAAAATAACACAACAAACATATTGCATTTTAGCTGTAACAGGTTTTAATCAACATCCATGCCTTGTCGGTAACTTTTTTGTATTCCTCGCTTACTCCACTATTTTTGCTACCAATTTATTCATACATAACATATGAACTCATTAAGCGAACAAGAAATATTGAGACGGCAAGATCGTGAAGCGCTCATTAAAAGAGGCATAGATCCATATCCGGCAGAACAATTTCATGTAAACGTCAGTGCCCGTGATATATTGATGAACTACGAAAAACGAAAAACGGACTATAAAAATATATCCATTGCGGGCCGTATCATGAGCCGTCGTATCATGGGTAATGCATCTTTTTGTGAAATACAGGATAGTACAGGTCGCATACAAATATATGTACGTCGCGATGATATCTGCCCGGGCGAAGACAAAGATCTGTATAATGTAGTTTTCAAGAAAATGCTCGACATCGGCGATATTATAGGGGTGACGGGTTATGTGTTTACTACTCAGGTTGGGGAAATATCCATACACGTTACTTCTTTCAAGCTGTTGGCAAAATCGCTCAAGCCACTGCCCATAGTAAAAAAGGCATCCGATGAACATGGGAATGAAATCGTTTATGATGCATTTTCAGATCCCGAGCAACGCTACCGGCAACGCTATGTAGATCTGATTGTAAATCCTGAAATACGGGATGTGTTTGTAAAACGAACACGCATGATAAATGCCATAAGGGAATTTCTGAATGACCGTAATTATCTGGAAGTAGAAACACCCATACTACAACCAGTATATGGAGGAGCCAGTGCGCGTCCGTTTAAAACACATCACAATACATTAGATATGACCTTATATCTACGCATTGCTAATGAGTTATATCTGAAAAGGCTTATTGTGGGAGGATTCGATGGCGTATATGAATTTGCAAAAGATTTCCGTAACGAGGGTATGTCCAGATTCCACAACCCTGAATTCACACTAATGGAACTCTATGTGGCTTACAAAGATTACCTGTGGATGATGGACCTTGTAGAAGAAATGCTTGAAAAAGTAGCCATAACACTACATGGTAAGCCCGAGGTAAAAGTGGGCGAACACATCATCAGTTTTCAACGCCCATGGAAACGGTACACTATGTTCGAAGCCATAAAACATTTCACCCAAATAGATATCTCCGGAATGGAAGAACCCCAGCTGAAAGAAGTATGCAATAAACTCAATATACGTATAGACGATACTATGGGCAAGGGCAAGCTCATAGACGAAATATTTGGCAATATGTGTGAACCTCACTTAATACAACCAACATTCATAACTGATTACCCCATAGAAATGTCTCCCCTTGCCAAAAAACATCGCAGCAAACCCGGTCTTGTAGAGCGTTTTGAAGTTATATGCAACGGTAAAGAAATCTGCAACGCTTTCTCTGAGCTCAACGACCCTATTGACCAACGCAAGCGCTTTGAAGAACAACTTGAATTGGGTAAACGTGGCGACACCGAAAGCATGGTGCTGGACGAAGATTTTCTCCGTGCACTCGAATATGGCATGCCTCCTTGTGCAGGGCTGGGTATTGGAATAGACCGCTTAGCTATGATAATGACCAATTCCCATTCGATACAAGATGTATTGTTTTTCCCTCAGATGCGTCCGGAAAAAGTTCATGCAGCAAATAATGCAGAAATATTGCAAACCGGTATACCTGAACACTGGTTGCCTGTATTGGCGAAGCTTGGCATCAATAGCTTAGAGCAATTTAGGGCTGTAAACCCCAACAAGTTGTTTAACGATTTATGCGGAATGCGCAAAAAACTAAAACTTGAAGTTGCGAATCCTACATTAGATGAAGTAAAGAGCTGGGTGACTAAGTAAAAATTGTCTTGTCCTGAAAACAAGTTTACACTAAAACTGGTTAAAAAATTGACAAGAAAAGAAGCGGAGATGAAAGCGATAGCCTATGCTACCATGGTGAATATTGCTGAGCGATACCCCATGTCCCAACTAAATATGCTATCATAAATTTGACATAGCAACAAATTCTTTTACCTTTGCAGGCATGATTTAAGTGGGTCACGTGGCCGAGAGGCTAGGCAGAGGTCTGCAAAACCTTTTACAGCGGTTCGAATCCGCTCGTGACCTCTCTCCCCAAGACATAGTTGTAAAAATCCGGATTTTCAGTTGTGTATAAAATTTCAACACAGTTTTTTCATTTCAATATGGAATTTTAAAGGAGTTTTCGAAAGGAATTTTCTTTTTTGTGATATAACCAAAGCTTGCATTAAGAATTAGACTACGAATTTACGGACAAATATATTCCCTCTTGGGGTGGGATGCTAGAAATGAAGCGACTGCTTAACAAGACAAGCATCAGGAAGATTCTTGATGAGTTGGGCTTGCCGGAAGATCGAAGTAATCATTGCACAAACGCTGTGAGTAATAGTAGAATCGTTTGGATGAAAATGGCTCATAATCGGATGATATTAGTATTATCAATTTTCGAAACAAAAATTGGGTAGTATCCCAAAAAGTGTGTATGAAGTGTAGTTGTTTTTTTTACAAACATAGTACTTTTTTTATTTGTTACATACTTGCATGAATGGGAACGGAGCGGAGGCGTAGCC
>JANWYS010000001.1:0-24436 GCA_025054875.1 Cytophagaceae bacterium | reverse complement strand
AAGGTAAGTACCACTGAAAGAGGGTAAGGGGTTGGTGGTTTATTCGAGAATATCAAAAAAATCTGAATGGCCTTTAATCCTCCAAACCTGACACTTAACTGAAAAATCTGAGTTAACATAGCATAGCTCAATCCGCTTTTTGAGCTGCAATATTTCAAATGATTCTTCTTGGCTATTCTGTTGGTTTGCCATCGTTGTAGTTTTGCTTCAAATTTTCGAATATTTGGTTTCAATAGGTACGTTTAGGTTCAGGTTGTTCCACATACTCAGGCTTCGCATCCAGCGGAGCAGATGTCCTTTCTCTTCCGCTTGGCCGGTGTAAAGTTTCCACGTATATCGCTTGCTCAAGTTGTTATTCAACATCGGCTGTATGTAGATGATGCTCCCCTTCGGTATGATATCGCGCTTTTTTGAATAATTTTGCTTCTTTTCTTGTCCATTTTCAACCAGTTTTAGTGTAAACCTATTTCGGAGACAAGACACTAATATAAGTTGTATGACAGTAAATATTTGGTTAAATTTGGTAAGAGTTGCTAAATTTATTATAAATTTTTAGATGATTTCCGACGATTTAATTAGGAAATGCGCAAAAAACGATGCATCTGCACAAAGGGAGTTGTACAAACTATTAGCTTCTGAATTATTTGCTGTGTGCTTACGTTATACAAAAATACGTGCCGAAGCAGAAGATTGGCTTCAGGATGCTTTCGTTAAAATTTTTCTCAACATCAAAAAATACAATTTTGAGGGTTCTTTTGAGGGTTGGGCGAGAAGGGTAACTGTAAACAATATTCTCACAGAGCTAAGAAAAAATAAAAGATGGGGAAACGTTTTTGATGTGGATGACGTCATAGATGAAGTAAAGGCAGAGGAATCGGCTACCGGCAAAATGGAATATGACGATATGTTGTCTTTCATACAGCAATTGCCTGAAGGTAAACGTATAATATTCAATATGCACGTGATAGAAGGTTTTTCATACAAAGAAATTTCTGAATTGCTAGGAATTAGCGAGGTTACTTGTAGAGCACAAGTTGCCAAGGCTAAAAATATTTTAATCGAATTACATAAAAAACACAATAAAATAAAAGCGTAAATGCATACAGAGGATGTAAACGAAATAGAGAGGTTTTATCGGAGTAAACTGGAGTCCTATACTGTGGAGCCTCCTGACCATCTATGGGAAAAGATTCAGGTACGCTATCAAAGAGAGCTTCATAATACGAAGCTTTCGAAGATATATAAAATGGCGGCAGGTATATCTTTAGGTATTTCAGCAATAGCTGTATTCAGCATAATGATACTCAAAAAATCAACCACTGAAAACCGAAACGAACTCTTTTCAGACTCTGTTACTACTGCCAGTACCGATACGAATACTTACAGAAACACAGATAACATACAAAAGAATACCCCATTGGAATCAGTAGAAAATAAACAATCGAAAAAATCGCAAATAAGTAATAGAAGAAATACTGTAAGAAAGATGTATATAAAAACCAACAACACAGCTTCTGAGCAGCCTATCGTGACAGAGTCTAATTCTGTTGTAGAGGAAAATACGACTGAAGCTATGAAAGATAAAGAAGATGCCACTCTCACGAAAGATAATAAAAATCATAAGGAGAAGAGTGCTAATTCTATCAAAGATAAATACAAAGAGCAATACAAAGATAGCCTTAGCAAAAATCCGCTATTTGTGCCGGAGAAGAAATAAACCAACTTATTAAAGTTTATTTCTTCACTAGTTTTTTGGTGTATGTTTCTATGGAGTTTTCGATAATGAGATAATAAATTCCAGACTGCAAATGCGAAAGGTTTATTGTTTTGTTCAGATATTCACTCATGTTTTCTGTTGAAGAATACACAACCACGCCCAGTTGATTCACCAATTTAAAGGTATAAGGTTCAACAGTAGTCCAGTTGCCCTCAATGATGATTTGTTCATTGAATGGGTTGGGATATACAAATAAATGATCTTGAGAAGTTGAAGATACCAATGAAGTAACATTAGCACCTAAATTAGGCCGATGATTATTATAAGTGTTGCGCATAACCGTAACTTGCCCTGCCGTAAACATGTGCATACAATTGTCGTCTACATAATCCATATAGTTCATAAACATGACACCATTACCGGAAGGGGTACATGCATCATACAAAGGAAAACTCGGGCAACCATAGGTTGCAACACTTTGGTTTGGCGTATCGCTTATGCCGTCACTACGGGAGCATTTATTGGTTTCATCCTCGTCATCGCCCCAAATGTGATTCAAGTCGAAGTAGTGGCCTATTTCATGGGTAGCGGTACGCCCCAAATGATTGGGTGAGGTAACAGTGCCCATTGTGCCAAAAGCTTTGTATGAAATTACCACTCCATCGTACCATTCACCGGCAGCTGCACTGCCATAGGCATACCCCAGAGTAGGTCCTGAGATGTTACACACCCATATGTTCAAGTAGCGGTCAGGAGGCCATGCATCTGTGCCGCCAAACATTGATAATTTCAAGGCTTTTTCATCGTCATCAGAGATAGTGAAACTACTTTTGGTAGTGCTCTTACGCGTTACACCTTTCAGCTCAAACACAAAGTTTGGATTACCAATTAAACCGGAAAATGCTGAAGGCACATTGGATATATCTGCATTGGTTGCCGAGAAATCTTTGTTCAATGCTGTAATCTGAGATTCGATTTGTGCTAAAGAAATATTTTCTGCTGCGGTTTTGTATATCACATGTACTACAACATTCACTTTTTTGGTGGTTGTAGTGCGTTGCGATTGGCCATCAAGTTCCGCTTCGCGTTCCCTGGCTTTTTGCAAAGCTATTTTTCGATCCAGGTCAGGAGTATATCTTTTGGCTCGCTCATATAGTTCTTTTTGGGATAAGCATCTGTGTTGCCCTGTTACATAAGCACTGTATAAAACTAGCGCTATCAATACACAAATGATTGTAATATTACGCATGTGTCATAAAGTTTTGTTCATACATATTTACTAAATTTTATCATTTATTAAAAGTGTCTTGTCCTGAAACAGGTTTGCACTAAAACTGGTTAAAAATGGACAAGAAAAGAAGCAAACATCATTCCGAAAAAAGCGCGATATTATACCGCAGCGACAGCGGAGTGGCGGACAGCCCGGCCCCGCAGGGGCGCGCCCAACAAAAAAATGCCTCATCTTGAAAAATCGCTTTATTTAAAATAACACTTTCATATGTCTCGATGAAGACATAAATATTTTTCACCTATCTTAAATACTGAACCATCTTTAATTATTACATTTGCCCTCAAATTGTTAAGAATATGAACTCTTACTATAAAAGTATCATTGCTGTAAAGCTCATTGCCGTTTTGATTGTTGGCGGTGGATGCACAGAAAATAAAAATAAAAGTGAAACTATATCGGCCGATTCTGCTAACACCCAACAAACCTCTGAGAAACAAGGAACAACTACATCATCTATTGCGCTTACTTACGACAAAAAATTTGATCAGATAGCCTCTGTCATAGCGGGAATAAAGCAACAGCCAGGTAGCGAATACAGCTACATAGACACGACTGCTGCATGGAAATCATTTTCGAAGTCTTTTGATTCGGTATGGGCTGCCATTGATAAAAAAAGATTTTCTAAAATGCGCGAATGGGCAAAAACAGAACATGCTGAGCAATATAACAGCACCACCGACGTATTTTATCCATTTTCCGGCCCGGATATATTGAACGCACACATACTTTTTCCAAATGCTAAAACATATACCTTACTCGCATTAGAACCCATTGGTGAACTGCCCGACATAAAATCAATGAATGCTTTACAAAGACAAAACTATTACAACTCTGTAGAAAAATCATTAAATGATGTATTCAAGAAAAGCTACTTCATTACCATGAAAATGATCAGTGACTTACAAAAATACAACGTCAATGGCACAGTACCGCTCATGTGTTTGTTTCTCAAAAGAACTGGCAATACCATAACCAATATCAGATACGTGGCTATTGACTCTACAGGAAAAATAACCGAAGAGGCAGCGTCTCAGAAAGATTCTAAATCGGTCAAAGGAGTGCGCATAGATTTCATATCTGCGCCCGGCAGCACTGATGTTCGCAGCGTATACTATTTTAAAGTAGATCTTATGGATGGTCCTCTCAGGTCAAATGTGGCCATGACAAATTATTTAAAAAATATGGGCACTGTATACACATATCTTAAGTCGGCTTCTTATTTGCTGCACTATAAGGAATTTTCGACTGTTCGCAATATAATATTTGAAAAAAGCGATATGATACTTCAGGATGACTCCGGCATTGCTTACCGATTTTTTGATCAAAAGAAATTTAAAATTCAACTCTACGGGCGATATGCCGATCCGGTGGCAGATTTTCCGCACATCAAAGAACCCGACCTGAGAAAAGCATATGAGTCTGACTCTTCAAAGGTTAAGGAATTACCTTTCGAGTTGGGCTACCATTGGGGCACTAAACAGCACAACATGCTGAAAGCAGTGAAAATAAAACCATAAATTTCAACAAATGTTTTTACATATACTTGCCCCTATGCGAAGTGTACAAGCAGCAAGCAGGTATTATTTACATCATAACCACAACTATTCAGTGTCGGCATGCTTACCATAAACGGATTATCTTTTTTCTTTGGCAGTCGTGTTTTGTACGATGAAGTATCGTTGCACATAAAGCCTAAAGATAAGATTGGCCTCATCGGTGCAAACGGAACCGGAAAATCTACTTTACTACGTCTGATCAACGGTGAGTATACACCCGACGAAGGTGAAATATCTAAAAGCAACGATTGCACAATAGGTTTTTTAAATCAGGATTTACTCTCGTATGAGAGTGATGAACCTATATTGCATATTGCTATGATGGCCTACCATGAAGCCATGCAAGTACAGAAACAAATAGATGAAGTGCTTCATCAGATGGAAGAAAATTATTCAGACGATTTGATGGAGAAGCTGTCTAAACTTCAGGAACGCTTTGAAATATTGGAAGGGTACACCCTTCAATCGAATGCTGAAAAAATATTAGAGGGTCTTGGTTTTTCTACTGCAGACCTGAACAAACCTTTGCGAACTTTCTCCGGTGGTTGGCGTATGCGTGTAATGCTGGCTCAAATGCTGCTTTCCAAGCCCTCGTTACTCATGCTTGATGAGCCTACTAACCACTTGGATATGCCTTCCATTCAATGGCTGGAAAACTATCTTGCAAACTACGAGGGCGCGGTCATCATCGTATCGCACGACAGATGCTTTCTCGACAATTGTGTAAAAACTATCGTTGAAGTATCTCAATCTAAATTGAATGTATATAGCGGCAACTATAGCTATTATCTGAAAGAAAAAGAGCTCAGAAAAGAAATACAGCAAAATGCTTATGACAACCAGCAAGCAAAAATACGACAAGCTGAACGCTTCATTGCCCGATTTAAAGCCAAAGCCAGCAAAGCACGGCAAGTGCAATCTAAAATTAAATCTTTGGAAAAACTCGAACTTATACCTGAAGTGGTTGACGAATCGGCAAAAGTACATTTCAAATTTAATTTTAAAATTAACCCCGGAAGAAATATCATAGAGCTGAAAGAGGTTTCAAAACGTTATGGTGATATTACCATACTTGATAAGACTTCCATTCGCATAGACCGTGGCGATAAAATTGCCTTGATAGGAGCTAACGGAAAAGGTAAATCTACTCTGTTAAGAATTTTAGCAGGTACTGAGCCCATACTGGGCGAGAGAATCACCGGTCACAATGTGATTATTTCATTTTTCGCCCAACATCAGCTGGAAGCACTGAACCTGGAGAATACTCTCCTGGACGAACTTAAAGAAATGGGAACTGATAAAACCGAAACTGAACTGAGATCGATTTTAGGATGTTTCTTATTTTCAGACGATGATGTATTCAAAAAAATAAAAGTGCTTTCCGGCGGCGAAAAATCTCGTGTAGCACTGGCTAAGGTGCTCCTCTCTGAAGCAAACTTTCTGCTGCTGGACGAACCTACCAACCATTTGGATATTCAATCTGTAAATATTTTGACGCAGGCTCTTCAGCAGTATCAAGGCTCTTTCGTGTGTATATCGCACGACCGGCAATTTGTATCTGAAATTGCCAACAAAATATGGTACATAGATAATTACCAGATAAAAGAATATCCGGGCACCTACAGAGAGTACGTTGATTGGATTTCCTCCAGGCAACCTGAGCAGTCGGCTGTACACAATGAGGCAAAGCCCAAAAAAACAGAATCTACAACTACACAGACAAAAAGAAATTTCAATGCTACTACCCATGAACTAAACAAAATGAAACAACAAATTACCGACAAAGAGAATCAAATAACCGAAACAGAGAAAAATATTGCGGCAGAGGAAATGAAACTTACTGACCCTACCCTATACACCAAACCTGAAGAATTGAAAACCATAAATACATATTTAATACAACTGAAAAAAAAATTAGAACAATTGCAGAATGAATGGGAGGAACTTTATATGGAGTATGAAGCCGCCAGCCTGAGTTCTCACAAAAACAGTACTGTTTAGAGCTGAGAAAAAATAATACCGTTTTCCCATTGCGATTAATATTGTATCGGAACACTAAATAACCCTGTATGATGCCTACAACATTGAGTAAGGCCGTCTAAATGCTTAAATCCGGATTTTTCAGTTGAGGTTAAGTTTGAAGGCTTAAAGGCCATGGAGATGGTTTAATATTTGAAAACAAACCGTCAAACCATCGCCTTCGTTGTAATGGAACGGACATTTTCAGTACCTTCTTGTTCGGTAGTATCGGTAGTATCCCACCCCAAGGGGTAACACATTTGTCCGTGTATTCGTAGCCCATTTTTTATGTAAGTTTTGTTTACATCAAAAAAGAAATCTCTTTCGAAAACTCCTTGAAAATTCGATATTGAAGGAAAAAATCAGTGTGAAATTGTATATTCAACTGAAGAATCCGGGTTTAAATGACTAAAATGGGTTTAAGTGAAATGATTTCGGGTATTAAAGGGTTAACTCCACATAATCTTTGTCTGAGCTTCATATTTCAACCTGTCTTTATCAATAGGTACTACACCCGCATACTCACACACAATACCTCCTGCCAGGTTTGAGAGTATAGCTGTATGTTCCGCACTTAATCCTAATGCAACGCACAGAGCTGCTATTGATATTACTGTATCGCCGGCACCGGATACATCGGCGATTTGCCTTACATGCGCGGGTATGTGATGTTTATGCTTTTCGGATTGTATGTACACGCCTTTTTCAGATAAGGTTAAGAGAATGTTTTTTGCAGATATTTTTTCTTTCAATAGTTGCACAGCATGCTCTATATCTTCGATGGTATCGAGAGCAGAGTCTATCTTTAACCCTTCTCGCATTTCTTTTTTATTAGGTTTAAACAGGGTGACATTTTTATAGGCAAGAAAGTTTCTTTTTTTCGGATCTACTACCACAGGCACACCTGCTGCCTCAGCAGTTTGAATTATCCTCTCTATGATGTCGGCTGTGAGCACTCCTTTGTCATAATCCTGAAACAACAAAACATCGCATTTATGCACCAAACGATGTATTTTGTTGAATAGGATTTCTTTTTCTTCCGGAGTTATTTCCGAATCGGTTTCCTGGTCTACGCGCAATAAGTGATGAGCACCGGATAAAATTCTGTGTTTTATGGTAGTTATTCTGTTTGCACTTCTGATGATATTGTCTGCGTCAATGTGGTGTTGGTTGAGCAACTGGATAAATTTTTCGGAGTCATCATCCTTTCCGACAACGGACACCAGTAGGGGGGTAGCTCCTAAAGATTTTAAATTGAGTGCTACATTGGCAGCTCCGCCGGGTCGTATTTCTCTTTTCTGAACGTTCACTATAGGTACCGGAGCCTCGGGGGATATGCGTTCTACTTTTCCCCACAAATAGGAGTCAATCATCACATCGCCGACTACGAGCACTTTCAGTCGGTTGAATGTTTCAAAAAGTTGTTCTATTGAGGTGTAAGTGTTGTTCATTTTGGGTTAAAAGTAACAAAAAAAACCTTCGGCTGACAGACCTTACCGAAGGTTTAAAAACGGATGTTGAAGTTATCTCTATGAAAGTTTAATCAAAGCCTCTTTTATCCGGTGCAAAGCTTCTTTCAGGTTTTCGTCAGAAGCTGCGAAAGATATACGTATGTTGTTAGGTGCGCCAAAGGCATCACCGCCTACGCATGATACGTGAGCTTCGTTCAGCAGATACATAGCAAGGTCGCTGGCTTTTTCAATTTTGTTACCATTGAAGGTTTTTCCCAGATATGCACTTACGTCGGGGAAAATGTAGAAAGCGCCTTGAGGTTTGTTAGCCTTTAATCCGGGTATTTGTTTTATGAGATCCAGCACAAGGTCTCTTCTTCTCTTGTATGCAGCTGTCATCTCTTTGGCAGCCGTGAGATCGCCGGTAATGGCTGCATAGGCAGCTTTTTGAGCAATAGAACAGGTGCCGGAGGTTACTTGTCCCTGCACTTTATCACAAGCAGCTGCTATCCATTTTGGAGCAGCTATGTAGCCCACACGCCATCCGGTCATGGCATAGCCTTTGGAGAAGCCGTTTACGGTTATGGTTTTGTCTTTTACCTGTGGCAGGCTTCCTATGCTGAAATGCGATCCTTCAAAATTGATGTATTCGTATATTTCATCGGCAATAATAAATATGTTGTCATATTTAGCTACTACGTTTGCTATCTCTATGAGTTCTTCTTTTGAAAACACCGAACCCGTGGGATTGCAAGGGCTTGAGAAAAGTATAGCTTTGGTTTTCGGAGTGATGGCTTTTTCTACTTGTGCGGCAGTAACTTTGAAATCATTTTCAATAGTGCCGGAAATGACAACAGGAGTACCCTCTGCAAGCTTTACCATTTCTACATAGCTCACCCAGTAAGGTGCAAATATGATTACTTCGTCTCCTCTGCCAATGAGGCTGAGTAGCACGTTAACGATGGATTGTTTTGCTCCGGTAGATACTACGATGTTTTCTGCGGTCACATCGAGTTGGTTTTCTCGCTTTAGCTTATCTGCTATGGCAGAGCGCAGTTCAGGATAGCCCGGTACGGGCGAATAGAATGTATATCCGTCGTCTATGGCCTTTTTTGCAGCGTCTTTTATGTGTTGAGGAGTTTGGAAGTCGGGCTCGCCCACGCTTAGACTTATTACTTTATGGCCTTGAGCGGCAAGCTCACGTGCTTTTTTGGTCATGGCCAATGTTTCAGATTCGGAAAGAGCATTTAGCCTTTCAGATAGCGGGTATTGTGTGAGTACAGCAGACATGATAACGTTATAGAAAGTTTATGTTTTGAATTAAAATACTTTGCCCAACAGAGGACATATCAACCCCGATTGTATTTAAAATCCTGAACGGCTTAAAAGCACATTTGGGGTTAAAGTGGCTGCAAAGATAAATGGTATAAGTTATTATAGCAAATGAGTTTACTGTTGCCAGATGGAGGGCTCTGTATTTAGGTTGATTTATTTTAGAAATAAAACAGACTAAATTCCTTTTTCGTAAGTTCCGTTAGCATGTCGGGCAAAACGGCCTTCTGATCGGGGATGCACTTGGTCTAACCTCTCCCATGGCCATCCACCAAATTTAGTTCTGTGATAATCTTCAAAGGCCTGATGAATTTCTTGTTTAGTGTTCATTACAAAAGGCCCGTATTGAATAACATGTTCTTTAATGGGTTTACCTTGTAACATGAGTATGCGTGCTGGTTGTGTCAGACTATTTCTGATTTCTACTTCTTTTGATGAGTTCAAAACAGCCAAATGATAATATTTCAGCTCTTCATCGTTCAGATGGATGCTCATGCCTTGGTAAAGATAAACCACCCGGTTTACACTTGAAGAAGCTTTGGGTAATACAAATGTCGCGCCGGTTTCGAGTATCATATTATATATGGCCACTTCATTAGAGGGATCTGCAGCCCAGGAGTTGGGAGGGGGAGCCGGGGCGGTTTGTCCATATAATGTTCCTGCTATCACCTCTACAGTTGTTTTCCTGCCGGTACCGTCTATGTAATTGTATTTGGGAATGTTTGCGCCCCAAAGCATCTTAAAATGTGGTTCCACCATTTTGTTTTTTGCAGGTAGATTCAGCCATATTTGAAATAACTCCAAAGGGTTTTCTTTGTCTTTGTGTATAAGCGGAAACATTTCGGAGTGTTGCACACCTTTTCCGGCCGTCATCCATTGTACATCGCCCTCTCCGTAGCGTCCTGATGCTCCCATGGAATCGGCATGATCTACCAGGCCTTTTCGCACTATGGTGATGGTTTCAAATCCACGATGAGGATGCCCTGGAAATCCCGGTACTTTACTGCCATGATACATGCGCCAACCATCTTTAATGATAAAATCATCGCCTATGTTTCTACCCTTTAACAAAGAGGCATCAGGCCCCATTTCATCATTACCTTTCGGAAAATGGTCTTCATGATGCACACAAAATAAAAACGGATCTAAGGTATCCCATGAAAAACCCATGGGTTTTTTCTTGATAATTGTGTTATGTTCTTGTTGCATTTCTTCCTCTTTACGTTGTTCGCTCTTTAAAAATCTGCCATGAGAGTCATGCGGCAAAGCCACCCATCCCAATAATCCCATGGATAATTTCTTCAGGAAATCTTTACGTGATGCATTTTCCATAAATCTTTATTTTGTAAAACAACAATACAATGGCTTATGTTCCACAAACGATTCATTTCCTCCCTCGCAAGCAGTGATGTAAAAACGATGAGGTGGTATATCGTAATGATTTTTTAACAAATGTGAATATCCCAATTTATTTATGCTACAGCGCCATCCTTGTCGGGATCTCAGCAAATTCTTCCTGATGCATAGGATTTGTCAAATGCAGCAGAGAGCCAATTCGTTTGTAATGTTTCTATCACTTTGCGAGTCCAAGATTTTTCGGAAGCATACAATAAGAAGATAATGCATGAAAGGAGATTATTGTATCTTTAACTGCAAGTAGCTGCTTAGCGAAGGGAATAATGAAATCAATAAAGAAAGTACTACGGCCCATATGGTGGCACTGACCAGCATATATGTAACTATCCTCAGCTTATTCTCACCAAAGGAGTTTGCTATTAGCGTTCCACCAATAGGGGTAAAGATGAGAGGAGTAAGAAAAGCTACTCCGGCCATTCCATATTTTTTCCATATGAGCACCTTCTTGCGATTACTTTTTGTAAATAGTTTTTTGTTTTTGAAAAATGTTTTTTTTACCCATTGATGAAAAATATTTCCTAATACAGTAGTGAAAATAGTAACACTTAACATCATTCCAGTTGCTGTGAGTATAGCCGTAAGCCATACCGGCACATTCATCTCATTGCCTAATATAGGGCCAAGCACAAATTTAAACATGCTGGAAACTATGATGACGAAATATTTGTAAAAATCATCGGCCATAAATGCAAATCTAACGTATTAAGTGGTAAAAATTGTTTTAATTTGTTAACGAAAAATAAAATTTAACATGGCTAATATACCTTTGATGTCAACCTTAGCTGCAAAAGGAGAAGCTCCGGAAGTGCTTTTTTGGGTGGGATGTGCCGGTTCTTTTGATGAAAGAGCAAAAGCTATAACTGTGGCCTTTGTGAAAATTCTGAATAAACTTCAAATCAATTATGCTGTGCTGGGAACAGAAGAGTCATGCACCGGTGATCCTGCAAAACGCGCCGGCAATGAATTCCTTTTTCAAATGCAGGCCATCTCCAACATACAACTTCTCAACTCATACAACATAAAAAAAATAGTAACTACTTGCCCTCATTGTTTTAATACCATAAAAAACGAATACCCCCAATTGGGCGGTAATTATGAGGTAATACATCACTCCACATTTTTACAAAACCTCATTGATGAAGGTAAAATCAAAATGAAAGAAGGTGGAGTATTTAAAGGAAAAAAAATAACTTACCATGACTCTTGTTATCTGGGGCGGGCGAATAACATATATGAGGCACCAAGAAAAGTGCTGGAGCTTCTCGATGCCGAATTGGTAGAAATGAAACGTTGCAAAACTACCGGACTCTGTTGTGGTGCCGGAGGCGCTCAAATGTTTAAAGAACCCGAAAAAGGCAACAAAGACATCAACATAGAACGCATAGAAGAAGCCTTACAAACCGGTGCAAACATTATTGCTGCTAACTGTCCTTTTTGTATGACCATGCTGACTGATGGGGTGAAAAACAAAGAAAAACAATCGGAAGTAAAAGTATACGACATAGCCGAACTAATCGCCATGAACGAATGTTTGTAATAACATGAATACTATTGTTTCCACTACATACTTCCCTACTTTACCTTCAGAAGCGAGGATATGGATATATCAGGCAAACCGCATTCTGACTCATGAAGAAGTTCAGGAGATACAAAAGCAGGCAAATGAATTTGTGCGCAACTGGAAAAGCCACGAACAGCCGTTATGTGCACAAGCTGAAGTCATACATCGTCTTTTTTTAATTTTTGCCGTTGATACAACCACCGTAAATCCCGGTGGCTGTTCGATAGATAAACAAGTACATTTCGTAAAATCCATACAACATCATTACGGGCTAAATTTTTTCGATCGCCTATCTGTGGCTTACATGAGCGATGAACAAATTTACATTGAACATATATCTACTATTGCCCAAAAAATAAAGAATAATGTTTTTGCTAAAAGTACTCTCATCTACGACAACAGTATTCACACATTGAAAGAATTGAACAACACATGGCTCAAACCTGCTGAGCAAACATGGCTGAAACGTTATTTCTGATAAATGCATGCCGCATAAAAAAAGCTCGACTCCCACTTCGTGCACATGCTTTCTGTATAAAAACAAACCGATAAAAGATCTGAATCAGATAGCACATCGTACATATCGGGCGTATAATAAAATTACAATTTGAACAAACTTTTTTCGCAAAAAATCCTATTCAGTATTGGATTTTTGTTTAAATTGCGCACAGTCAGAAAATAAGTACTTATATAAGATTGAATTTCGTAAATTTTTAGAACGAATGAAAAATATCTTCTTTCTCTACTTTTTGGTTTTAATCTTAGTCAACGCTTGTACTCCTAAGGCTACCAAATACATGAATTTGGCCAAAAAGGACTATGAAGAGGCAGAATACCAATTGGCTATTGATTATTTTCAACAAGCCTTAAAATACGGCGCCCCGGAAACAGAATGTAACTATTACATAGCCGAGTCTTACAGGCGTTCAAATCGCTTGCAAGAGTCTGAACCTTACTACAGGAAAGCCATAGAAGGGAAAACATCTGAAGAAGATGCATACTTTTATTACGGACAAGCCCTCAAGTCAGTAGGTAACTATGAGGGTGCTGCAGCACAGTTTAAACAATACATTAGCATAGGCACCAATTTTGATTTGATTAATCGTGCCAAAACTGAATTGGCTAACCTCAAAGTTATTAATGATATAATCTCAAAAGACAGTTACTACAAGGTATACAACATTGAGCAGCTCAACACCGAACATGCTGAATATTCTCCCTTTCTGTTCAATGATAAACTTTACTTTACCACTGCTCGTGGTGCCAACAAGATGCATACAGCCACCAACACCGGATTTACTGACCTGTATGAATTTATTTTTGATGGTACCACTGAGTTTTCCGGGCAAGCACGAAGAATGCATTCTAATCTCAACACTGAAGATGCACACGAAGCCTCCGCCATTTTTACCCCCGATGGCAAAACCATCATCTTCTCCAGAGGTAACGATGGCAGCAAAAAAGGCCCTCAGGATGTAGATATTTATCAAGCTACTTTACAGCCCGATGGAAGTTGGAGCGAGCCTGTATTATTACCCATCAACGACCCCAAAGCGTGGGACTCTTGTCCCTCTCTGTCACGAGACGGTAAAACTTTATATTTTGCTTCCAACCGCGAAAACGGATTCGGTGGAGTTGACTTGTACAAATCCGTAAAAGGCCCTGATGGCCAATGGGGACCTCCTCAAAACTTAGGTGCACCTATCAACACAAAAGGAGGAGAACTTTTTCCTTACGAGTCTCCTCATGGTGTGCTCTTCTTTTCAAGTGACGGACATCCATCGCTTGGTGCTCTTGACATCTTCTATGTAAAAAAAGAAAATGGCAAAATTACAATTGAAAATATGGGAAGACCCATCAACTCCAGCTATGACGATTTTGCCATCTTTTTCAAAGATACCACCAAAGGATTTTTCACCTCAAACAGGCCCGGAGGAAAAGGCGATGACGACATCTACGAATTTAAAATGATGGAGTCAGAAGTGATTTTTAACCTCGACATTCTTTCACTATGGAAAAAACAAAACGATACTACTGAACTTGTGCTGGAAAATACCACTGTAAAAATCATTAATGACAAGGGCGATACTTTAGAAACTATTGTCACCGACAATTTGGGTAAGGCAAGAAAACAACTCACACCCGGAAGCTACAGGCTATTGGGCAAAAAAGACGGATACCTAACTACTAACACCGTAAATGTTAACATTGTAAAACCTTCTGCAGACCAACTCAAACCAGGTAAAAATGAAATAAACTACACAGCCAAAGTTGTACTAAACCAACTTATGGTACACAAAGAAGGGGAGGAAATTATTATCAACAACATATTCTACGACTTTGACAAGGCCGATATCAGGCCAGATGCAGCTATCGAACTCAACAAAATTGTAGAACTCTTAAAAAACAATCCTGACATAAAAATCGAATTGGCTTCTCATACAGACGAACGCGGTTCAGACAGATACAATCAGATACTTTCGCAAAAGCGTGCTGAATCGGCTGTGAATTACATCATTTCCAAAGGCATTGACAAAAAACGTATTACCGCAAAAGGTTATGGTGAGTCTAAACTCATCGTGAAAAACGCCAGCACAGAAGAAGAGCATCAAAGAAACCGACGCACCGCATTCAGGATCACCAGCATAGGGAATTCCAAAGTGAAAATCGTAAACCAGGGAGAAGACAAAGGTATTTATTAATCTTTGGTTATGTGTAAAAATAGAACCTCAAGTTCGGGCTTGAGGTTCTATAAGAAATTTAAACAGGTTATGAATAAAGTTGTGTTATCTACACATTTATACCGGAACGTTTAAATTAGTAACCCACAATTAACTATTTTTTAAAAAGTATTTTTGCTCCAACTTAAATAGTTCATTTTCTGGTTTGTATCTGCATCGCTTTTCTTTCTTGCTGTCTTTTGCTCAAAATAAGTTTCCTCTCCTGGTTCTAACCTGCAATATTCTAAAATGCCATTGCTGAAAAAACAGATGTTCGCATGATCAACCATTTGAAACAACAAATTTACATTAACCATTGAGGCTTTTCGGTTATTTATCGCAATGATTTCATCTCCTTTCGTCAAACCAGCCTTTTCTGCCGGCGAACCTGACGCAATGCCATCCACAATAATTTTATTATCTTTTAAAGTAAACCTCAATCCGAATTTATGTTCGCACTGGTTTTGTGCCGGAATCACACTAAGCTCATAACCTATATAATCAAGCGCTCTTTCTATTTTTTCTTTTAAATCGGTAGTGCCGCACAGCACCTCGTTTATATACGTTTTTTCCAGGCCGGCATCCACCAATAAATTTGTTACGTCATCTAATGTGTATCCTTTGTTCATCTTTCCAAAATTATTCCAAAGGCTAAGCATAATGGTATCAAGTGAGAGAGCATTATTATTTTTACGTCTGATCTCAATATCAAACAAGAAGGCTGCCACACAACCTTTCGTATAAATAGATACTTTGCGATTCGGTGCAATGTCTCTGTAGCCATCTATCCATAAATCAAATGAAGAGTCAATGAGCGACATACCTTTAGTCTCAAAATGCCTCTTCAAAATATTATTGAACCTCGTGAAGTAGGCATAATCAGTATACACTCCAGACCTGAATAACATCAAATCGCCATAATAGGTAGTAAATCCCTCAGCAACAAATCCGGTTTTGAAATAATTTTCTTTGCTAAAATCATATGGATACAATTCGGCAGGCCTTATTTTTACGATATTCCATGCGTGAAATAATTCATGCGAACTTATGGATAGTAATTCTTCATACAGAATTTCTTCGCTTGGGCCTAGTACAATGACCGTAGAGTTTCGGTGTTCTACTCCGTGATATAACGGATAGGGTAAAAACTGAAAAAGGAAATGGTATTCTTTCTCAGGAAACTCACCAAATATTGAGATTTGTTCTTTGGCAACTCTCTCTAAATCCGATAGTACGTTATTCAACGACAAAAAATTATTGCCTTGAATATGTAGGTGAAATTTTACATCCATCGCCACAAATGATGCATGAATCAAGTGAGCGCTTGCCATCATCGGACTGTCGAAGAGGTGGTAAAAATCTTTAGCAAATAAAACATTATGTTCCTCCGGCATGCCACAAGCTATATCATACTTTGCCGGCAACTCACATACAACTTCACATGGTTCATTTATACGTTCGGGTATGTATAAACAGCAGCATATAAAATTTATGTACCATTGATGTTCATCTACCCAACACCCTCCGGCATCCATATGTGCGGCGTAGTATTGGTATTCTATGTATACTTTTTTGCGGTTGCCTTTTTTTACCACCCAATTGTTACGCGATGTTTTCTCAACAACCAAAGGACTGTAATATTCATCAAAAGCTGCTACACTGTAAATGTTGGCTGCATAATTTTGCAGTTCATATCTGCCCGGGCGCCAGGCAGGCAGTTGAAGAAACAATTTGTCTTCCGTACAGTTGTCTATCACAAAGGTTATGTGCAATACATGTCTTTGCTCTGGCAATTTTCGGAAAATGTAGTTCATAGATAAAAAAAATTAATATTAATCAGTTATCGCGATACAACTCATCGTCTCCATCCTCATGCGAATGGCCTCCCAATAAGCTCCCCAGAAGATCTTTAAATTGGATACCTTTTTCAATAACTTGTTTACTGATTTGTGAAAACTCCGAAAGGCCATGAAGCAGAAACTCCATATACAACAATGTGTCGGTAGCAGAAGCAGTAGGAAATATTTTTTTTACATAATCTTCCAATCCCGGTACTTGACGTAGTGATGCAGCGTATTCCTCATCGGTGCTATTGCTTAGTATGTCTGTGTGATGGCCTTCGTTAAACCATGCAATTATAGATTGGTAAGGATTGAGTTGTTTACTTTTTTTTATTTTCTCCGGATTAGGAAATATTTTTTCAAACTCATGGCGAAAAGCTCTGCCTATTAAGTACGAAGCTACATTCGCTATACCCTCGGTTTCTCCTTCATATACCAATTCTATTTTTCCTGTAATGGAAGGCACTACCCCGTATATATCACTGAAGCGTACGAAACTTTTTTTCTTGTTGTGTATGAGCATTCTTCTTTCAGCAGTGCTGTATAAGGTTTCATATGCGGATATAGTCATCCTGGCCGATACACCACTCTTTTGGTCTACATACTCACTCTCTCGTGCCATGAAAGAAATTCTCTCTGTTACGGTTTTGATCAGGTTATGCACATATATGCATGATTTCTGTTCGCCCGCAATTTGTGCTTCTTGTTCTGTTATGGCCTGAGATATTTCAATAGTTTTCGGATAATGTGTGAGAATTTGGCTATCTATGCGGTCTTTCAAAGGAGTGATGATTGAGCCTCTCTTAGTATAATCTTCCGGATTGGCCGTAAATATGAACTTTACATCCAGGGGCAACCGAAATTTGAAACCACGAATCTGCACATCGCCTTCTTGCAATATGTTGAACAAAGCCACTTGAATTCGCGGCTGTAAATCGGGTAATTCATTTATTACAAATATACATCTGTGCGAACGTGGGATGAGGCCAAAATGAATAACCCGTTCATCAGCATAAGTTAGTTTTTGATTAGCAGCCTTTATTGGGTCCACATCTCCTATTAAGTCCGATACTGATACATCAGGAGTAGCCAGCTTTTCTGTATACCGCTCGTTGCGATGCATCCATTCTATAGGAGTATCTTCACCATGATTCTTTATTAACTCTTTTGCAAATATTGAAATTGGGTTCAGCGGGTCATCATTTATCTCGCTACCTTTTACAACAGGTATGTATTCATCCAGCAGATTTACCATAAGGCGAGCCAATTTAGTTTTGGCTTGTCCCCTCAGACCCAGCAACAATATATTGTGCTTCGATAGTATAGCCGTCTCTATTTGCGGCATTACAGTATCTTCATAGCCTTTTATTCCTGAAAATACGGGCTTTCTCATGCGCAAAGCGTTCATGAGATTTTCTCGCATTTCGTCTTTAATGCTTTTAGGTTTATACCCGCTAGCTCTTAATTGTCCGAGTGTTCGGAGTTTTAATTTTTGTGCGCTATCCAAAAGGTATTTTTGTTTTGTGTTATTTAATAATTAGTTTCTCTAAATTATAATTTTTTGGACGGACATATTTGTACGTGCCAGGCTCGATGTAGCTTTTGCTACCACTATACCATCTGCATTTTTTATCAAACACTCGACGTGTGCAATGGTTTTGCCCCGTCTGAGCAAACAACTTTCAACTCTCAACACCTCACCTTGTTTAGCTCCATACAAATAATTTACCTGTAAACTTACACTTACAAAAAAACCTTCATGTATACCCAGCATGGCATGCATACCCATCATTTCATCAGCTATACCTGCTATGATGCCACCATGCAACATGCCGGCAGCATTTGTCATATTTTCACGAACAGTAAATTCTACTGTAATTTTATCTTGCGTTACCTCTACTACGACAGGATTTAACCACCGGCCAAACGCAGAGGGATTTTCTGTGAAATGAGTACCTACATACTTCTCCAAATGCTCTATTGAACTCATATGTCCTTAACAATTCTTTTTTATTTTACGCAATATAGCATGTTTATCCGCATAAATTCATCAACGATTGTGGACTGCGCATACCACAATATCATAACTTTAATACAGGCATTATTCAGAACAAGTATCGTAAATCACAAGTGCCCTACCTTACAAAGAAATCATAATTGTACAATGTACCAACCTGTAGAAAATTATGAAATAAGTAGGAATGATGAACACTGCTATGAATGAACAAACCATCAGTATTTTAACTGATTTCACAAGGTTACGGGTTACCGAAAATTTATTTAGCATTTTAAGTAGTGATAGACTAAATTCACTCACAATAAACCTTAACCTCGAAATGAAAACCATACGCATTGCTTTAGCAGCTCTTAGTTCTGTCGTGCATGCATATAGTCAATGGTCAGACAATTTTTCCGATGGCGATTTCACTAATAATCCTTCATGGGGCGGAGATGTAGCTCATTTTACTGTAATCAGTGGCGAACTCAGAAGTAATGGCCCTTCTGCAAGTTCTGTTATTCATTTGTATACCCAAAGCACAAACCTGCATAACACTCAATGGGAATTTTATGCCAGAGTAAACTTAAACCAAAGTTCCAGCAATTTTGCCAGAGTATATCTGGTCAGTGATGTTTCAGACGTAGAGGGGAATGTGAATGGTTATTATGTACAATTAGGCGGAGCTACCGGAACGGCCGATGCTGTAGACCTATACAGGCAGCAAGGTAATAGTCATACCAAAATTATAAGCGGAGTTGCCGGACGAACAGGAAAAACGAATAACAACATCATCCGTGTGCGAGTGATACGAGACCACATAGGAAACTGGGCTTTGTTTAGCGACACTTCGATTGCAGGAATCGGTTACCAGCCGGAAGGTAGAGCTTTTGACAACACCTTTCTCTCTTCTTCGTATTTTGCGGTTTATGTATCGCACACATCTACAAATTTTGATAAATATTTTTTTGACAACTTTAATATCACAGTAGCTCCATTAGGGGTATCGCACATAGAACCCATCTCTGCTTCTGCTTTGAAAGTGTTTTTTAATAAGCCACTCAGTGCATCTACTGCACAACAGGTTTCTAACTACATGTTGAGCGGAGGTGTCAATACTCCTATTCTTGCCATACGCGACAACGATAATCATGCTTTGGTACACCTCACGTTGGGCTTGCCCATGCAGAACAATAGCAGCTATACGCTCACTGTAACCGGAGTAGAAGATATTCATAACAACCCTATCGGGCCGGTAAATCAAATTAATTTTACCTATACTAAACCCGTACTCTATGGAGACATTCTCATCACGGAAATATTTGCAGACCCGACTCCTCGCATAGCTTTACCTGAATTTGAATTCCTCGAAATATATAACTCAACCAACGACACTATACGTATGCAAGGATACAAGATTACCGACGGAACCAGCACGGCAACCTTTCCCGATTACAAACTACCTCCTTCAAAATATCTCATATTGTGCAGCAATAGTGCGTTCCCTGAATATTCCACAATAGCTCCTGCACTAGGTTTGTCTTCTTTCCCTTCTTTAAACAATGCCGGCGAGACTATCACTTTGTTCCGTGCAGATGGAATGCTTGTCTATTCTGTAACTTATGCGGACAGTTGGTATAAAGATAACGACAAAAAGCAAGGAGGTTGGACTCTTGAGATGATAGATCTTACCACTCCATGCAGCGATGAAAACAACTGGACATCTTCAACAGATCCTTCAGGAGGAACTCCGGGCAAAATAAATTCAGTAAATGCCCACAAGCCTGATCTGACACCTCCTGTACCTGTGAGCGTTTTCGCTTCATCTGCAAGCAGTATAAAAATAAACTTCGATGAAAAAATCAATGCAGACCTTTCCGGAGTAAACATAACCATAAGTCCAAATGTTTCGGTGTTACAGACAGAACCTGACCCAACAAACCCATACACATTGATAGTAAAAATACAAGGAATATTGGAAGGCCGGACAAGATACAATCTTCAGATAGCCGGTGTGAAAGATTGCATTGGTAATAGTTCCATAGCAAAAAGTTTTGTATTCGGATTGCCCCAACCCGCAGAGCCCGGGGATGTAGCTCTGAACGAGCTATTGTTCAACCCTATGCCTGGAGGTACTGATTTCGTAGAATTGTATAATGCTTCTGAAAAATACATCAATCTTAAAAACTGGAAACTGGCTAACCTTAAGGATACCGTAATGGCTAACATTAAACCTATTTTTACGGATGATTTCGTGCTCAATCCCGGTGAATATATTGCGTTCACAGAAGACAAAAGTATGCTGCTGAACCATTACCCCAAAGCAGTTGCAGAAAACATTTTTCAAATTAAAGACATACCGTCGTATAACGATGACAGGGGCACGGTTTTCGTCTTAGATGCGGATAACAAACTACAACAGCGCTTCGATTATAACAAAAATATGCATCATCCTCTGCTCGATGATGAGGAGGGGGTATCTTTAGAAAGAATAAACCCGCTTGCTGACGTAAATGATGCCAACAATTGGCATTCGGCGGCAGAGAGCGTAGGATATGCAACACCCGGATATAAAAACTCTCACTTTTTTTCTTCAGGGAAGAAAATGGATGTATGGTTAGAGCCTGATCTATTCACTCCCAATAATGATGGATACAAAGATTTTCTGTTAGTACATTATAACCTGGAAGAAAGTGGCTATACATCAAATATCGTAATATACGATGCACAAGGCAGAGAAGTGAAGCGGCTGGCCAGAAATCAGCTGCTTGCCAGAGAAGGTTTCTTTCAATGGGATGGTACCAATGATGCATACGAGAGAGTACGAAGCGGAACATACATTGTGTATGTTGAGATGTTTAACCTGAAAGGCGATATAAAAAAATACAAACTTGTCTCGGCGGTTGGTTGGTCTGAGTGAAGGTTGTACAAATATCTACCAATCGCCGCTGGCTCCGCCGCCACCAAAACTTCCTCCACCAAAGCCGCCAAATCCCGAACCACCACTACCTCTGCCAGAACCCCAAAAACCACCACCTCCATAATGCCGCCCACCGGATGAATATGTGTATCCACCACCCGAATGGCCACCGAGTCTGCGAAACAATAATATAATGATCAGGATTACGAGGAAAATGTACCACCAGCTAATACCGCGATTTTTACTTTTACCTTGTGTGTTGCCGTCTGATGTAAAAGCTCCTTTGCTACGGTCGAATATTACGTCTAATGCTTCATTCAGTCCCTCGGCGTACCTCTGCTCACGAAAAGCCGGTTTGAGGATTTCGTTTATAATGTGTTTGGCTTTTGCATCAGGAACAAATTCTTCAAGGCCATAACCGGTATGTATGCGTATTTTTTTTTCTTGTTTTGCAATTAGTATAAGCAAGCCATTATTCTTGTCTTTTTGTCCGATACCCCATTTCTCAGCAAGCATATGAGCGTAGTCGAACACATCATAACCTTCGAGGGAAACAACTGTAACTATAGCTATTTGAGTAGATGTGCTGTCATTATATGCTACCAAACGGCTTTCAAGCTGAGCCTCTTCCTGTGCGCTTAACATGTTGGCAAAATCATTCACCAGGCGAGGCGGATCAGGAGGAGGCGGAATACCTTGGGAACATACTGTCGTTGTTACGGCAGAACATAAAACAAACAAAAGCAGCCGATTCGTTCTTTTCAGTGTGGCAAGCATGAGACTTGCGGTTTTTGATTCTTTTAGTTATTGCTGAACGAAATATCGTCCGGAAGTTCATTTACATCGTCCGGTTGATAAGGGAAGTGTTTTTTCAATTGCAATCCGGCACGTTTTATACCTTCACAGAGCCCTTCAGTGAAATTTCCTTTACGGAATTCCGCTTGCATATAATCTTTGATATCTTCCCAGAAGTTTTCGGGTACAACAGCGTTTATGCCAGCATCGCCGAGAATGGCAAACTTTTTATCTTTAACAGAAAGGTAAAATAGAACACCGTTACGAAGTTTGGTCTTGTGCATATTTAATGCAGCAAATACTTCGGCGGCTCTGTCGAGCACATCTTTTTTACAATAGTTTTCTATGTGTACTTGTATCTCTCCGGAAGTATTCAACTCGGCTTCTTTGATGGAGGCAACGATAGCTTTTTGCTGTTCTTCGTTAAAAAATTCTTTAGGCATGGTATTTAGAATTTTATTTCCGGATTTTTTTGTTCACTTTCGCTTACTTCAAAATATCCTTTTTGCTTAAAGCCAAACAAACCTGCCACCATATTGTTGGGAAACTTTTTAATGTAGGTGTTATAATCCTGAACAGCCTGGTTAAAGTTTCTTATTGCCACGGTAATGCGGTTTGCCGTGCCCTCCAGTTGTACTTGCAAATCGCTGAAGTTCTGTGTGGCCTTAAGTTCAGGATATTTTTCTACTACCACCATCAAGCGCGAAAGTGCTCCTGAAAAATTTTCCTGAGCTTTTTGAAATTGTGCAATTTTCTCCGGCGAAAGGTCGCTGGCATCTAAATTTACACTTGTGGCTTTGGAACGAGCTTCTATTACGGCTTCTAATGTGGACTTCTCAAAATTAGAAACTCCTTTTACAACTTCTACCAACTGCGGTATAAGGTCGCTGCGGCGTTTGAACTGATTTTTCACTTCGGCCAACGCTGCGTTTACCTTTTCCTCTTTTTCTATCATGGTATTATATCCACATGAGCTAAGAAGGGAGCTGATGAGAAAGAGGAATAAGAAATGTCTGTATATTTTTTTCATAATGTGTCCGTGGTTTAGGACTCCAAAATTAAGATTATTCTGTTAAGATGAAAACAATATTCATCATTTCACTAATCATAGATTTTTCGATTTTTTGTCGCTTCAGGATGGTTGTAAAAAAGAAAGTTAACTTGAATACTTACGACTATCAGCAAATGATATTGGACAGATAACCGTTGCGTGCGCGTATGCCTACCTGGTATATTCAGCAGGCTTCATGCGCCCGCGCCAGTGATAGCAGCGGAAAGCCCGCAGCACGGCGTTCGCTATGTGCGGTGGGGTGCGAGGACTTGCAGCGTATAGCACGACCGCCGGCCTAAGGGGCATTTGCAATTAGTCACAGTTTGCATGCGTTGTAAGTTGAACCTTCTGAACATTGTATTTACAAAGGCCGGCGGGGCGGCATGAAATAAATAAAAAAATAGTCTTTACTGGTGTTGGACATGCTAAAAGAAAACTTTTTTCAACTTTATGTGAAATGTATGATCGAAAATGTTTGCAACAATCAGTCTAGATACTGTCCCAAAAAGTGTGTAAAGTGAGTTGTTTTTTGAAAGATTAATTAGATTAAAAACTAAAAAAGTCAAAAAACATATGGAACAACTACACTTTACACGAGAGCAAGTTAATTAAAATTTCTGAACATTATTCGATTCAAACCGGAATGGGTTTAGATGTGGTGTTAAACCCGGATTTTTCAGTTGAATATAAAATTTCAACACTGATTTTTCATTTCTCAATATGGTATGGAATTGAAAGGAGTTTTCGAAAGAGATTTCTTTTTTGAGGGG
>JANWYS010000019.1 GCA_025054875.1 Cytophagaceae bacterium | reverse complement strand
AAAACGCTTTTGAAACTCGAAAAGCGATAGACTTTTGAATCTTGCTTCCTTTTTAACCATCGTATGCTAAGATTTAATAAAAACGTAATTAATTAAAAGCCTAATCCAATAACACAATTAAAATTTCCATACTTACAATCTCTACCCAATTAACTCACAAAATCCAGATGCTTTTTAAAACAACCATGCCGAATGTGCTTATGTACATTACATGATGTTTATTGAAATGTATGAACTCTTATCTGCAATAGCCGGTAAAATTCTATGGTTAAAAATTTTGGTTGAAACAGCCTGGTGAATCTTTTGTCAAAATCCCAAAGTATTTGTATCCATATTTATGTTTGACGTATATCCTGTAAAATGGCACATTTTTTTTAATCTAATTTTCTCAAGAAACCCCATTGATGAAACTTTTGTTTTTATATTTGATGGTTCTAAGCCATTCTTTGTTGGGCTTAAACGAATAAATCTATTGTGAATGATAAAAACAGATTGATATGAACGCAGAAAAAGTAAGTTGTTTAATAATAGGTTCAGGGCCTGCCGGATACACTGCTGCGATATACGCTGCACGTGCAGGACTGAAGCCGTTGATGTATGCAGGAAATGCTCCGGGTGGACAGCTCATGATTACAAACGATGTAGAAAACTACCCGGGCTATCCGGAAGGAGTAAAAGGGCCTGTGATGATGGAAGATTTTCGTAAGCAAGCTCTGCGCTTCGGCACGGAAATACGTTATGGAGAAATTATTGAAGTGGATTTCACCGACGAACATCGAATTGCTAAAGCTGACGATGGAAAGGTAATAGATGCAGAGGCAGTCATCATTGCTACGGGCGCATCTGCAAAATGGTTAGGTATACCTTCTGAACAGAAATTCATGCACAGCGGAGTATCGGCATGTGCGGTTTGTGATGGATATTTCCACCGTGGCAAGGATGTTGCCATAGTAGGTGCAGGCGATACGGCGTGTGAGGAAGCCAGCTATTTGGCAAAAATATGTAACAAGGTGTACATGATTGTACGACGCGATGTAATGCGCGCTTCATTGATCATGCAAAACCGCGTAAAAAGTTTGCCCAATGTAGAAATACTCTGGAACACCACCACGCAGGAAATCATTGGAAACGATGCTGTGGAGGGCGTAATAGTAAAAAATAACATCACATCCGAAGTCCGTACGCTTCCCATAAGTGGATTTTTTGTGGCCATAGGACATGAGCCTAACTCTAAAATATTCAGAGGCATTCTCAATATGGATGAAAATGGCTATATCATCACCGAACCGGGAAGCACCCGAACAAATGTAAAAGGTGTATTCGCCTGTGGCGATGTACAAGATCATGTATACCGCCAGGCTGTCACTGCTGCCGGAACCGGATGTATGGCTGCTCTCGATGCCGAACGTTACCTGGCTTCTAAAGAAATATTGGTTTAAGGTTAAACTCGATACAGGTGTGTTGCTTCATCGTAGCACACACCTGTTTTTTATTTATGCGCCATGAAGTTTGTTCACTGTTTTACTTTGTTGATTACGCTTTTTTATTTTCCTGCATACGCGCAGCCGCATAACAAAAAGAAAAAAGATTTTTCTGAAATAAAGGTACCGGCAGTAGAATATACTTTGCCGGATATGGAAAATATACTATTTGAGGACGACTATCAGGATACTTCACGCGTCAGTGAGTCGTACACGTTCGTTCCGGAACGTGAACCCAACATGTTGTATGAAGACGAAGAAGATTCCGCCTTCTTTGATGATGAAGAAGGCGACTTGCATGTAGTGGAAGTAAATGAACAAATGAATATTGATTCGATATGGATCACATACGCTCAATATTTTGCCATTTGGGATTCCAAAACCATAAATCCCTATAAAATTGACGGAGCTGAGTTTAAAGATACAATAAGACTCACGCTATATGATTCTCTGTCCGGCCTGAATTGGGCATTGCCACACTTCGAATCAAAAATTAATTCAAAATTTGGCATGCGCCGCTACCGATGGCATTATGGCATAGACCTTGACCTCAATATAGGAGACCCCATCTCTGCAGCTTTTGATGGCATAGTAAGAATAGTGCAATACGACAGTCGCGGCTACGGACGCTACATAGTATTGCGTCACTATAATGGCCTGGAGACCTTATATGGCCACCTCACAAAAGCTCTGGTGCAAGTGGGCCAACTGGTAAAAGCCGGTGAAACCATAGGACTGGGGGGAAGCACGGGAAGAAGCACGGGACCACACCTGCACTTTGAAATACGCTACGAAGGTAATGCTATAGATCCTGAGTATATATTCGATTTTCAAAACAAAACATTGAAAACTCAAAAATTCGATTTAATGCCCTTGCATTTCAGCTATCTCAAAGAGGCACGAAAAGTATTTTACCACACAGTGCGCAAAGGCGAGTCACTTGGAAGCATAAGCAGAAAATACAAGGTGCCTCTCTCCACTCTTTGCCGCCTAAACGGTATGACACCGAAAACTATATTGCGTGTGGGCAGAAAAATAAGGATACGATAACTCACTCGATTATATAAAGGCATATTCTATGCCGTAAGAGACTTTATTAAATCCGCTACTAAACCTGTCCATCCGGTTTGATGTGAAGCTCCCAACCCTTGTCCGGTATCGCCATGAAAATATTCGTAAAAAAGAATATAATCTCTGAAATGTTCGTCTCTCTGTAGTTTCAGGTCGCCACCATAAACAGGGCGCTTCCCATAACTGTCCTTTTGAAACAATCGTATCAATCGGCGACTCAATTCATCAGCGATTTGTCTGAGGTTTAGTAAATTTCCGGATCCGGTTGGACACTCCATGAGGATTTCGTCTTGATAATAGGCATGAAATTTTTTCAGAGATTCTATTATCATATAATTCATGGGAAACCATACCGGACCGCGCCAATTAGAGTTTCCTCCAAACATTGCCGTGTTTGATTCTCCCGGTGTATACTCCACACGATAGGTATAATGCTCGGTCGGAAATTCGTATGGATGATCTTTATGATATTTGGAAAGTGCTCTAATTCCAAAGTCAGACAAAAACTCGGTCTCATCCAGCATACGTTTTAAAATCGGCTTAAGGCGGTTTTCTCTCACCAGCGAAAGCCTTCTTCTCAGTCCTACATTGGGAACATTTCGTGTAGATACCAGAGAGGCCAGCTCCGGACGATAGTTGAGAAACCACTCCATTCGTCTTTTAAAATGCGGAAATTTGTCTACTTTGTCGGGCTCTAATGTTTCTACCGCAAACAGTGGAACCAATCCTACCATTGAGCGAACCTTTAACGGTACATAGCGGCCATCGTATGTGTTGAGCACATCGTAAAAAAACTGATCCTCTTCGTCCCATAAGCCTATGCCCTCACCACCTAAATTAGCGATTGCTCCCGCTATATACATGAAGTGTTCGAAAAACTTGGAAGCCATATCTTCATAAGCAGAATTTCTCTTGGCCAATTCCAGCGATATTCTCATCATATCGAGCGAATACATAGCCATCCAGCTTGTAGCATCGGCCTGCTCTATACGACCGCCGGTTGGCAAAGGAGCACTTCTGTCAAACACTCCTATGTTATCCAATCCTAAAAATCCTCCCTCGAAAATGTTTTTACCTCCGCTGTCTTTTCGGTTTACCCACCAGGTAAAGTTGAGCATGAGTTTGTGGAATACTCTTTCAAGGAAATTATAATCTCCTTCTCCACCATGATAGTCACGCTCTATCTCATAGACACGCCATGCTGCCCATGCATGTACGGGTGGATTTACATCGCTGAAGCTCCATTCATAGGCTGGAATTTGCCCATTAGGATGCATGTACCATTCGCGCAGCAGCAATATCAATTGCCGTTTAGCAAAATCCGGATCTACTATAGCCAGCGGTATACAATGAAAGGCAAGGTCCCAGGCTGCATACCATGGATATTCCCACTTGTCGGGCATGGATATGATCTCCATGTTGTTCAGATGCTTCCAGTCTCGGTTACGGCCATACAAACGTTCGCGTGGAGGAACAGAAGTGGTAGAATCGCCTTTTAACCACAGTGATACATCATAATAATAAAACTGCTTACTCATCAGCATACCGGCAAAGGCCTGCCTTTGTATGTTGCGGAGATCAGGGTCTTTTAGGGATCCATGGATCTCATCATAAAATTTATCGGCTTCTGCAATCCTCATTTTAAATATGTAATCAAAGTCTTCAAACGCCGATTTATTGGGAACATCAGATAGACGTAGTCGTATAGTTATGGGCTTCCCCGACTCTACCATATATGCATATCGCAAACTTGCCTTCGTGCCCACAAGCAGTGGGTTTACTTTAGGACGTTTTATTTTTTTTTCTTTTTTTATGACTTCTATGCCTTGTTCTGTTTCTATTTCTTCCTCTTCTATAATGGTCACTTCTTCGCCATGTACTATGTAGTCATTTATGCCGTCCTTCCAAAATCCCTCTTTGGGCGGGTGACCATAAACTTTCTCATGATTGGTTTCATTTTCACAAAACAACAATTCAGGGTTTCCCTCATAATGAAGATGATATAAGCCCCAATCTTTATGTTCTATATGTAACATTTTGTCTACTCCGGCAGTTATGGTCGGTTTGTAATGTCCCTCTATGAATGACCAGAAATTCCGGAAGAATATGGTTGGAAGTATATGAATAGGAGCAGGCTCTTTGCCTCTGTTGTGAATAGTAATTCGTATTAAAATATCTTCTGTATCAGCTTTGGCATATTCTGTAAAAACATCGAAATATTTGTTATCGTCAAATATTCCTGTATCCATCAGTTCATATTCCGGCTTGTCTCTTCCTCTCAAACGATTTTCAAGAATCAACTCCTCATACGGAAATCTGCGCTGAGGATATTTGTATAAAAATTTCATATAAGAATGGGTAGGAGTGCAATCTAAGTAGTAATACATTTCCTTAACATCTTCCCCGTGATTGCCCTGATTACCGGTGAGCCCAAACAATCGTTCTTTAATGAAAGGGTCTTTCTCGTTCCACATCGCTACTGAGAAGCAGATGAATTGCTTATAGTCGCATATACCGGCTATGCCGTCTTCTCCCCATCTGTATGCACGGCTTCGTGCCTGGTCGAAGGAGAAATACTCCCATGCCGAACCATCGTGACTGTAGTCTTCACGTACAGTGCCCCATTGGCGCTCTGAAAGGTATGGCCCCCACTTTTTCCAACCTCTGTTACTACGGGTTATATTCACCCTGTCTTTTTCTATGTTTGACATGTTGTTTCTGCTTTATCCTATAACATCTCGCCAATATTGTAATTTAATATATAATTTGTTGTCGTTTTTTTGTTAAATTCTTACTTATATCTGTTAACTCCCGATGAAATTTGACCTATCATATCGCGACAAAGAGCTTTCCAGAATCACAACAAAAAAAAATGAACTAATCGTCATAGGCGGAGGAATCACAGGTGCAGGTATAGCGTTAGACGCATCTTCAAGAGGCATACAAACCGTGTTGCTGGAAAAGAGAGATCTTGCCTCAGGCACGTCGGGGCGTTCTACAAAGCTCATACATGGCGGCTTACGGTATCTGCGCCAGTTAGAATTTGGTTTAGTAAAAGAAACCGGCCGCGAACGTGCTATCCTCCACAAAATGGCTCCTACGCTTGTAAAACCTGAGCCCATGCTTTTGCCCATATTAAAAAACGGTACACTATCTCTGTTTGAAGCCATCATAGGTACATGGTTGTACGATACATTGGCCGGAGTAAAAAAAAACGAACGTCGAAAAATGTTGTTAAAGGGTTCTGTAAGAGCGTTGGAGCCGGCATTAAGAGAAGATTGGATTCGATCAGGGATATATTACTACGAATACCAAACCGATGATGCACGACTCACTATGGAAATTGCCAGGGAAGCAGCATACCGCAATGCCTCTGTCATCACCTATGCCAAAGTAAAAGGGTTTTTGTTTGACTCTTCAAAAAAAATAATCGGCGTATGTGTTGATGACTTACTCAATGGAAAAAGTTACGAAATAAAAGCCGACGTTGTCGTAAATGCTACAGGGCATTGGACAGATATCACCAGCCGCCTGAATAACCTCAACTCAAACATCGTACTAAAAAAAACCAAAGGTATACATATCGTGGTAGATGCGGCAAACCTTCCCATAGGGCAAGCCATATATACGGAAGCTCTTGACAGGCGTATGATTTTCTTCATTCCCAAGCGAGGTAAGGTTTACATCGGTACCACGGATACGGATTACTATGGAGATCCGGATAATCCGGACATTACAGAGCGTGATATTGATTATCTCCTTTCATCGGCAAATGCACTTTTCCCAAGTTATAAACTAAAGAGAACCGATGTTGAATCCGGTTGGGCAGGCATTCGTCCTCTGGTGTTTAAAAAAGAAACAATCAACAACTCCACCATATCAAGAAAAGATGAAATTTACTTAGACAAAAATTCAGGCCTGATCAGCATAGCTGGTGGTAAGCTCACAGGATTCCGAAAAATGGCCGAGCGTATCACCAACATTGTGGAAATGAAAATCAAAAACAGAACCACAAAATGCGGCACTCATAATGTGTTGCTACACAGCAGTAAAACTGAAAATAACCTCCCTTTAAACGATTACTTATACAATTGTTCTAATGAGTTGGTAAATCGAGGCTTCACAAGATTTACTGCTGACGACATAGTAGCCCGTTATGGAACAGCCACTAAAAACATCATCAGCGGCTACGATAACATGCAACACTGCAACAACTCAGAGCTTCGTCTGTTACTGGCAGAATATGAATACTGTAAGCAACATGAGCTCTGTATATTCCCATCCGATTTTTTCATGCAGCGCACCGGTTATATTTATTTTGACATAAAAAAAGTCAACTTGTACTACACACATGTGTATGAATACGAAAAAAAGATAAACAATATTCATTCAACGCTTATTGATTCTGATTATACCCTGACCACAGCTATTTTAAATTCATGGATACACAAATAAAAACTCTTGTCAAAAGAATAATTCGACATATACTGAAAAGTAAATCTCTTATACACTATGCATATGTTCGTTTTGAGGCAACTAAAATCATGTATTGTTTTTATTTACAAATCTTTTTATCAGCTGCTTCATTTATGTTTTCAATTTTTAATTTATGGCACAATGAATATCAAAATTTCTTTGCCGATGCATTGCTTTCTGTTTCTCTCCTTTTTTGCATGCTCCTCATTTATAAAAAACGTTTCAGCTTATCTAAATTCCTGACATTTTTTTTATCAGCCTCAATCTACTTTATACAAGCTCACGTACAGGGCCGTATGCAGGAAACCAATTTTTTTGGATTACCTTAATTACGGGCTCTTATATTTTGTTTTCCTGGCATGAAATGAAATACACCATCATTACGCTGATAATTATTATTTCATGCATAATATTTCTTGAAGCTACTGAATACTCATTCTTGGCTACTAATCCGCCCGGCAAGTCATATCAATATCAATCGTATTTGCTTTCTTATTTCACTTCAATTTTGTTGTTATGTATCATAATGTTTTTTGTGCTAGGAGATGATCACTATGCTCAAAAAAAAATTAATCAACCTGAATAAAATTCTTTACTATAAAAATCAACATCTTAAAAAAATTAATAATGAACTGGATTCATTTGTATATAAAACCCCTCACGACCTTAGAGCCCCATTAGCATCTATGTTGGGCTTGATTAATATTGCTAAAAATGAATCCAATGTTGATGAAATAAAAAAATATATCGAGCTACAAGAACGCTCCGTAAAAAAGCTCGATTCCTATATAGCCGATATTTTGGAAATAACCAAAAACAGCAACCAAGATATATCGTATGAAAATATAAACCTCTCACAACTCGTTGAAGAGAGCTTACAACAACTTGTATATTTTCATGATTCGCACAAAATAAAAATCTCTACCTTCATCAACGAACAGGAAAAACTTTACTCAGACAGATATCGCCTGCAAATCATTCTTCAAAATCTACTTAGTAACTCCATACGATACATAGATGAAAATAAAACAACATGCATAATTGAAATACATGCCGATGTGCAACAATACATTTTTATATTGAAAATAGTTGACAACGGCATTGGAATACAAAAAGATCATTTAGACAAAATCTTTGACATCTTTTACAGGGCATCTGAAAAATCAAAAGGTTCAGGCCTCGGGTTGTACATAGTGTTGTACATAGTAAAAGAAAATATTGCACGCTTAGGAGGCAACATAACTGTAGATTCTGAATATGGGAAGGGTACCACTTTTACTATAACCTTGCCCAATCATACTCTGCTGAAGAATATTTAGACATCCTTACAACCAGTTGGCCACATCATCAATTCATGTATGCTACATCAATATATGCTTGGCCTGTCAAGAGCTACTTAATCTATTTTATCCAATAGAATTTTTTATGCAAAGCAATAAAGTCTTGCTATAAAATCGTTAACCTTATACTTTCTATTGCTTTGAGTTTAGAGCTATTCCTTCGAGATGACGAAAGCAACATGCCTGATACATTAAATGGGTTTATTGCTTATATTGTCCTTGAATCATATATCAGAATCTGATGAAAAAACTTTCTGTAATATCTTACCTCATATTGACACAAGTCATCTATGCTTCATCTCAAATAGTAGACATGGGAGCAGAGTATCTGAAAACAAAAAGAAAATTTGAAAACGGCGAGTATGCAACTGTAATCACAGAGTTGCAAAAAATTATTGCAGAAGTAGAGAAAGTATATGAAGACACTAATGCATTTTATGAAATGCACAACATGATGGGACTTTGTTACATGGAGCTAAACAAGTTGCAGGAAGCAGAAAAGTATTTACTTAAGTCTTTTAATTACTACGCTTCCCAAAAATCCGGAAACGTTCATATTAACCATTACGAAGCAGCAGTCAGCTTAGGAAATTTATACTACAATCAAAACAAATTTGCCGATGCAGAGAGATATTTCCTGCAAAGCTTATACTTACAGCGAAGTTTGCAAGGAGAAAAAAACGGAGACTATGTAACACTGCTGCAAAACTACATCAACACATGCCTGGCACAAAACAAACAGAACATTGCCGATTCATCCTACAAAGTCATGCTTTCAATAAAAGCATCTTTGTACGGTGAGCGTTCGTTTCAATATGCAATCACTCAAAAAAATGTGGCAGACCTCTATAAGACTAAAGGCAAATTCAAAGAGGCCGAAGAGATATACAACCGAATTAAACCCATTTACAAAGATTCTGCAGGACCCGACAGCAAGGAGCATTTGAACATACTATACAGCCTGGCCTACATTCAAAAAAACAAACATCAGTATAAAGAACTGGAAAAAACCTACTCCGAAATCGTTGCCATACATGAAAACAAACAAAACGTAAAATCCTCTGAATACTCAGGCGTGATATTCGAGCTCTCCAAAGCTCTGATAAAACAAAACAAATTTGCAGAAGCGCTTGCGCTGCAAAAAAAAGTATTGAAAACCCATGAAAAATCTTACGGCACTAAAAACGAACAATATGCAAACCTGCTTATGAGCCTTGCAGGAACATATCGTTTGATGGGAATGTATAGTAATGCAGAAGCCACATATTTGCAATCAAAAGATATCATCGTTCAATTGCTTGGTGAAAAAAACGCTCTCTATGCGGGACTACTCAATAATTTAGCTCTTCTGTATGAGGAAACCGGAAGGTACGATTTAGCTGAAAAAAATCTCAAGCTATCTCTGCAAATCACCAAGGAAATCAAAGGAGAAAATAATAATGACTATGCTACTTCAATCAATAATTTGGCTGTTTTGTACAAATACCTTGGCAAATACAATGAAGCTGAACCATTGTACAAGCAATCGTTAAAGATACGAAAAGAATTACTTGGAGATATGCATCCCGATTATGCTGCTTCATTAAACAACTTGGCTAATTTCTACCATGACCTGGGCCGACTTAAAGAAGCTGAACCCCTGTACCTGCAAGCCTCACAAATCATTAAAAACATATACGGCGACAAACATCATGAGTACGCCATTTCTTTGAACAACTTAGCCAACTTATACGATGAGACTAACCAAATCAACAAATCTCAACAGTTGCTGGAGCAATCTCTTAAAATACTTGCCGATGTACTTGGTGAACAACATCCAGAATATGCCTTTACTTTAAATAATCTGGCATTTCTCTATTTGGAGAATCAGAAATTTGCAGAGGCAGAAAAAATATATCTAAAAGATTTGAACATCATCAAGTCAACCTTAGGCACTAAGCATCCTCAGTATGCCACCGCACTCAGCAATCTGGCATATGTGTACGAACACATGGAACGCTATGCTGATGCGGAAAGAAAATATCTGGATGCGCTTGCTTTGCGTAAAGAATTACTCGGTGAGAAACATCCTGACTACACTGCCACACTATGCAACCTTGCTCGCACAAGTGAAGCCCTGGCTAAAATAAATGAGGCTTACAACTACTGGAAATCGGCAATAGAAAATTACAAACAAGAAATACTCGATTTTTTCCCTTCAATGAGTGAAAAAGAGAAAGAAGAATTTTATGCAAAATTCAAAAACCGGTTTGAGCAATTCAATTCTTTCGCTATCGCTCATTGGGGAAAAATACCTTCTCTCATCTCCGACATGTATGATCTACAACTGGGAACCAAAGCCCTTCTCCTGAACAGCGCAAACAAAACCAAATCACGCATAAAAAGCAGCAATGATCCCATTCTGATAGACCTATTTGAGAAGTGGCAAAAAAATAAAGAGCTATTAGCTCAACTCTACACGTTGCCAAAATCCGAAATACAAATAAACTTAGATAGCCTCGAAAACAGCACCAATGAAATAGAAAAACAACTTTCCATATTGTCGGAAGTGTTTCGAAACGAACAACAAAACTATACATGGAAAGATGTCCAAAAAAAACTAAAACCAAACGAAGCGGCTGTAGAAATAATTCGCTTCAGAAAATATCTGCCCTACAAAGGCGGCACCTACAAAGACCAGCAATCCAAAAGTAAAACCGATACGCTGGAAGATTCTTACTACGTGGCACTCATCGTATTGCCCACTACCACTTCTCACCCCGACACTGTGCTGTTTATTAATGGTGCCGACTTGGAAAACAGAATCGTCAGATATTATTCCAACTCCATACGATTTAAAATTGAAGACCTCGTCAGCTATCCAACTTTTTGGCAACCCATAAAAAATAAACTTGGAGAGAGCAAAAAAGTTTTTCTTTCGCCGGATGGAATTTATAATCAAATCAACCTGCAATGTATTTACAACCCCAATACAAAAAAATACATCATTGATGAAACAGACATTCAAATCGTATCCAATACAAAAGACTTGCTCGACAATCGCATACAAAATTTTACCAATAAACAGGCAATACTTGTAGGTGACCCTGATTTTACCTCCATCAAAGACCCTTCCGGCGAACGCACAAAGCTAACCCGCCTACCCGGCACTGGTGTAGAAGTTCAGAAAATTAATGCCATGCTAAAAGCCAAAGGTTGGGCAAGCAGTATGTTAGTAGGCAACCTCTCCACTGAGGAAAACATAAAAACATTCAAAGATCCTCGAATATTGCACATCGCTACTCATGGATTTTTCGAAAATTTTATCAAAGAAAATACTTCCAACTCTCTGACCTCTAACACTAAACCTTTGTTGAAATCCGGCCTCTACCTTGCTGATGGAGCTACACCCGGAAAAATACCCACCGAAGATGGAAAACTCACTGCATACGAAGCTATGAATCTATCACTTGACCATACTGAGCTCGTAGTACTATCGGCATGTGAAACAGGTTTAGGGAAAATAGTGAATGGCGAGGGAGTATATGGTTTGCAAAGAGCTTTCATAGTGGCCGGCACAAAAAGTCTCATATTTAGCTTGTGGAAAGTAAACGATGAAGCCACTCAAAAACTCATGATCTACTTTTATGACGAATGGTTAAGGACAAACAACAAAAGAGAGGCTTTTCGAAATGCTCAGCTAAAACTAAGAAATGAATATCCCTCTCCGTATTTCTGGGGCGCTTTCGTTATGATTGGTGAATAATGAAATATTCATTACATTTATTTCATTCAAAAACTAAAGCTGTACCAATGAAAACTTTATGCTTTCTACTCTGTATTGCTACACTTTTTTGCAACTTAAACCTTTTTGCTCAAAACCAACTTACTTCGTTGAGTAACATCAATACAAACGATTATGTAGAGTTTGCCCCTACGCTTTCTGCAGACGGCAAAACTATGATATTTCAATCTAACCGGTTGGGCTCATACAAATTATTTGAAACTACATACAATGCACAAACAGGATGGTCAGAACCCAAACCATTGGAGGAAATTAATAACATAGACGCCGAAGTCAACCTCATCGGAGGCCCCTGCCTGAGCGCGGATGGAAATACTTTATATTTTTCGGCCATATTCAAATCCGGAATGGGAGATATGGACATATATTACTCGAAACGTCAAAACAATAAATGGTCTAAACCGGTCAATATAGGCTCTCCGGTGAATACAAGCGGTAACGAAAGTTTTCCATCTATCTCTCCGGATGGGAAAAAACTTTTCTATACAACACATATCGTAAGTGGCTCTGACGAAAAATGCTTCAAAATAATGATGAGCGAACAAGATGCTCAGGGAAAATGGACTACACCAAAAGAAATATCCTATCCGCTGAATACTGCATGCAACAAGGCTCCCAGAATAGTTTACGACAATAAAAATCTTATCTTCGCCGCTAAAAAAAATGATGGCTCCGGATATGATTTGTACAGAACTCGTCTCAACAGCGATGGGACCTGGTCGGAACCTATATCATTAGACTTTGCCAACTCCACTGAAGATGAACTATACGCATGGTTGCTACCTACAGAAGAGTTCATATACTATACTGCCAAGGGAGATATTATTGCGAAAAAAGTTCCCAATGAATATAAACTGCATGGTATCTCATACAAAGGAAAAATCATTGACATAGAAACCAAAGAAGTTGTTAACGCTAATATTTACGTCATAGATAGCTTATCGAAAGATACTTTACAATTCCTGAAGAGCACTGTTGATGGCGCATATACGATAGACTTTGGTGCCGCTAAGTTATACAAGCTGCGCATACACGCTGAAAAATACTGGCCTTACACAGAAGCAGTGTATGCCTCTGTTGAGGACAACTTTAAGGAACTCGAAAAAAACATAGAACTTAAACCTAAACGCAGAGAAGTAAGATTTAATGTGAAAGATTCTGAAAGCAACAAAGGGCTAAAGGTTAAAGTGAAAGTAACCAACCTGGATACTAAAGAAGAAAACATCATGGAGGCCTTTTCCGGACCTGACGGTAAGTACGTTGTAAGCCTTAGAGAAGGCAACAAATACAACATTGAAATAAGCAGTTCGGAAGGTTACGCCTTTACATCAACCTCCATAGAGGTTCCTATCACCGCGGAAGCAAGTAATAAAACGAATACGGATGGCACAATGGATATGCAGGCTCCGGAATTTGAAATAAAAGTACAACCTCTAAAAGACAACACTAAACTTACTCTGAAAGACATTTACTTCGATTTCAACAAATTCACCTTAAGAGAAGAATCATATATTGAGCTCAACCGTGTAGTTGGCCTTATGAAAGAAAACCCTTCCGCAAGGGTAGAGATTGCCGCACATACAGACGATGTAGGCTCTGACGAATTTAATTTAAAACTTTCTGAACGACGGGCTCAGGAAATTGTTAAGTATTTGGTAAGTCAAAAAATACATCCCAACCGCCTTATTGCAAAAGGTTATGGTAAACAACGACCGGTTGTAAAAGATACTACAGAAGAAGCACGTGCCAAAAACAGGCGAGTAGAATTAAAAATAATAGACATAAAATGAACATCGTCAATATACTCTTACTTATAGCTATATCATACAAACAGATAAGCTCACCGTATCCTTATCACGCTCAACAAAAAAACATTTGCTTGAAAGCTGAAGAAAAAAAACTTTATGACCTATTGATGGCCTACCGAAAAGAGAAGAATCTGCCACCCATACCATTATCAGCATCTCTTACCTTCGTAGCGCAAAGTCATGTATATGACTTGCAAACCAACAAACCCAACAATGACATATGTAACCTGCACAGTTGGTCTGATAAGGGCAAATGGTCGCCTTGCTGCTATACAAGCGATCATGCACGCGCACAATGTATGTGGGATAAACCTAAAGAACTCACCTCATATACCGGAAACGGATACGAAATTTCATACTATACTACCGGTCAAGCTACCGCTCCGGATGCACTCAAGACGTGGAAAAACAGTCCTGGCCATAATAGTGTAATAATAAATTCCGATATATGGTCTAAGCCTTGGAACGCAATAGGTATAGGTATTTCTAAAAATTATGCAGTAGTATGGTTTGGACACCTCAAAGACCTCAAACCATCTCCAAAAGTTTGCAATTAATTTTTACTTCAGATCTCCTTGCCTGAGAAAATGAAAACCGTGACCCACTCCCGAATACCTGCGCTTAGTTTTTTTGAACGCTATGTTCAACAAAATGCAAATACATTGCATGGTAAGATTATATGCGATTTGTCATGTGGTACAGGATACATTGCCAACTTATTCCTGAAGAAAAATGCCAAGGTGATGTGCTATGATTTATTTCCGGAACAATGTCAATATCCTGATCTGCTTTGCCAAAAAATAGATTTACAACTTCCTCTTCCCATTGAAAGCAACATGGCTGATGTGGTGATTCTCTCCGAAACGATAGAGCACCTGCCAAACCAGTTTTTATTGTTGGCTGAAATCTCCAGAATATTGAAACCTGAAGGCAAATTTTTGCTGACTACACCTAATCCATCATCCTTACGTAGCCGCTTTGCACAGTTCATAGGCGAAAGCGAACATTACTCAAAACCATTTCCTGACGAAACAAATGCTTATGTAAAATGGCCCGGAACCAACAACGCGTATTTCAACAAGATATTTATTTCCGGAGTCTTGCGAATCAGGTTGCTTGCTGTGCTCAATGGCATGGTTCTGCAAAAAATTCACCGTTGCCCATATAGTTTTACTTCATTGCTATTGATGATTTTCTATCCTCTCATCTATTTTTTCAGCATAAAAAATTACAGAAAAAAAACACGCGAAAATCCTCACAACGCACCCGTTTACAAAGAGATATTTAGACTAAATACTTCTCTTAACATTTTGTTGGGAAAACATTTAATAGTTGAGTTTAAAAAAACATAAATTGTATTTGTTCATCTTAACCATAAAAAGTTTTGATATTACGATACCTGTGGAGATTTATAAAACTCACAAAACTTATAGGCAGGTTTTAGTAATTTGATCCAGATTTAGCGATACAGAAAAAAGTTCAGCCTTAGGTTCGGAGCTTCGTTGTAGATGTCTTTCATTAACAAATCACTATTGAGCAGTTTTTCTATATTGGGCGCGCCCCTGCGGGGCCGGGCTGTCCGCCACTCCGCTGTCGCTGCGGTGCTCCGCTAAAGCTTCGCACTGGCCTTGCAGGCCATGGCTACCATCCCTCGCGCAGGTGCTCTCGAACTTTTCAGCTTAACAAGAGAATGTGAACCTCCGAAGTATCTTTCATAAGAGAAGCGAAAGATTTAGAAGGTACAACACGGAATTTACTACGATTAACTCACCGCAATATCCTTCTATTACCAAGGTTCAACAATATATACAAGCCCAATGTTGCACATAGGATTGAGTGACCTATACTTCAAAGACACTGTTCCCCAATAGTCAATTGCCTTGGCTTTACCAATGGTGTACCAATACACAATCTAAGTTAACCGTTTGTCAATAAATAAAACAATAAAACTTTATGAGTTATCAGATAATTTTTAAATTGATGTGCGAACTGATAATGGAGTTCGTAAAAAAATTAATCAATCAGGACTTTAAACCACTTTATCCTTATGAAAAACTTAATCATCAAGTTCATTAATTTTAAAAGAAAGTTATATCACATAGCATTTATCGTGATTTGTATGTTTGCTTGCAGTAAATGTGCTCAAGATTATATCTACGGAGCAAATGAAAAATTGATAGCTCAATATGAGAAAATGATTAAAGACAATTCCAAAACTACAGCTGTACTGGATAGTGTATATACTGAGTACTCCCTAAAAGGAAGCAAAACTGCTTTCAGTTATAATTTCAATTACTACTTTACAGTAGATGGGGTGAAATATAAGGGAAATCACTCGTTCAATAAATTGCCTACCCTTCCGGTTGTTGAAGTGTATTACTCTAAGGAAGATCCGAACATTAACTGCCTGGAACCAACTAAAATGATCGAAACAGAAAAAAATAAGAGTTCTGTAAGCAACTTGTATTGGGCTATAGGTTTTGGTGTAGTAGGGATATTCGCAACCTTTCTTTTTGTAGTAAACAATTTTACGAAACCTAAAGCTAAACAAGCATGATGCCGACAGCCAGTAGAGGTGAATTGCATCATGTCTGATGATTAATAGTATTTCACCTCACAAGATTAACCCGTTTACTCTCTTTAGAGAAAAACTCATAAAGATTCCGGCTACATATCTTTAGTGTAAAAAATGGAAGTTCCACTCATCTTTTGGTGAGTGAAACTTCCTTGTTCGGGTGCATTTAGCACGTTGTACGTCACTAACCAATACATACCGCACAAAAAACTCACTGATGATTTGCAGAAGAAAATATCTTGTGAACATACAAGTAAGTTTATCTCATTATCCCATTTTATGCATTAGAAAATTTATTGGATACTACCGCCAATTCTCAATGCATGATGGTATTAACCATGGTAATGCACGCTGCTTGGCAAGTTTACTACTCTCTCAGCAAGCCACTTGGCATTGTCTATGTTAGCTTTGTGGCAATGTTTGTACATTTTTAATGAAGGTATGAGTTTCCATATAGGTCTGGTAAATATATTGTTGTCATTGGTTTCTTTTAAAAAATTATCGCGTTCAGTTTCATCTTTCAAGATAATGGCATTAAGCCAATAGTTGGATATGCAGTTTTCAGGTTCTTTGAAAAAAGGAATTCCTATTTTAGAGAAAAAATTTTCGTATCGTTTTGCTAATTCCCTTTTTCGGGCTACGAATAGCGGAAGGTTTTCTATCTGTGCTAAACCAAGCGCAGCGTTTATGTTGGGCATGCGATGGTTGTATCCTATATAGTCGTGCACATACTCCCAGGGATGTGGTACTTTGGCTTGTGTGGTAAGATGTTTTCCTAGTTTTGCCAGCGCTTCATCATCGGTGATGAGCATACCGCCTCCTCCGGTGGTTACTATTTTGTTTCCATTAAAACTTAGTGTGCCTATTTTCCCGAATGTACCGGTGTGTTTTCCTTTATAGAAGCTGCCTAAGCTTTCTGCGGCATCTTCAATTACTGTGATGTTGTAAGAACTACATATCTCAGTTATATCTTCTATACGGCAAGGATGGCCAAATGTATGCATAGGTACACACGCTCTTATGCGCCGGCCGGTGTATCGGTTATATGTACCACTTTTTTTTTGTATAGTATTATGAGTAAGAAAGTCTTTAAGCTTTTCAGGCGAAAGTCCCATCGTATCCTTGTCTACATCTACAAATACCGGAACAGCCCCTGTGTAGCTTATTGCATTAACTGTAGCTACAAAGGTAAGGGGTTGAGTGATGACTTCATCCTCTGCGGATACATTGCAGAGCATAAGAGCCATGTGTAGTGCTTCCGTGCCGTTTACGGAAGCTACTGCATATCTGCATCCGCAAAAATCTGCCGTAGCCTGCTCAAAGGCTGAAACATATCCTCCTACCGAGGATACCACATGGGTATCTATACAATCCATTACATATTTTTTTTCATTGCCTGTAAAGCTGGGAGTATGCAAAGGTATGGCCTGTTCAGTGTCGTATAAACTTCTTATGAATTTAATTACCTCTTCAAACATGTACAAAAAACTACTTACAAACCGCCTACAATAGTAGGAAAAAAAAATTACAATAGCCTGGCTTTACAGAACCTCCTTAACTTATCATTTTTTGTGTTACTTTTGACAGATTTTATTCAAATGGGCATCGTAGCAAAAAGGGGGATACAATCATCCATCATCAATTACATAGGTGTGCTCATCGGAGTACTCAACGTTTTATTTTTATTTCCCAAATATCTTTCTCCTGAACAATTTGGTTTGTTCAGGCTTCTTCAGGACATACCATGGTTTTTTGCACTGTTTGTACAACTGGGCGCCAGCAGCGTTACAGATCGTTTCTTCCAATATTTCAAAGACGAACAAAAAAAAAACAATGGGTTTTTGCTGCTTATATTACTTTATCCTCTGGTTGGATACATATTGTTTGTCTCCATATTTTTTGGTTTTGCATCTTATTGGAAATCATTTTATGCAGAACGCTCTCCGCTTGTGGTAGATTATTTTTTCTATATAGCTCCTCTCACTTTATTCATCATGTACAGCGTAATATTAGAGGCCTACTTGCGTGCACACCTCAATGTTTTGTTTTCTAATTTTTTGAGAGAAGTTTTGATACGTATCTTTTTTTGTATCATGATTGCTTTGTTTGCCACTGATATCATCAATTTCGATCAGTTTGTATTTCTTCTCACGGTAAGTTATGGAATAAACATGCTACTGATTTTATTATACATAAGAAAGAAAAAACTGCTTTGGCTCAACTGTAATTTCGGATTTAAAAGAAACCAATCCATATATCGTAATATTTTGAAATATCTTTTATATCTGATTCCTGCGTCTGCCGGCGGAGTAATTGCGCAAAAAATTGATAGCATGATGCTCGGTTCTATAAGCGGGAAGGGAGTAAATGAAGGTTTGGTGCATGTTGCCATCTATGCTTTAGCCTTTCATATTGCCTCTTTTATAGAAGTGCCCCGACGAAGCATAAACCAAATTTCCATACCCCTCCTATCTAAAGCTTTTAAAGAAAATGATCTTACACAAGTAAACATTTTGTATAAAAAAAATTCGCTTATACAGTTTTTATCTGGTGTGTTCATTTTTTCTCTGGTATGGATAAACATAAATGAAATTTTCTTTCTTCTGCCCAAGGGACATGTGTATGTAGCCGGAAAATATGTATTACTCATAATTGGCTTGGCCAGGCTTATTGATATGGTTACCAGCATCAATAGTGAAGTGATTCAGTTTTCCGAGCACTATCGTTTCAACACTCTGGCCGTAGTCATATTGGGAGTTAGCACCATTGTATTCAATCTGATATTTATACCCAATATAGCTATAATTGGAGCAGCCATAGCTTTGTTCATATCTGTAAGTTTATATAATTACATCAAGACATATTACATATGGAAAAAATTACACATTCACCCTTTCAGCTCGTCTATGATTCCTCTGGTGTTGATTCTGAGTATATCAATTCTTGCAGAATGGGTGTTACCCAATGCAAGGCAAGGATACATGGCAGCTACAGGTACAGTACTGTTGCGTTCGATTTTATATGTGGTATGTTTTTATATTGTTTTTAGAAAATTACGCATTTCAGAAGACGCCAATCTTCTGGTGGAATCTATCATTAAGAAGTTAAGTAAAAGAAAATATTTAGCATGGACCAAAATGCTCCTATAGGAATATTCGACAGCGGAATAGGTGGCCTCACGGTGGCAAGAGCTGTGCACGAATTATTACCAAAAGAAAATTTTATTTATTTCGGCGACACGGCTCACTTGCCTTACGGCGATAAATCAGTGGCTGCCATACAATCTTACACCATCAAGATATGCGATATACTATTAAAACAACAATGTAAACTGATACTCATCGCTTGCAACTCTGCCTCATCAGCAGCTTACGAACTTGCAAGAGAATATGTAGGTCGCAGAGCAAAAGTGTTGAATGTAATTGACCCGGTGGTGGCCTATATTGGACAACATTACAGCGACAAAACCATTGGCCTTATTGGCACAAAACGCACAATATCTTCTAACGTTTACAGAAAAAAAATTGATAAACTCAACAAAAACATTCGCCTGCAGTGCTTAGCTACACCATTGCTGGCTCCCATGATTGAAGAGGGATATTTCAACAACTCCATAAGTCAGGTTATCATTACGGATTATCTCTCATCGCCGGAACTGCAGCAGATTGAAGCCCTGATATTAGGCTGCACTCACTATCCACTTATACAACCGCAGATAGAAAAGTTTTACGACTATAAGGTCGAAATTTTGAATACAGCTTCAATAGTTGCTGAAGAGGTAAAACAAACCCTCGCAACTGAAAACATGTTAAACCCTAACAGCATGCTCCCATACAAAAAATTTTTCGTCTCAGACTACACACAATCTTTTGCCGAGTCGGCAAAAATTTTTTTCGGAGCAACAGTACAACTCGAGCATTACCCGTTGTGGGAGTAAGTATACATGCATACGCATCAAGTAAGTTCTTTCTTTTTTCTGAACAGATTTGTAAGTTAGCATCCACTGAGCGCATGCCGCTTACAGCCTTTATCCCATTTTATGTTTTATGCAATAAAAGTCGCTCCTGACGAACCCGGATTATGCATTAGCGAAAAAGCATGGCCAATTTTTTTTAGGGCGCGCCCCTGCGGGGCCGGGCTGTACGCCACTCCGCTCTCGCTTCGGTGCTCCGCTAAAGCTCCGCACTGGCCGTGCCGGCCATGGCTCCCATCCCTCGCGCAGGTCCTCTCGAACTTTTCAAGTTCATGAGAAAATGTAAAACTTCGAAGTAGCTTGCAAAATGGAATGCCGGCCGATTTCCAATCGGGAAGTTTAGAAGATACAACACTAGACTTTACCCCACATCCACATATAAATCTCCCATCAACTTCTCTTTTTAAACCAACGACAAACCCAATGTTGTACATAGGACTGAGCGGTGTGTTTGAGCTCATTTTTTGCGGAATCCTCAGCGGAACGAAATGAGTGAGCTGCGAAGGTTGGGGCGCCGCCCTAAAGGGCGGCGCCCCAAACTAAATCTTGCCTCGTCCTGAAAAACAAACGCAACTATGCTCCAAAAAAGCCATTGCAAAATGAAGTCAAAACCTTATTGCACTTCTGAGGAACTCTCCTTCCAATGGTCAGTGCCATAGTTTGGCCAATGGCTTGCCATGCAAAATCCGAGTTTAAAAAATCATCATTTTAGCGTTGAATTATTTACACAATTTCAGATATTTGCCCTCCACATAATAATTCATAAAGAAATTTTGTACAATAAGGAAACTGTAACATCATGTCAAAACAAAGGATAACGGTAGCAAAGGGCGATGGAATAGGCCCTGAGATCATGGATGCCACACTGAAAGTGATAATGGCAGCAGGTGCACAAATAGAGATTGATGAAATAGAGGTAGGCGAAAAGGTATACCTTTCGGGCAATACGTCCGGCATTGCCAAGGAATCGTGGGATATCATACGCCGAAACAAGGTGTTTTTAAAAGCGCCTATCACTACTCCGCAAGGCGGTGGCTACAAAAGTCTGAACGTAACCACACGCAAGTTTTTAGGGTTGTATGCCAATGTAAGGCCGTGTATGAGTTTTCACCCATTTGTAAAAACCAAACATCCCGATATGGATGTAGTGATAATTCGTGAAAACGAAGAAGACTTGTACGCCGGTATAGAACATCAACAAACCGATGAGGTAGTGCAATGCCTTAAGCTCATAAGCCGCCCGGGTTGTGAGAAAATAGTGCGCTATGCATTTGAATATGCCAAGCAATATGGCCGCAAAAAGGTTACCTGCTTCACAAAAGATAACATCATGAAGCAAACCGATGGCTTATTTCACAAGGTATTTGATGAAATAGCAAAAGAATATCCCGAAATAGAAAACGAACATTGGATAATAGATATTGGAGCAGCAAAACTTGCCGACACTCCGGAAGCTTTCGACGTGGTGGTAATGCCCAATCTGTACGGCGATGTATTGTCAGACGTTGCCGCTCAAATTGCAGGTTCGGTGGGACTTGCCGGTTCGGCCAATATTGGAGAAACCTGCGCCATGTTTGAAGCCATTCACGGCTCAGCACCGCGCCGCGCCGGACAAAATGTAGCCAACCCCACAGGATTGTTGCAAGGCGCTATCATGATGCTGAACCATATAGGCCAAAACGACGTAGCTGAAAAAGTTCAAAACGCTTTACTCAAAACCATAGAAGACGGCATACATACATACGACATTTTCGAAGAAGGTGTAAGCAAACAAAAGGTAAGCACTTCCGAATTTGCCGATGCCATCATCTCTAATCTGGGCAAAAAACCTGCCCAGTTGAAGCCGGTAAGCTATGCCAAAGGCTCAGCTTTTAACCTACCCAAATACACTCCCAAAGCACCCGCTAAAAAAGATTTGGTAGGTGTAGACCTCTTTGTTCATTGGCCCGGAAAAAATCCAAATGAATTAGCTACACTTATCCAAAAGTTAGATAACGAAAACGTAAAACTTACCATGATCACTAATCGTGGTATAAAAGTATGGCCCGATGGATTTGAAGAAACCTTCTGTACGGATCATTGGAGATGCAGATTTAAATCTGCCAAGGGTGGCACCATAACTAAACAGGACATTGTAACTCTGTTGCAAAAATCCATAGATTTCAATATAGACAGCATCAAGACAGAAAACCTTTACGCATTTGATGGTGTGGATGCATTCTCTATGGGACAAGGCCAATAGTTCGTTTTTAAAACCAAGGTTTTATGCGAAGATGTATGTCTTCGCATTTTTTTTATTGAAAATGCCAAAATCGGCTTTTTCTAAGAATTGACCGGCGAACTTCTGTGCAAAGGCTTTTAGATGTAAAGGATGGGTTAAGCTGTTTTTACGAAAAACTCCCATGTAGATGAACCTCATAATTCATTACATGGGAGTTCTGTCAAAGTTGAATGAGTATTAATACCGTAAAATCATTCCAACTGAGGTGCGAAAACTTGTTTAAATTAACCTAAGTAAGGTTTAAGAGCTTTGCTTCTTGAAGTATGGCGCAGCCTGCGAATAGCTTTCTCTTTTATTTGGCGTACACGCTCACGGGTGAGGTTAAATTTTTCTCCTATTTCTTCTAAGGTCATGGCATGCTCACCGTTTAAGCCAAAGTAAAGTGAAATTACATCGGCTTCCCTTTGGGTAAGAGTGGAGAGTGCACGCTGTACTTCTTTTCTCAGGGAGTCGTTGATGAGCCCTGCATCGGGAGTAGCTTCGCTTTCATTTTCCAATACATCCAAGAGGCTGTTTTCTTCACCTTGTACGAAAGGAGCATCCACAGATACGTGTCTTCCGGAAATTTTAAGAGTATCTACTACCTCAGCAGTGGTAACGTCCAATACTTCGGCCAGTTCATCCGGAGATGGCTCGCGCTCATATTTTTGCTCAAGTTCAGAAAACGTTTTCGATATCTTATTTAAAGAACCTACTCTGTTGAGAGGTAACCTCACTATTCTTGATTGCTCTGCAAGTGCTTGCAGTATGGATTGCCTTATCCACCATACGGCATAAGATATAAACTTAAATCCGCGGGTTTCGTCAAATCGTTGAGCGGCTTTAATGAGGCCCAGGTTACCCTCATTTATCAAGTCTCCCAAAGAGAGGCCTTGGTTTTGGTATTGTTTTGCCACGGAAACCACAAACCTGAGATTAGCTTTTGTAAGTTTTTCGAGAGCTTGTTGGTCGCCTTCTCTGATGCGTTTTGCAAGCTCCACTTCTTCATCGGGCGTCAACAGGTCTACTTTACCAATCTCTTGTAAGTATTTGTCAAGCGATTGGCTTTCGCGGTTGGTGATTTGTTTACTTATCTTTAACTGTCTCATCTCTGATGGTCAAAAATTTTATAACTTTATATTGTAACGTAATAGGTTGCGACAAAGTTTACAAATGTATGATAAATATAAAAACGTTAATTGTCGGAAATTTGATTTTTTTCCGGTTTAGGCAATAGTGCTTTTCTTGAAAGCCTGAATTTACCGGTTTTTTTGTCTATCTCTATAAGTTTCACTTTTATCTCTTCTCCTATTTCGAGTACGCCATCCATAGATTCAAGTCGTTCCCATTTTATTTCAGATATATGTAACAAACCATCTTTGTTGGGTAAAAATTCGACAAAAGCTCCGAAAGGTTGTATGGACTTTACTTTTCCTACGTATGTTTCTCCCACTTCAGGAATGGCTACTATGGCTTTAACCATTGACATGGCTTTCTCGAGTGCATTTTTATCTTTACCATATATGTTTACTACTCCGGCATCTTCTGCTTCATCAATTACGATAATAGCACCGGATGCTTTTTGTATATCTTGCACTACTTTACCCCCCGGACCGATTACGGCTCCTATCATGTCTTTAGGTATGCGTAAGTTTACGATTCGTGGAGCATTAGGTTTGTAATCTTCTCTTGGCGCGGAGATAACTTTGTTCATTTCTTTTAATATGTGTGCGCGTCCGGCTTTAGCTTGTTGTAAAGCATAAGACAATATTTCTCTGGAAAGACCTTCAACCTTCATATCCATTTGGCAGGCAGTGAGCCCGAGTTCGGTGCCCGTCACTTTAAAATCCATATCTCCCAGATGGTCTTCATCGCCCAATATATCAGAAAGCACAGCCCATTTTCCGGTTTTGCTGTCGGATATTAGTCCCATGGCTATTCCTGATACTGCAGATTTTATTTTTACACCTGCATCCATGAGGGCTAACGATCCTGCACATACGGTGGCCATTGATGAAGATCCATTAGACTCGAGTATGTCTGATACTACACGTACGGTATAGGCATTTTCCTCATCGGGAGGCATCACTTTTTTCAGTGCCCTGTAGGCGAGGTTTCCGTGTCCTACTTCACGCCTTCCCGGACCGCGGTTGGGCTTTACTTCACCTGTGGAGAAACCCGGAAAGTTGTAGTGTAACATGAACTTGTTGAAACCTGTAAAAATTGCTCCATCTATTTGTTGTTCATCAAGCTTGGTTCCTAATGTAACTGTGGTGAGCGACTGTGTTTCGCCACGAGTGAATATAGAAGACCCGTGAGCTGCCGGAAGATAACCTACTTCTGCCCATATGGGACGTATTTCATCAAGTTTTCTTCCGTCAAGGCGAACGCGCTCATTAAGCACCATATTACGCACGGCTTCTTTTTCTATTTTATGGTAATAGGCTTTGATGAGTGCAGCATCTTCCTCTTGCTGTTCAGGAGGCAACGTAGCGATAAATTCATCAAGTATTTGTTTGAAGGCTTCGGCACGTTGTTGTTTATTTGGATTTTGCTTCATGGCTGCTGCATAAACTTTATCATACAACTGCTCCATCATGAGTTGTTGTAATTCGGGTTTGGATACTACATGACAGTATTTTCGTTTTTCAGTTTTACCGGCAGCTTCTTCCAGTTCTTTGAGCACTGCACAATGCCTTTTGATTTCTTCATGAGCAAAAATCAAAGCATCCATCATTACTTCTTCAGATACTTCGTTCATCTCGCCTTCTACCATGAGTATGTTTTGGGCAGACGCTCCCACCATTAAATCCAGGTCAGCATTTTTCAATTGTGATTGAGTGGGGTTTATCACAAATTGTCCGTTAATGCGGGCTACCCGCACCTCAGACATTGGCCCGTTGAAGGGGATATCCGATACGGAAATAGCAGCAGAAGCTGCCAAAGCGGCAAGGCAGTCGGGAAGAATTTCAACATCGGCAGATATGAGGATGACGTTGACCTGTGTTTCTGCGTGATAATCGTCCGGAAATAAGGGACGCATAGCGCGGTCTACTAACCGCGAAACGAGAATTTCATAGTCCGAAAGGCGTCCTTCTCTTTTTAAAAAACCTCCCGGTATTTTTCCTGTAGAGGCAAATTTTTCCTGATAGTCTACCGAGAGAGGCATAAAATCTACCCCCTCTTTAACCTCTTTAGCCGACACTACTGTGGCCAGCAACATAGTATCGCCCATGCGTACTACGGCAGAGCCATCTGCCTGCTTGGCTAATTTCCCGGTTTCGATCCAGATTTCTCGCCCATCCTGTAAGGCTATTTTTTTACTGATTACCTGAGGGTACATAATGATTTAAAATGATGCTGTAGAAGTAACTAATGATGAGGTGTATAGATAAACAAAAGAGGGAACTCTTAAGAATCCCCTCATTACATTTGCCTGAGAAATTACTTTCTTAAATTATGTTCGGCTAACACTGCCCTGTATCGTTCTATATCTGTTTTTTGTAAATAGTCTAGCAAACGTTTCCGTTTACCCACAAGCTTTAATAAACCTTGACGAGATGCAAAATCTTTAGGGTTTTCTTTAATGTGCTCTGTCAGATGGTTGACACGATAAGTGAACAATGCTATTTGAGACTCCGCCGATCCGGTGTCTTTTTCAGATTTGGATATACTGTTTTTTTTGAATATTTCCGCTTTTTTTTCTTTAGTGAGATACATTTTCCGCTTTTTTAATTTTATACATACTTCAATTCAAGTTGCAAAGGTACGTATAAATTATTTTGTTTACAAAAAAATATAGCACAACATCTATTAATCTACCCTGAAACTTGTGGTTGGGTCATGCTTATCATGTTAAGTATATTCAATTTACTATTACTGTAATCTCAGTAAGTTGCTTCACTTGCCAGGCATTGCAGGCATTTCTTTTTTGTGGTATCATTCGGTAAACCATGCAAACTAAAAAGTTTCCTTGATAAAGTAGTTTGTCATCTAAGGAAATCTTTTTTTGATATATTCGGTTGTATCTATGCATTTGATAAATTGCTTTATCATTTATCAATAAGTTTCTGCCTTGAAACACTTAATGTATCTTAACAAATACCTTTGGAAATACAAGTATTCCATACTTACGGGAGTGGTATTGGTATTTTTGAACAACTTGTTTTCGGCTTTTGTAGCACCACTTACGGCTAAGGTGTTTGATGTGATAAGTAATTATGTGACGGCATATTCCGGCGAAACTAATGCTGAGTTGAAACAAAATTTATATCACAAATTCGAAACGGAGTTGTTAAAACTATGTGCCCTCATTATAGGCACCTCGATAGTAGGAGCAGTATTTCTGTATTACCAACGAATGGTATTGATAGGCATGTCCAGGCACATTGAATATGACCTAAAAAACGAAATATATACCCACTATCAGTCACTGCCAATGAGCTTTTACAAAAAAAATAACACGGGCGATATCATGAACCGCATATCTGAAGATGTGAGTCAGGTGCGTCAATACCTGGGGCCATGCATCATGTATGCGTTAAATATGGTTGCTGTTTTTTCCGTGTCAATACCCATGATGTTAAGTGTAAATACCCGACTCACCTTATTCACACTCATGCCATTACCTTTGCTGGTGGCTTCTATATACATTGTACACAATCGTATTTCGAGGCAGTCGGAAAATATACAAAAAAGGCAATCTGCACTGTCTACTTTTGTCCAAGAGGCCTTTTCAGGCATACGCGTGCTGAAATCATATGCAAAAGAGGAAGTTTCTTTGGCTCAATTTAAGGTTCAAAGTCAGCATTACAAAAAAGCATCCATACAACTCACTCTTACCAATTCTTTATTTCATCCTCTCATCATGCTGCTCATAGGGGCCAGCAATATTTTCATCCTCTACATTGGCGGGTCAGAAGCCATAGAAGGGAGCATAACCGTTGGGAGTATCGCTTCTTTCATAATCTATCTGAATCGCATGAGCTGGCCTGTCGCTTCATTGGGTTGGATCAGCAGTCTGGTGCAAAGAGCAGAAGTGTCACAAAAACGTATCAACGAATTTTTGAATACCCAATCGGAAATTTTATCCGGCACATATGTGCCGGAAGAGATAAAAGGATATATACGTTTTCAGAATGTAAGCTTTACTTATCCCGACACAGGTATCAAAGCCTTAAAGAATATTTCGTTTGAAGTGCAGGCCGGAACTACTCTGGCCATCATTGGCAACACGGGATCGGGCAAAAGTACATTGGCGGCATTGCTCTGTAGGCTTTACGATCCTGATACCGGCACAATATTTATTGATAATGTATCGCTGAAAGAATATGACTTGAATGTATACAGAAACAATATAGGGTACGTACCGCAGGATGTATTTTTATTTTCAGACACCATCAGAAGCAACATTGCATTTGGCCGTGATTATGCCAGCGTAGAAGATGTAGAACGTGCTGCCCACCTTGCCGATTTGGCTTCTACCATTAATCAGCTGAGCGATGGCTACGACACGGTAATAGGTGAGCGGGGTATTACACTTTCGGGCGGACAGAAACAACGATTATCTTTGGCCAGAGCTTTGATCAGAAACCCTCGCATATTGATTCTTGATGATTGCTTGTCTGCCGTGGATACACAAACCGAAGATACTATACTTACAAACCTCTCTCAAAATGTAAAATTCAAAACCACTATCATTATATCTCATCGGGTATCTTCTGTAAGGCTTGCCGACAAAATATTGGTAATAGATGATGGAAAAGTTGTTGAGGAGGGAACCCATGAACAACTCATGCAGAAGGGAGGTATATATAAGGAAATTTATGAACGACAAAACAAAGAGGATACACCGGTATGATTTTTTCATTAAAAAATAAATATTCCGAAGACTACTTTTATTTGAGCCACCACTGATACACTAAGCAGTAGCAGCCATATAGCCCACCAATGCAGGCCTATTTGCGATTTCCTGACCCAGTAAAAATAAGATAGTACCATCACTATTGTGCTTAGTACTATTGAAGCTATAAAATAACTTGTGTTGTTAATGCGCTGCGGTACATACAACCAGCAGTATGGTACTAACACAAGCGAACCTGTGAATGCTGCATAAGATATTGCTAACAAAAAATCTGTTTTATTTTGTCTATAAAATATCAGTCCCAAACCCATTTGTACGCCCCAGTTGCCTAATGCTATAAGCACAGACTGAATTTTTTGTGAGTTACTGGTATACAGTGTAGAGCAATCCACAAACCAAAAATGTATACATACAAAAACAACCAAAAGGGATATACCAAGAAGTATTTTCTGAATTCGAAGCATAAAAATTTTGCAATTGTACGCCTTAAAATTAGTACATAAAGCGCCCAATTTAATAAAACATATTTATTGCTTGTGGCAAGTGCAGATAAATTGAATATAATTGCTTATATTTGGAATGTTTTTTGCACACAGTCATCTAAATGATATAAAATATAATATGAACTTACTCACAAAGCAGTGCGCAAACAAATTAAAAATCATTATAGGGTTGTTTGCGATGGGTATAAATGTACTGAGTGCTCAAGATATTCAGTTTTCCCAATTTTATGCCGTCACCCCTTACCAAAATCCTGCATTTGCAGGTGGTCAACACGCTCTCAGAGGTATGGTACACGCAAGAGCTCAATGGCCAAGCATAGAAGCTCAATATATAACCGGATTATTCAGTATAGACAATTATTTTTCTAAATATAACAGCGGAGTGGGCTTAATGTTTATAAGAGATGTGGAAGGCGCAAACAACGTTGGTTTTACCAATATAAACGCTCTGTACTCCTACGAATTGCCGGTAACCAAAAAACTATCGGTAAGAGCCGGACTACAGGGTGGCTATGTGTCAAAATACATAAATACGGATGGGTTATATTACCCGTCTCAAATAGATGATAATGGTAATATCAGCGGTAACATCGGATTGCCCTCTACCCGAAGAAATTATGCCGATATAAGTGCCGGACTATTGGGATATAGCGAGCGTGTGTGGGGTGGTTTTTCAGCACATCATTTAAACCAACCCAATCAATCCCTGTTTGGAGATAAAGCAAAGCTACCTACTAAATATGCCCTGACTACCGGGGTTCGCATACCCATATCCGTGGGACACCACATGGCCTACTTACACGATGCTGACAATGTGAGCCTCACGCCTACGGCACATTATAAAATGCAAGGCAAATCTGACCAGTTGGATATAGGTTGCTATCTCACTTACAACCAACTCATGACCGGAGTTTGGTACAGAGGTATTCCCGTAAAACGTTATCAAAAAGGTTTGCATAACAACGAATCTCTTGCTCTGTCTTTAGGATGGCTATACAACAATTGGAGTTTCGGCTATAGTTATGATTTCGTAGTGTCCAAACTTTCCAGAGCCCGTACCGGTGGAGCTCACGAAATAAACATTACATACGTATACCACAAAAGCAACAAGAGAGATAAACCTTTGAAACGCTTACCTTGTCCGGACTTCCATAGAGTACAAAAACACTCCAAACACCACTAACATACAATAGTAAATTGCATACATGGAGCATAGAGCCAGTAAGGCTTGTTTTGAAATACAACTGGAAAATTTCCAGAAATAATTCTTCTGAAAAAAGAAATTATATTGTAAAATACGACGACGGCATTAACTTCGGCCTGGCAGAGGCTGCTCCCAACATACGATATGGCGAAACCCCTGAATTAATAGAACAACAGTTTAACATCTTCAAAAAATATTATAGTGAATATAAACATCATGGGCTTAACAGCATTTTAAAAGAATTGCCATTGGCCAATGCACTGAAATTTGCCATTGAAGCTGCATATGTACACGCGCAAGCTAAAGCAAGCAAGAAAAAAATACATGAGTACTTAGGATTGAGGCCTCCGGCAGAGCCCAATACTTCATACAGTGTACCCATAATGCAACCCGATAACATTGCTGCTTTCATAAAGCAACATCAACTCAACAGGTTTGCATTTCTAAAAATAAAAATTGACGCCGAAAACGCAAATGACATACTAAACGAAGTATCTCGCCGTTATCGTGGTTACGTGCGTATAGATGCTAACGAAGCATGGAACGATCCGGATCAAGTGTTAAAATTTATGTATGCCCATAAACACAAAAAAATACAATTTTTTGAGCAGCCCATGCCTTCAGAAAAAATTGACGAATATATTTACCTGAAAAAAAACAGCATATTTGAAATAATAGCTGATGAATCTATCACCGCCGATAGCAACATAGAATTATTGGCAAAACAGTTTCATGGGGTAAATATAAAGCTCATGAAATGCGGGGGGTATTATAGTGCAATAAAACAAATACAAACCTCTATAAATCATGGTATTAAAGTTATGCTGGGGTGTATGATTGAAACTACTTTAGGAATTTTTTCAGCTTATAATTTGTCTTATGGTATAAATTATATAGATTTGGATGGTTTTTTTATCATTGAAAATGAACCTTTTAATATAATCTTTGAGAAACAGGGTAAATTGTATTGCAACGATAGTAATTTTTACATATAGGTATGGCTAAAAAAGATTCTAAAAACAAAAATAAAACATCTGTTACATCTAAAAAAAAGTCAACAAAAGTTAGTGCCAAACCAAAGCCAAACGCTAAGGCAAAAACTGCTAAAACCACAAAGAAAACAGCAGCCAAAAAGGAAACTAAGGCGACTAAAAAAACATTGACCAAAAAAGCCGCTAGCAAAGCTACCAAACCCAAAACAGCCGTTTCAGAAAAAGCAAAAGTTAAAACTAAGACTAAAACTAAAACTAAAACGTCTTCGTCGGCTACAAAAAAATCCGTAAGCAAGGCTAAAACTACTTCCAAAGCGAAAACAGAAGCTAAAAAAACACCCGTTAAAAAAATTAGTGTTGTATCCCAAACTTCGGTTGTAGATATTAAACCTGAAACAAAACAATCTACGATAATTGTATCGGAGAAAAAACTTGCTAAACCCATTGAGAAGAAAAAACCTGAAATAAAAATTCCATTAGTCAACAATAAGCCCATTAACCTGGAGCCAAAAGAAAAAATGAAATTAAAAAGAGAGCTTTTGGCCAAATGTATTGAAATACAGCAAAACATTGTAGCTACTGCTAAAAAAGCCATGGATGAGGCACAGCAAAGCGCAAATGAAGAGAAAAACTCCAATGAAGAAATGACCGATTCGTTTCGAGAAACCATGCAAGCTACCAGAGATGTATATGCACGTCAGGTACAAGAAGGGCTTAATACTTTAGGGCTGCTCAACCGCATAGTCATTCAACCGCTGGATGTTGTCAAGTTTGGTGCGGTAGTTATCACAGATTTCCAAAATTATTTCATTTCCGCAGGTGTGGGCGAAATAAAAATGGATGAGGCAAATTTCGTCACCGTATCTACTTTAAGTCCTCTATACCAAATATTAGCAGATAAGAAAAAAGGAGACATTTTCATGTTTCTGGATAGAAAATACAGAATCCTGGACGTGTTTTAATCAACTCTTAGGTAACTATCATCTGCTAAATCTATTCTATCTGTGAGTTGAATTAACTTTTGTCTAACCCTGTATCAGCACAAAGATTGCTGTTGCACTGGGTGTTTTTGATAAAGTGGCTCTAAGATTTCTCAACACAACAGTTTTGGAGCATCCCGTTTCTGCGTTATAGCTAAATACCTATCGGTAGTATCCCAAAAGTGTGTATGAAGTGTAGTTGTTTTTTTTACAAACATAGTACTTTTTTTATTTGTTACATACTTGCATGAATGG
>JANWYS010000199.1 GCA_025054875.1 Cytophagaceae bacterium | reverse complement strand
AAAAAAACAGCTAATGGCCTGATATGTTATCTACTTTTCCTTAACCTGGCACAAGCTCAGCAAGTTTTTCCCGGAGGAGGTATGGGAAGTTATAATCTTACTTTTCCGCCCGGTCCTTACAGTTATCCCAACAATCCTCCCAGTTCATGTGGTTCAGGTGCTCCCGGAGTGAGTCATTATCAGAGGCCAGGACATAACTATTTTCGATCTGCGATAGAATCCCCTAAAGTAGTATCCGGATTCTCACAACATCCTCAAACAAATGATTGGTGGAGTTCTGCTATTTGGAACTATGAAACGAATTGTAATTGGGCAATAGCTCCCTACTCTTTTTATATGTATCCCCATCCTTTGCAAATAGCAGCTACACGATATGGATTGCGAATTTCTTATGAAAACGATCCGGTGATTGTTCCAACACTTACGTACATACATCACCGTGAAACCCATTTATATGTCGGACTGCAAGGCATGGATGTTCCGGCATCTGTGGGTACAAAAGTGAAACGCTATGGCGATTGGGATGTAACTTTACAATGGGACGATGGTACGCGTAGGCTCGAAGCCACAGCAGCACACGGGTCACCTTATGTTTATTT
>JANWYS010000198.1 GCA_025054875.1 Cytophagaceae bacterium | reverse complement strand
CACAACTCTTGATAATCAATCATATAATCTCCGCCGTTGTCAAAGATCGCATTTTGAAAGCAAATCACAACACACTATCGTTATACCAGTTGTCACAGTATGTTGTCAAAGATCGCATTTTGAAAGCAAATCACAACGCAAAAGCACGTGGCTCGTAGGGCTGAGCGGTTGTCAAAGATCGCATTTTGAAAGCAAATCACAACGCCACCTGCACCAAATCCGCGCCGAAACCAAGTTGTCAAAGATCGCATTTTGAAAGCAAATCACAACTTGTTTATTGATATACGAAAAGACTGCACAGTTGTCAAAGATCGCATTTTGAAAGCAAATCACAACATGAATTTGACTATTATTATATGAGCAGAGGTTGTCAAAGATCGCATTTTGAAAGCAAATCACAACGCATTTCGCTCGCTCGTCAAAATGCGGACCGTTGTCAAAGATCGCATTTTGAAAGCAAATCACAACGCAGCCTGAGCTGTTGAGAAATTCCAAATTGTTGTCAAAGATCGCATTTTGAAAGCAAATCACAACTAAGTAATTTAATGGCTTGACTTTTACTGTGTTGTCAAAGATCGTATTTTGAAAGCAAATCACAACGCAGACTTCAAATAGGGATATGG
>JANWYS010000197.1 GCA_025054875.1 Cytophagaceae bacterium | reverse complement strand
CAAAAATCTTTTGCTTTTAACTTTTTTAATGTGTTCCAAAGTTTATACTTACGAGATTGATACAATCTTCTGGCTGAACGATGTTTCGTTCGTTCTGCAGCTAAAGAATATTCATTGTTTTTTTCTTCCCCAACTCCTTTATTAAAATTGAACACACCATATTTTGAGTATTGTTGTTCGCCTTCAAAATCAGTATTCCTTAATACCCATCCGATAGATGACTGCCCTAAATCGAGTGCTAAAATTTTTTGTGCCATATTTTAAAATTTATATTTTTACCCTTGAAAGACAAATCACAATAAGGCTATAAGCCGAAGGATTCTTAACCCTGCGCTTTGCGTGGGGTTTTCTTTTGTCCTAAAATTGTGTATTACCTTAGTCAATTTTTGACAAAATTTAATTAAATATCTAAAATTTTAAGGTCTTTTATTGAGACTGTCTTAATAACAGAGTTATTTCGAATATTGAAACTTTGTCCAATTAGCCCGAAAAGCCACTATGGTGATAAATTAATTAGAAAGATATTTTATGGTTTGCTTATCATCCTATACATCTCCAAGCACACCCATGCATCGGTGGCGGCATAGCGCAGTTGCTTTTCGGTAAGGGTGGGGGCCTCCCAGTTGGAGGTTTGTGCGCTTTTCGAAATGCGATG
>JANWYS010000196.1 GCA_025054875.1 Cytophagaceae bacterium | reverse complement strand
AGAAATAATATAGGTAGAGATGATACGACCCCGAAGGGGTCGCATAAACCCTTATCATTCATTTTCTATAAACATTTAATCTCTTCGGGATTATCAATAATTGAAAACGATAATGTAATATGAGCAACATAGCAGGCACCATCAAATCCATTCGCGACATCTTCCGCAAAGACCCGGGCCTGAGCGGAGATGCCCAACGTATCGAGCAGCTCGGCTGGATGATTTTTCTGAAACTCTTTGACGACAAAGACAAGGAAAAAGAACTCCTCAACCCCAAATACAAATCGCCCATTCCGGCCGAATTGCAATGGCGCAACTGGGCAGAAGATGATGAAGGCATGACGGGAGACGAACTCATCAATTTTATAAATAACAAACTGTTCCCCGCCCTCAAAAACCTCACCGTAGCGGCTGACGACCGCCTGGGCATCACCATCCGCAAGATATTTGACGGCACCAACAACTACATGAAAAGCGGTACCACCTTCCGCCAGGCCATTAACAAACTCAACGAAATTGACTTCACCAGCAGCAAATACCACCACATTTTTAACCCAGATTTTTCAGTTGAATATACAATTTCACACTGATTTTGCTTCAATATGGAATTTTCAAGGAGTTTTCGAAAGAGATTTCCTTTTTTGTGATGTAACCAAAACTTACATAAGA
>JANWYS010000195.1:278-758 GCA_025054875.1 Cytophagaceae bacterium | reverse complement strand
TGGTTTTTGTTTTTATAATTTTGGCAAGAAAATTAAAGACTAATTTTTTTGTATAAGGGGTTTATTTGAAGTTAAATCTTCCATTTATACAGCTCGTCTGCAATTTTTCTATCTTTGGCAAGGCGAGGCACTTTATTTTGCCCACCAAGTTTGCCCAAAGATTTCATGTATTCAATGAAAGCATTTGGTTGCAAACGTGTAATTACCAAAGGTCGTAAAATTGCCCCTGAAATTAAATCATCGTAATATACATTGAGTTCCGTCATTTTTTTATCTAAAACCTGAGCAAATTTTTCTAAGTCATAAGGTTCTTTGGCAAAAGCAATCAGCCATTCGTGGTGAGGCAAACCTTCCGCAGGAGTAACCTGTGGAGCTACCGTAAATTCAATCACTTCTGTTTCAGGAAATTGCTCCAAAGCATATTTGAGGGCTTTTTCTACTTCCTCGCCGATAACGTGTTCGCCAAAGGCAGAAATAAAA
>JANWYS010000195.1:0-268 GCA_025054875.1 Cytophagaceae bacterium | reverse complement strand
TTAGAAACAAACTTCACTGTATCACCAATAGAATAAGCCCACAAACCTGCATTACTACTCAAAACCAAAGCATAATTTTTGTTCAATTCTACTTCACCGATAGTAAGACGAGTAGGCTTTTCACTGAAATACTCTTCGGCAGGGATAAATTCGTAGAAAATACCTGTATCTAAAAGTAAAAGCATACCACCATCGTGGTTTTCGTGGAATTTATCTTGGTAAGCAAAAAAACCTTCGGAAGCGGGAAAAAGTTCTATGCTATCAATTT
>JANWYS010000194.1 GCA_025054875.1 Cytophagaceae bacterium | reverse complement strand
CGCTCACCCGTACCAGCTCCTCTGATTCAAAGCTCACATCCTCAAAATCATCTATGTGAAACACCCGCTCTGCCACTACCTGCCCCGCACCGTATATGCCCAGCCGATCACTGCCATACAACGGAACCTCCGCAAGCTTCCACCTCGCCTTGTAATAGCCAGACTCCGGCATACGGCTGTTCGTACGTTCATACACCCCCATAATGTTGCCCGACGCATCCCGCACATAATACGTCGTGACAATGTGCTCCGGAAGCCTTTGCAGCTGACCGCCCTCATCGTAAGGCTGCGTGTTCACTTCCTTCTTTATCCTGTTCCCCGTCGCATCGTAGGAAAACCGCAGCCACGGCTTCTGCCGCTCCGGCTACGCCTTCGCTCCGTTCCCATTCATGCAAGTATGTAACAAATAAAAAAAGTACTATGTTTGTAAAAAAAACAACTACACTTCATACACACTTTTGGGGATACTACCACTCACTATTCATTTTTAGTAATTTTATAATACGATTGTTGTAAATCATTTCTAACTTTGAGAAAATAGTTGCCATTTGTTAAAAAAGAAGAGGATATATTAATTTGATTTTTACCTGATTGTAAGCTAAAGTCCTCAGAATAGAGTTTTTTCCCGTAAACATCAAAGAGTTCTATTGTTATTGTTTGTTCAGATAGATTTTCTATCTCTACAATAAAATATTTGCTAAAAGGATTTGGAAATACATTTACGCTATGAATAGAACCATTTATTACCAAAATGTTGGAATA
>JANWYS010000193.1 GCA_025054875.1 Cytophagaceae bacterium | reverse complement strand
AGAGGCCGCCAAGACCGGGCCAGACAAGAAAGACCCAACAGAACACCGACGGACTCAGAAGACCAGAGGAAAACGTTTTTCCCTTTTTCGCTTCGTTCATTGACTCAGCCGGGCTTTTTACCCGTCCTTTCGCGGCGCTATGCGCTCTGGGTTTCTCTACGGCTCTCGGCGCCCTCTGCGGTGAAGGAAATGCTTCGAGGGAGGGTGCTGTTTTGTCGCCGAATAGCAAAAAAGTGGGCTCAGGCTCTTGCATTTTTAGCTCGAGAGCTGCATCTTTGCCACTGGTTATGAGGGTGAAAAGCAACATTGTTCCGCTAACTCTACTTTCCCGTCCATACTCCCTAAGTGGTCGTACGGCGGGAAAGTGGGCGTTGAGCGGAAATGATCCAAAATCACACATCTATGCACCACTCACACAAACATAAGGCTCTGGACTTTCACGCGGCGCAGCGGACGGGCGCTGGGTTGAGGTTGGGCGGTGATGAAGCATCTTTTGCACGGGAGTGGGTGCATCTGGGAAGTGGTCTTGTGGGAAATACCATGAGCAGTAGTCTTCAATTTTGCAAAGTTTATGATCCCAGATTTTTAGATATCAAAAGATTCGGCCCTTGAACAGTTTGAATATAGAAATTGATGTTACGCACGTGAAGTAAGGACCTCGCTCTTAGGGTTTCGATATGGGTAGGCTTATCAGAGGATTATGAAATTTTAGCATTTATGAGCTGTACGTAAATTTTATTTCTAAACTCAAATAAATTGATAACAATGAGAAAAATATCTTTTATTTTTTTGGTTTTTGCTTTTATTTCCTGCCATCAGGA
>JANWYS010000192.1 GCA_025054875.1 Cytophagaceae bacterium | reverse complement strand
TGGGCGAAAAGCCTTATGAGGCTGAGACTCTCGATTTTTTACTTAGGGACTCCACAGACAACTCATATATGATTTCCGTTGGAGCATATGTAGGTTATTCCCAATTGAAGCAACCATTTAATTATTTAAACATTTCTTTATTTAATACAATAAACAACGGAAAGATTGTTTTTATTGAGATACCAGAGGAGCGATCTCCTTTATTGCTGGGTTCATTTCATACGTCTAAATATCTATTAGACAAGTCATTTACAGATGTGTATGAGGGATTCAAATTTTCTGATATGTCCTCATTTTCCGATTTATTTTACACCATCAAGGAGGGAGTTGTAGGATTTAGGGATAAGAATAACAAATTATGGGTTTTGGAGCGATTTGAGTAAGAGATTGAATGTTCGGAAGACGTAGGGAACATATTGTCTCTCCGATATTGTTCCGCTAACTCTACTTTCCCGTCCATACTCCCTAAGTGGTCGTACGGCGGGAAAGTGGGCGTTGGCGGTCATTGTAAAAGGCACCTCATCAAGATAGAAAATTACACCCCGACAAAAAATGAGCAGAAAAATTTGTGCAATCAAATAATTGCATTTATATCTGCAACCGATTGGTTTCTTAATTTAAAAACAAGACAACATGAGAAAATTAAAGTTACAGGTGCAAATATCCGTTGATGGGTTTATTGCAGGGCCAAACAACGAATTGGATTGGGTGACTTTTAATTGGTCGGACGACATCAAAAAGTATGTTGACGAAATCACAAAACCCGTTGACACAATCCTGCTCGGTAAAAATTTGGCTATGGGTTTTATTCCACATTGGGCTGCCGTTGCTAACGATAAAAACAATCCTGAACAGGAAGCCGGTGTAATCTACACGCAAA
>JANWYS010000191.1 GCA_025054875.1 Cytophagaceae bacterium | reverse complement strand
CATTAACGAGCGGTGTTGTCAAAGATCGCATTTTGAAAGCAAATCACAACATTTACTGGAGTTGGTAAAACGTACACCGGGTTGTCAAAGATCGCATTTTGAAAGCAAATCACAACCAGGCACAAGCACGGGTCCGCACTTACACTGTTGTCAAAGATCGCATTTTGAAAGCAAATCACAACATACAGGTATTATGTCATACTGAATATTAGTTGTCAAAGATCGTATTTTGAAAGCAAATCACAACAATGCAAGTCCATAGCTGTCCTAAAGAAACGTTGTCAAAGATCGTATTTTGAAAGCAAATCACAACGCCTGTGTTACCTGTTAATGCTATCACATCGTTGTCAAAGATCGCATTTTGAAAGCAAATCACAACTTATTCAAAAAAAACAAGATTAAAATATGGTTGTCAAAGATCGCATTTTGAAAGCAAATCACAACAGACTTCATAGACTGCTCATCAGGGGCGTAGTTGTCAAAGATCGCATTTTGAAAGCAAATCACAACGAAACAATTGTTTTGAATATCTTTTACATAGTTGTCAAAGATCGCATTTTGAAAGCAAATCACAACACAATAGTAGGCGCATCTATCTTTTTGACTGTTGTCAAAGATCGCATTTTGAAAGCAAATCACAACTCCCCACTAATTATCATACGTAGATAAGGTGTTGTCAAAGATCGCATTTTGAAAGCAAATCACAACGATATTAGCGGATAATTTTCAGTTAGCCAGGTTGTCAAAGATCGCATTTTGAAAGCAAATCACAACCCTTTGATGTATAGCGTTGCTCTGTTAAAGTTGTCAAAGATCGCATTTTGAAAGCAAATCACAACTGTCGTGTATGATGAAATAGGAGATGTATAGTTGTCAAAGATCGCATTTTGAA
>JANWYS010000190.1 GCA_025054875.1 Cytophagaceae bacterium | reverse complement strand
CCCCAATTCTCTACCCTGATTTTTTCCCCAAGACCAAACTTGTCCACTAGCATCTAATGCATAAGCACAATCATCTCCACCCTCGATCTGTACTATATTTTGTAGACGGGTTCCCGGACCGGTAAGCACGTATACTGGTTGGTTTCGGTGAGTGTTTGTGCCATCTCCCAATTGTCCATATGTATTTTCGCCCCAAGCCATTACTTGCCCATTACTTAATATCACGTATGTGCTGTTATTCCCCCCTGATACATACCTTACGTTATTTAGATATGTTCCGTCATGAAACCCTGCGTCTGCGGCTCCTCTTAATACACGTTGGGGAGTCGGCGATGCAGCGTCCGTACAACTACAGTTGGCAGGTGGGGCAGCTCCCCCCTGGCCTTTCTGTCCACAGTTGTTTTGTCCCCACACCCATACATAATTATCGCAGGCTAAAGCTATGGTGTGCGCACCTGAACCTGCATCAATCTGTTTAATAAGAGGCAATCCATATACCCGCTGAGGAGTATTATAACTTGCCGCAGGATATGGAGACAAAGAGGCATTCAATCCTATTTGCCCAAGATTGTTTCTTCCCCAGGCATATACTATTTGATTGTCACACAATGCTACCGAAAAGTTGTTTCCACCAGATAGTTGTAGGTTTTGACTGTAAGATTCATTTGTCAGATATAGACAAATGAATGATATTACAAAATAGGAAATAGCTGTACGCATATTTTTGTGTTTATATAATTTTTTTTGTAAAAATAACAGTAAAGAAAATAAAACGCAAGTTATTTTGAATAATAAAATATTGATATTTAATCAGTTAAAAATTGAAAATATCTTTTAGCTACCATTTTAATATTAAAATTGTATTTGATTATCAATTTTTTATTAAATGGTAAATAATATTATGTTCGCTTTATAAATTTATTTTATTTAATTATTTATAAAAAAA
>JANWYS010000018.1 GCA_025054875.1 Cytophagaceae bacterium | reverse complement strand
AGTGCGGAGCTTTAGCGGAGCACCGAAGCGAGAGCGGAGTGGCGAACAGCCCGGCCCCGAAGGGGCGCGCCCGAAAAAATTTCATCTCACTTTTCCATTAATGCTGAATCTGGACTTGACACAAAGTCGTTATATCTAATGATTTTAGAATAATTCAGGCTTCGCAGTGATAACTCTGTTGAGTTTCTCAGAACTTGTAAAAGATTTAATGCACGGTATTTTTGTGAATTCACTGCATGGCGACTATTATCTGCAAGTAGCACTCTTATTTTTATCAAATATTTTCTTGCTTAGGGGGGTCTATCCAGTTTCCATCTTCTTTGATGAGCTCTATAAGTTCATCAACCGCATTGGCAGAGGGCACCGAGCGTTTCACCACATTTTGTCCACGGTAGAGGGCTATCTTGTCTTTACCAACGCCTACATATCCATAGTCGGCATCAGCCATTTCTCCCGGTCCGTTTACGATGCATCCCATGATGCCGATTTTAATACCTTTCAAATGGTCGGTACGCTTTCGGATCATGGCTGTGGTTTCCTGCAAGTCAAAAAGGGTACGGCCGCAAGATGGACATGATATGTATTCGGTCTTGGACATGCGTACGCGTGCAGCTTGTAATATGCCAAAGGATAGATTGTTTAGCGTTTTTAGATGATTTAGCTGAGCGTCTTTATCATTTGGAAAATAATTTTTAGTTGAGAGGAATATACCATCTCCCAATCCGTCTACAAGTAAACCTCCGCAGTCTGTAGCTGCGTAGAGTTGTAGTTTATCTTCGGGGATGCATTCATAAGCCCGCTCAATGATGACGGGGGTTTTAAGGTTGTTTTCGTAGAGAAACACAAACAATCTGCGCAGAGCCGCCATGGCATGAGAATTGGCAGTATGAAAAATAAGTACAATCGTGTTTTCGTTGCGGAGCAAATTGAAAAAATCATCGGTCATGTATTTATAGTTTACCCGCACAAAGTTGAGCACAGGATGTTTCTCATCGGCTTGCAAGAGTTCATCTCCTTCATACAAGGGATATGTATTGGTTTTATCCTTATGGGTTTTCCATATTTTATAATTAATTATTTCACGCAAGCCGTTGGGTAGCATAAAGGGGCAAGGCGTGTTACCGGTGTAGATATAGTCGCTTCCCAGGTCGTTCATGCTCCATTTGTCAGGCAGGGGCAGGTAGAAATGCCCTATGTGTTTCAAGTCTTGCATTTGCAGTTCTTGCACAAGGCTGAAATCAGCGATAACACGAGGTACATTATGAGCACCGATGTTGCCTACTTCGATGGTTTGCCTGCGACTGTATTGAAAAGGATTGATCGGATAATGTTCAATGGGTTTTATGGGTTTATGTTCTGCTCGGTTTGTGTAGCGCTCGACAAGCGCTTTAGCCACAGGGATTTCAAATTCCGGGTCTTCAGTAAGAGACACTCGAATGGTATCGCCCAGGCCATCTTCCAATAACGTGCCTATGCCTACGGCCGACTTTATGCGCCCATCTTCTCCTTCGCCGGCCTCTGTTACACCCAAATGCAAAGGGTATGGTTGCAACTTCTCTTCTTGAAGTTTTTGTACCAGCAGTCGGTAGGCTTGCACCATTACCTGAGTGTTGCTGGCTTTCATGGATATGACCAGGTCGTAGTAATTAAACTCTTCACATATGCGTATAAATTCCAGAGCCGACTCTACCATACCCAAAGGAGTATCGCCATATCGGCTCAGTATACGGTCAGAGAGCGAACCATGGTTAGTGCCTATGCGCATAGCTGTGCCATATTCTTTACATATTTTTACCAAAGGTATGAAGCGTTCGCGTATGCGTTCTAACTCAGCAGCATAGCTGCTGTCGGTATATTCTATGGTTTCAAATTTTTTCTTGTCGGCATAGTTGCCCGGATTTATGCGTACCTTCTCAACTATACGTGCTGCCAGCTCCGCTGCGTTGGGCGTAAAGTGAATGTCGGCTATCAGCGGCGTATGATATCCTCTTTTACGAAGTTCTTTTTTAATATTTTCCAAATTTGCAGCCTCTTTAATACTCGGCGCGGTGATGCGTATATATTCACATCCGGCCTCAATCATGCGTATGCACTGAGCTACGCTTCCCTCCGTATCCATGGTATCTACAGTGGTCATAGACTGCACGCGTATAGGGTGATGCGCTCCGAGCGGCACATCTCCTATTTTAACTTCCCGTGTCTGGCGGCGCTTATATTCGGTTAGGCTTGCTGTGTATAATGTGCTCACGATGTGTACTGAATTTATTTGCTCAAAATTACAACATCATTTGATAAGATAATGTGATGTCAATGAATAAAGTTCCTATGTCACAAAACAGAAATCAAATATGTATTCAAACAAACATTCAAAATTACCAATAGATTTCACAATAGTGAAAACCCACACAGGCACTTATAATGATTGCATGATGATGTATTTTACCCGCTGCCGGGATATCCTAAGAGGAAGTTTATTAAACTCGGATTCCACATTGGCGGAAAAAGTGTAGAGAATTTTTTTTTATTTTGGGCGCGCCCCTGTGGGGCCGGGCTGTCCGCCACTCCGCTGTCGCTTCGGTGCTCCGCTAAAGCTTCGCACTGGCCTTGCAGGCCATGGCTCCCATCCCTCGCGCAGGTCCTCTCGAAATTTTTCAGCTCCATAAGGAGATGTAAACCTCCGAAGAAACCCGTATACCGCACTCCAAAAGGTCGGCATGTTGCCCAAATCTTTTAGAAAAGACAAAGACTACCCAATCGTCGTATGCCAATGACTCCCTTTCACGGCAAAACTCAGAGCCTAACTCTTATTTTTTTTCTAATGCGTAATCCGGGTTAAGTCCATATCAGGCTTTGCTTACAAGTAAAAATCTATACATAACGTAACGAACTAACTTATGAAATACGTTTCATCAGAGTCTTATTATAGTTTACAAAACATTAGTTTGAGATTAAGTGTGCACTTCATCTTGCATGAATTGCATGAATAAATCTTCAGTCAGATAGAAATATCTTATGTAACCAGGTTAGTTACATAAGACACAAGTAATGGTTTACCGTGAATTCGGTTAAGAAAAACTGTTTTTTAAAAAAATCTTTAGCATTTTGGCTTTATTATTGTTAAGATTATGTTTAGGAAATTAAACATTTGAATTGTTATGAATAATATAATGCATTGCTTAAAAACAACCGGTATAACTGTCATCTTGATTGTTCTGCTTTCTTTTAAGCCTAAAACATGCGTAGAGCCTCAAGTTTCGTCCAGCCACAAACATACATATATGGCTATGGGCGATTCTTATACGATTGGCGAAGGAGTTGATGAAACCGAACGTTGGCCTGTGCTATTAGAAAACGCTCTGAGAAATCATTCCCTCCACATAAACTACCCGTATTTTGTGGCCTCTAACGGCTGGACTACCGCTCAACTTCTCAAGAGGCTTGAAGAGGAGGAATTTTCCAAACACTATGACTTAATCTCTATTCAAATTGGAGTAAACGATGAATTTCAGAAACATTCTGTATCGCAATACACCACAGATTTCAGAAATTTGCTGAAAAAAGCCATACTTCTCTCCGGAAACCGGCCGGGCCGTGTGTTTGTGCTCTCCATACCCGATTGGAGCGTAACGCCTTTTGCTATCAAAAAATACAACGCCCAACTAGAAGAGGGCAAAACTGCTCTGGCCGAATTGGAAGCTAATCTTGGTAAGTTCAACGCAGTGTGCAAAAAAGAAACTATCGCTGCGGGATGCCACTTCGTAGACATTACCGACATATCCAGAAAAGCCGCAACAGACCCTACTTTGATTTGCCCAGATGGATTGCATCCCTCCGGTAAAATGTACAAACTCTGGGTAGAGCGCATGTATCCCACAGTAATCAAAGCATTAGAATCACACAGGCATTAATAATTACAACACCATCCAACTACATTTAAAAAGCGCTCATGCGCTTTTTTTATTTGTCCTCAACTCTGATTATTTTGTATATAAAGAAAAGATAAACTTAGCCGATAACTAATTTATGTATAGACATTGCCACAAATTAAGGGTCATTTTTGCACTGCACTTATTAACCATTTGTCATTCCTTCTCCCAAAGCAATACGTTGTACTATGACGAATTTGATGACGACTCTAAAGGATGGTGGCAAGGAAAATCTGATTACCGCACAGCTTACATTGCAGACGGAGCTTACCATATATATACCAAAAACGGAATATTCCTTACCGAAACATTACCCATAGACCTACGCAAAGATTTTTCTTTTGAACTTATTTTCAAATTCAACAATGCTGACAAAGAGAATACACACGTGAGCCTGATATCTTATATGAACCATGAAAATTTTTTCGGGCTATATTTTTACAGCACAAAACAATACGACATTTCAGGAAGGATAGATAATAAAGTAATCGTATACAAAGACTATAGCTCCGCTAATTTTGTTGATTTGAAAAAAAAAATAACCCTCAGGTTTGAATACAAAAACAACGTATCTTCATTTTTCATAAACTCCCTTGAGGTCTACAGAAAAGAAAACTTAAAAATTCCCGGCAACACTGTAGGTATAAATCTTTCAAAAAATGCTAACATCTCCATAGACCGTTTCGCTGTATATCAACAAAACAACGGTATCAACCTGATTAAAAACTATTCTCAAACAAACAAACCTGAACGATTAGGCCCCAACATAAACCAAGGTAACACCGGAGTAGGCATGGTGCTCTCAGCCGACGGTAACTATATGTTTATATGCAAACACGAAACCGAACATTACAGCGACAAATACGGCTGTGATGATATATACGTATCCGAAAAAAACGGAAACGAATGGGGGCCTCTCAAAAAAATGCCGCCACCCATAAATAATAAAAGCAACAACGACATCATTGCCATTAGTCCTGACAATAATACAATACTTATGGCCGACACCAACTGTACTCCCACCAACTTCATGAAATTTTGGGTAAGCCACCGTACAAAAAACGGATGGAGCACGCCACGGAGTATGAATATAAGGAATGGTTATAACAAAAGCATCTACTCAGAAAGCTCCCTATCCTCAGACGGACGCACTATCGTACTCTCTATGCGCAGAGATGATTCAGGCGGAAGTTCCGATTTATATGTATGTTTCCTGCAACCCGACAGCACATGGTCAGAACCTAAAAACCTGGGAAACACGGTAAATACTCTTGGCGGCGACTTCTCTCCTAAACTTGCTGCCGACAATGTGACTCTGTATTACTCTACCGATGGGAAAGCCGGATATGGAGGCAAAGACATTTTCGTGACACGGCGCCTCGACGATACATGGACTAATTGGTCTGAACCCGAAAACCTTGGCCCCATCATCAACACAAAAGGTTGGGATGCATACTACGTCGTTGACGCTAAAGGGGAATATGCGTATTACAACTCTGATCTGGGCACTGAAAATGATGCCGACATCTATCGGGTAAAACTTAACAAAGATAACAAACCCAAACCTGTTGTGTTGGTAAAAGGAAAAACATTGAACAGTAAAACCAACGAACCTATGGAAGTTCTTATCACTTTTGAAAAACTTTCTGACGGCTCTCTCATAGGTACAGCTCGCTCTCACCCCGTAACCGGTGAATATCAAATCGTCCTCCCTTACGGACAACTCTACGGATACCGTGCCGAAAAACAAGGATACATAACCATTAACGAAAACTTAGACCTCACCATCGAACAAGAATACAAAGAACTTGAACGCAATCTCTACTTAGCTCCCATAGAAGTAGGCCAACATATAAAGCTTAACAACGTGTTTTTTGCACAAAGTAAAGCCGAACTTCTGGAAACGTCTTATCCTGAACTTAACCGATTGGTTGAAATTCTTAAAAACAACCCTACCATGGAAATTGAACTACGCGGATATACCGACAATGTAGGTGATAAAAAAATGAACCTGCAACTCTCTGAAGACCGCGTAAAAGCCGTAAAAAATTATTTAATCTCCAAAGGAATATCCGCCAGGCGCATCACCGGAAAAGGATATGGTGGTGAAAACCCTATCGCAGACAACAGCAATCCCGAAACTCGTAAACTTAACCGTAGAGTCGAATTTGTCATCATCAGGCAATAACCTGTATACAGCAAATGCCTATTCAATCATGATGACAACCTATACTCGCATTTTGACTCTTTTATTTTTTAGTTCAGATATTGTAAGGAATTGATCAATACTTGCAACAAGGCAACAATGAGCACATAAAAAATAACCTTCTTTTCTGCTGCTGTGTAATTACCCCAAAGATTCTCGTAATTCATTATATAAAGAACAATAAAAGAAGTAGCAAAGTGATAGACAGTGAGAAATTCTTTATATGGCTTCAAAAAAATAAAATGTATGAGCGGATAAGCCATCACCAAACAAAGCAGGAAAGAAAATATCTCTATGTCTTTGTTTTTCATACTACGCTTTACAGCTTTAATACCCAAATACAACCCAAAACTAAATTGTATTATCATACCACAGAATTTCAACACTACCCCACCCGGAAATTGTATTGCTTTTAACATAGTCCCCAAAACTATTATTATGAACCCTATAAAGAAAAGCAACATATTTTTTTTGAAAACTGAAATGTAATACCCCAACAAAACCAGTTGAAGCGCTGACATTGTCAACTGATTAAATTCATCTGTTTTGTTATAGAGTATGTAATTAGCAATGATTAAGATGAACATCAAAGCAACGACTATTTTTTCAATAGTTGAATAGTTTTCTTTTTGTAATTTGTTCTGTCCGGCTGTCATATTTGTTATGTTTAGTCATTTGGAATTGCTGATAAGCGATGATATTTTCTTTTCCAGCTGCTCACCACGGATATTTTTAGCAACTATTTTGCCTTCTTTGTCAAGCAAAAATGTCATGGGTATACCATTTATCTTATAAAGTGCAACCACCGGAGAATCCCAGTACATAAGGTCAGACATGTGCACCCAATTCATACCATCTGTAGCAATGGCACGAAGCCAGGCATTTCTGTCTTTGTCTAACGAAACACTTACTATTACAAAATTTTTATCCTTGTATTTTTCATACATGCGTACCACGTTAGGATTTTCTGCACGACAAGGGCCACACCAAGATGCCCAGAAGTCGAGCAGCACGTATTTCCCACGAAATGAAGATAAAGTAATCAAGCGGCCACTGGTGTCCGGCAAGCTTATATCGGGTGCATATTGACCCACCTTGATTCCTATTTTTTGATCAGTTTCTGCTTCATTTGCACTGTCGGCATTGGGTGTAGTATTTACGTCTATGGCATTTGTTGATGCTGAAGATCGCTCCTCATTACGGGTAACTTCGCAGGAACTCAACAACAGGCAGAAAAGCAATAGAAGTAAGTATTGTACTTTCATATACTGAGTTATTCCGATGCTTCCCACACTACTTGTCTTTTGTTTGAATCTACCAGCAATAACAAACGAAGCGGATTGGGTATCAATACAAGGCGCTTTGATTTTCCGGCAATTTTATTGGTATCAATGAGTATTCCTTCATTTTGTTTTACATCATAAATTTTGCCACCATTTTTATATTCTCCTTTCACGATGTATTCCGAAGCAAGATATGCTATAGGTAAGAGAATTTCGTTATCTGCATCCAGTTCATCATGTACTTGTTCCAAAATCTCTTCAAAGTCGTCTCCATGCATATCCATGAATTCATCTTCTATATCATGAAGTTCTTCTTCCACCTTATCATAGTTTTTGTCATTGTAGCTAAGAGTATTAAGGAGCGCTTTTTTTTCAATAATGTCGCAAATGAATTGGTTTACTGATTTGATATCCATTGAATAATTCTGTTTAAGTTGTAAAGAATAAGATAAGCAAAATATGATATTTTGAAAAATGTTTTGCTGTGAATTTACTTTATTTTTTCATTTACAAAACAAAATCAAAATAGTAGATTTACACAGCAACCTACTTTTTATAACCTATCTGAAACAAACAAAACCAACATGTGTATGAATTCGATAACCAATACTACTCGTTTGAGCTCGAGCGCCAAAGCTCGCATAGAAAAATGGATGCAAGGCGCTTATGATGATGAAACCAAATCGGCTATTCAAAAACTCATTGACGAAGGTAAAGAAGATGAACTCAACGACTGCTTTTATAAAGAACTTGAATTCGGCACCGGCGGGTTGCGTGGTATCATGGGAGTTGGTTCAAACAGAATGAACAAATACACCGTAGGAATGGCTACGCAAGGACTTTGTAATTACTTGAAAAAAAATTTTCCTGCTCAGAACATAAAAGTGGCCATCGCACACGATAGCCGAAACAATAGTGCATACTTTGCACAAATCACTGCCGATGTGTTCTCGGCAAACAACATTAAGGTATACATGTTTTCCGAATTGCGTCCTACTCCGGAATTATCATTTGCTATTCGTCATTTCGGCTGCCAAAGCGGTGTGGTCATCACAGCTTCGCATAACCCTAAAGAATATAATGGATACAAGGCCTATTGGAACGATGGCGCTCAGGTAATAGCTCCTCACGATAAAAACATAATAGAAGAAGTGCAAAAGATCACCTCCATCGAAGAAGTACGCTTTGAGGCAAATCCTGCATTAATTGAGCATATAGGGCATGAGGTAGATGAACAATACATGAAAGAGATACACCACTTATCCATATCGAAAGAAGCCATAGCCAGACAAAAAGATTTGAAAATTGTATTCTCACCTATTCATGGCACAGGCATTACTCTGGTGCCATCTCTATTAGAAAAGTTTGGTTTTACAAACGTGCACATAGTAGATGAGCAATCCAACCCGGATGGAAATTTTCCTACTGTGATATATCCCAATCCGGAAGAATCTGAAGCCATGTCGCTCGCCATGAAAAAAGCAGAAGAGATAGATGCTGACCTGGTTTTGGCAACAGACCCTGATGCTGACCGTGTGGGTATTGCAGTAAAAAACAATGAAGGAAAATTTCAATTGCTCAATGGCAACCAAACCGGAAGCCTTCTGGTACACTACATGCTAAAAGTGTGGAAAGAAAAAGAGAAACTGACGGGCAGAGAGTTCATCGTAAAAACCATAGTTACTACTAACCTCATTGAAAAGATTGCTGCTCACTTTAAGGTAAAGTGCTACAACACCCTCACCGGATTCAAATACATCGCTGCACTCATACGCGAATTGGAAGGCAAAGAAAAGTTTATAGTAGGTGGTGAAGAAAGCTATGGATATTTAGTAGGCGATGTAGTGCGCGACAAGGATGCTATTGCCTCCTGTGCTTTCATAGCTGAAATGGTTGCCTATTATAAAGACAAAGGCATTTCTCTTTATGATGCCCTTCTTGACTTGTATGTAGAATATGGACTGTACAAGGAAAAACTCATCTCCATCACTAAAAAAGGACAAAGCGGAGCAGAAGATATTAAAAACATGATGAAACAATTGCGGGAAAATCCTCCTGCAACCTTGGGCGGATCGAATCTTTACAAGATTTATGATTATGAAATTTCTAAAGAAACCGACTTGTCCGAAGGAACACAAAGAGACATTTCGCTGCCCAAAGAAAATGTATTGCAGTTTCTGACTTACGACGGTTCACTTGTTTCAGCCAGGCCATCCGGTACTGAACCTAAAATCAAATTTTACTTCAGTGTTTGCGAAAAACTCCATCACAAAGCAGACTTTGAAAAAGCGAGCATTGCTCTGGATAAAAAAATACAAACCATCATAGATGAACTAAAACTAAATTAGATTCTCACGAATGCGTAACCCTTCCATAGAAACCGAGATCAAACAAATCATCAAAATCTATTATTTGTTCATAGGCGCTCAACTCTCTGCGGGTGCTATTTTCACTTTCATAGTCATGAAAGGAACCAATGGACTTGGCATGTACGGATACCATACTTTCTTACAATTGTTTATACCACTGTGCATAGCTGCATCCTTTTTTGTGCGCAAAGCTTATTATAACAAAGCCAAGAGCCAACTTCCCGCTACGTTGGAAGAACGACTGGCCTTGTATAAGAAGACCATCGTTACTTGCATAGCCATAACAAACCTTCCGGGAGCATTTGCTTTGGTAGCCTTGTTCCTCACAGGAAATTATTACTACCTGAACATGTTTGTTGCTTCCTTGTTCATGTTCATACCTTTCGTACCGTCTGTAAACACGTTTGAAAAAGATTTCAATCCATAGGCCTATAATTGTTTTCAGTCATGATATTTTACCTTTGCAATCAGTAGAAAATTAAAATGGCTCAAAAAAAAAAAGATGAAAAGAAAAAAATGGGGATTATTGGGCTGGGCTTATTTTCCAGATTTTTTATACCCCATCTCAATCCATATTACGACATATACGTATACGACAAAGAAGACTATTCCGCTGTAGCAAAAAAAATCAATGCAAAATGGGCAACACTCGAGCAAGTATGTTCCTGTGAGATGGTCGGGTTGGCTGTGCCTGTGCAATACCTGGAAGAATTGCTCATCACATGTAAATCTTATTTGAAAGACGCATCGTTTGTATTTGATTTTTCATCCGTTAAAATGAAACCGGTGAATCTGATGCAAAAATATTTACCCAGGCATGTAGAAATATTGGGCACTCATCCGCTCTTTGGCCCGCAAAGCGGAAAAAACGGCATTGAAGGGCTCAACATAGTAGTGTGCCCTGTGCGCTTGAAGAAATATAAATCGTTCGTACATTTTTTCTCAGAAAAATTAATGTTGAACGTTTTAGAACGCACACCGGAAGCTCACGACCGGCAGATGGCATATGTGCAGGCTCTCACTCATTTCATAGGACGTGCTGTAAATGCTATGGACATACCCGATGTAGAGCAAAAAACACAAGCCTACCAATATCTGCTCGAGATAAAGAAAAATTTAGGGCAAGATTCATATGACCTGTTCCTTACTATTGAGAATGAAAATCCTTATGCAAAAGAAATTCGAGAAAGTTTTATTGAGGAACTGCACCTGTTAAATCAACAATTATCCGAAGAAGACACATCTCCAAAATAATTTTGATCCACAATAATTCTATTCTGATATTATACTATTTATTCCGGATTCCACATTAGCTTGAAATAGGTTAAAAAACTATTGACATTAAACAAACATGAACAACAGTACATATGGTGTGTATGATATTATGTACTGTGCTAAAGGGGAAAACAAAATACATGATACTAAGTAACGGGTCTGGAAAAGATAAGTATGTATTTCATCTATGCTATCAACAGAGTAACATTTAGTCTTTTTCGTTAGCAGCGATAGCATTGAGGTCTTCAAAAGCAGCTTTTAACCGTTGAACAAACTGTTTTTCGCCCTCTCTAAGCCATACACGGGGGTCGTAGTATTTTTTGTTAGGTGCATCAGGGCCTTCGGGGTTTCCTAATTGTCCCTGCAAATAAGCTTCTTTTGATTTGTAGTATTTTAGCACACCTTCCCAATAAGCCCATTGGAGGTCGGTATCAATATTCATTTTAACAGCTCCATACGATATAGCCTCACGGATTTCTTCTCTAGACGAACCGGAACCTCCATGAAACACGAAGTTTATAGGTTTTTCGGCTGCAAGGTTAAATTTTTTTCTCACATAGTCTTGAGAATTTTTCAGTATGATGGGTTGTAGCTTTACATTGCCGGGTTTATACACACCATGAACATTTCCGAAAGCAGCTGCTATGGTAAAGCGGTGACTTACTTTACTTAATTCTTCATAGGCATAGGCCACTTCTGCCGGTTGTGTGTAAAGCCTTGAGCTATCTACATCCGAATTGTCTACCCCATCTTCTTCACCGCCCGTCACACCGAGTTCTATTTCGAGCGTCATGCCCATCTTGCTCATGCGTTCAAGATATTTTTTGCATATTTCTATGTTTTCATGCAGAGGCTCTTCGGAGAGGTCAAGCATGTGTGATGAAAACAAGGGCTTGCCATGCGTTTTAAAAAATTTTTCTCCTGCATCAAGAAGGCCATCAACCCAGGGAAGTAACTTCAAGGCAGCATGGTCTGTATGTAATATTACGGGTACATTGTACAATTCCGCCATGAGGTGTACGTGATGTGCCCCTGATATAGCGCCGGCTATTGATGCTTCTTGTTTTCCGTTGGGCAGAGATTTGCCTGCAAAAAACTGTGAACCTCCGTTTGAAAATTGTATAATCACCGGAGAATTGACTTCTCTGGCGGCTTCTAATGTTGCATTTACAGAATTGGTGCCTACTACATTCACAGCAGGCAGAGCGAATGTATGTTTTTTGGCTAATTCAAATAACTCTTGTACGGCATCGCCATGCAATACCCCACCTTTGGTGGCTACACTTCTCGACTGTTCAGGCATATGATTGTGTGTTTCTAAATTAAAGTGCTAAAGATATCTAAAAGTCGTGAATAATCGCAAAATTTGTTTCACTAAATTATTTTGAGATTATGAATGTATATGGATTGATAGGTTATCCGCTTACACATTCTTTTTCCAAAAAATATTTTACGGAAAAGTTTGAGCGTGAAAACATAAAAAACTCCCGCTATGAATTGTTTGAAATCAGGGAAGTAAGTGAAGTGAAAAAGCTGGTAGATTCGGTGAAAGATTTGCGCGGGCTCAACGTTACCATACCGCATAAACAAACGGTGATGCCTCTGCTCGATGAGATTGACGCTGCAGCATCGCGGATTGGTGCAGTAAACGTCATTAAAATTTCAGAAGGAAAATTAAAGGGATATAACAGTGATTATTACGGATTCAGGGAGTCATTGAAGAAATTCATTCAAAACAGCTCCGGCTTGCGCGCACTGGTTTTGGGCACGGGAGGCGCTGCTAAAGCTGTGTCAGCTGCTTTGGACGACATGAACATAAGCTACCTGTATGTATCAAGGCAAAAAAGTCAAAACGCTCTCACATATCAAGACCTTGATGAGAAAATTATTCAACAGCACCAACTGATTATAAACACTACCCCTTCAGGTATGTATCCGTCCGTAAACGAATGTCCGGACATACCTTATTCACTGATCACTCCTGCACATTACTTATATGATTTGGTGTATAATCCGGAAGAGACGTTGTTTATGCTTAATGGCAAAAAACAAGGAGCACAAGTGAAAAACGGATTGGAAATGCTGTATCTGCAAGCAGAAAAAGCCTGGGAAATATGGAATCAGAAACTATAAAAGACGGCCTTTCTAACGTGGCTTTTGATTTTAGAACCGTTGAATAGTTTTTTTGCAAAACAACCCCTGTAAGTTTCTCTATGAATGCATCGGTACCGGTCTATTCGGTATTTTGTACTATGTATTTCCCATCATATTCCGGCTGCAAAAAATCTCTGTTCTTATGCTTGTAGGCAACTTTTTAGATAATTGTTTTAGCTGTAAAGTAATTTCCGAGATTATACATCAAAGACTTACAGATAATAAATCGATTAAGCCGAGATTCAGCGTTTAAAAGTATCGAGCCAGCTTTCGAATCTACGCTGTGGATGAGTTTCATTGACAAATGACATTAGTGCATTTTTTTTCTTTAGAAATCTGGACAAACCGCCGCCCTTAGGGGGCGGCGACCGGACCTTAGCGGCTCGCTCTTTTTTGTTCCGTTGAAGGCTCCACAAAAAAGGAGCTCAAACAGACCGCTCATCCTATGTACAACATTGGGTTTGTCGGTGGTTTTGAAGAGAAGTTGGTGGGAGATTTATGCGTGGATGTGCGGTAAAGTCTAGTGTTGTATCTTCTAAACTTCCCGATTGGAAATCGGCAGGCATTCCCTCGCGCAAGTCCTCCCGAACTTTTCAGGTTTATAAGAAAATGTAAACCTCCGAAGTGGCTTGCAAAAGGGACTGAGCAAGTCTGTTTGAGCTTCTTATTTGTGAAGCCTTTAGCGGAACAAAAAAGTGCGAGCTGCGAAGGTCTGGGCGCCGCCCTTTAGGGCGGCGCCCAGACACAAACGTTTCAGTCAGTAAAAAAAAATACCCAATCGTCCTTCGCCATTGAAACCCTACAGCAATCACCTAAGACTGATTTTTTTCTCTAACGCTGAATCAGTGATAAAAGCAGACTGCTCGATAAGAAACTTCATTGACAAATCCCCCTAATGTAAATGTAAATGGTGAGAACTTGAACGTAACCACAAGTAAAGTTATAACTATAAAAACTAACACAACTAAAACTATGGATGGATAATTCAAAAAATAATCTCTCCGTACTAAAAAGGACAATTCAGGGAATAGCCCGCGGTCGCTTAGTATGAGCTGTGTAGGTGAATTTATGGTGAAATAAAAATAATTGTCTTAAAATCAATCCGGACATAAAGGCCGTGCTTTAATCTTACTTTATTCAAAATATATCGTGGTTTTGGGCAGCAGTGCTTTTATCTTAGACTGTTCTTTAGGGGGTATTTCATTGCCCACCAATATTAATGTTTTCAAATTTGTCATACCGGCAATATCTACGGGTAATGATGTGAGTTTATTAAGCGCCAGGTCTAAGGTCTCCAGTTTATTTAATGTAGCTATTGATGGAGGAAATGAGGTTAGAGCATTATGACGGAGGTTCAGCATTCTGAGATTTCTGAGTTTGCCTATTTCGTAGGGTAATGATGATATTTGGTTTTTGGAAAGATTAAGTTCAGTTATGTATTGCATTTTGCCTATCACGGGCGATACAGAGGTAAGTTTGTTACTGCTCAGGTCAAGCGATATCATAGAAGGAAAGTTACCAAATTTATCGCTCATAGAGGTGAGCTTGTTGTTGAACAAATTAAGCTTCGAGAGATAAACTAATTTTTCAGAACCATTGGGCAAGTCGGTGAGTTGTTTAGAGCTGAAATCCGAGCAATATACAATATCCGGCTCTACGAATGAACCATCCAAATCATAACATTCATTTATGCAAATCTTTTCAAGTTTGGCTATGGCTTCAACCTTTCCGTACGATAGTGCAGTAGCCAGGTCGGAGCATAATTCCGTGCTGGCAAATCCCATTTTTTTACCCAACAACTCTTTGGCAGTGGCTCTGTAGTAATATGCATCAGCATAGTCAGACTTCAGGCTTATGGCATTCGTAAATTCAGATATAGCACGCATATAATCTTGCTGATTCAAACTTTTTAATGCGTTGTCGTAATATGTCTTAGCATCAGGTTGATTAAAACTTGAGCTAAAGACTAATATTGGCATCAAAATTGTGAGTTTTACTACTTTCATAACCTGTATGCAACCTTTGTTTTAATAGATGTACGTATATTGTGTCATTAAGTTTTAAAAAACGGGTCGAAAAAATCATTTTTTTATACACAATGGTTACATAGAGCTAAAAAAGCCGTGTTTTTTAGAAATTACGGCTCAAGCATTCATTTTATGTTCAATATCGTCAGGGTGTAAAGGTATGTGAGCTGTAAGGTCTTCAGGTATGGAGTCAGTTATAAGAAAATTATTTTCAAGTCTTATCCCCATATTTTCCTCCGGTATATAAATACCCGGTTCGCAAGTGAATACCATGCCTTTCTTAAAAGTAAAATACTTGGAACCGACATCATGTACATCAAGCCCAAGAAAATGAGAGAGGCCATGCATAAAATATTTTTTATATGCCGGTTTATCTTTAGGTTCATTCTCTATGTCCTGTTTTTTCAAAAGGCCAAGGCTCAGCAGCGCATCTTGCACTACAGGCACCATTTGTTCGTGATATTGTTCTAAATTTCTTCCGGGAGTAAGTAGTTTCTTAGCTTCATCCATTATGTGAAGCACGGCAAGATATACCTCTCTCTGTCGTTTATTAAAGTGGCCGTTTACAGGTACACACCGGGTGAGGTCTGCGGCGTAGTTAGCATACAAAGCACCAAAGTCCATAAGAAGCATATCGGCTTCACTGCACATTTGGTTGTTTTCGGTGTAGTGCAGTATGCACGCTCTTGCGCCGCTTGCTATTATTGGCGCATAAGCATGCCCCTCTGAGCGATTGCGAATGAATTCATGTGTAATTTCTGCTTCAATTTCAAACTCATATACCCCGGGCTTTATAAATTTAAGCACTCGTTCAAAGGCTTTTCCCGTGATCTCGATAGCCTTGCGCATAAGCTTTATTTCCTCTTCAGATTTTACGGCTCGCAACTCCTGTAGAACAGGAGCACTGCGCTCGTACTTATGCAATGGATACTTCGATTTGCACCACTCAATAAATCGTGCATCTCTGGTTTGTACAACGGTATCGGCGCGCTGGTGTTCATTTGTATTCAGGTAAATATATTCTGCCTCTACGGCCAGCATTTTGAATATTGATTCAAACTCTGAGAGCCAACATATCTTTTCTATGCCCGAGATTGTCCTCGCCTGGTCTTTGCTCAATTTCTCACCTTCCCAGATTTTTATCCTTTCATTGGTTTCTTTGATAAACAATATCTCTCTGTGACTTGCGCTCTTTGCCTCCGGAAATAACAGCAGTATGGTATCTTCCTGATCTATGCCGCATAGATAAAACAGATCACTGTTTTGCCGGAAACGCATCACACCATCGCCATTGGTGGGCATTACATCGTTGGAGTTAAATACAGCCAGAGCGCCGGGTTTAAGCTTTTCAGCAAATTTTTTTCTGTTTTGTATGAATAATTCAGCATTAATCGGGAGATATCTCATAGTATTTCTGAAATATAATTTGCATTCAGCTGCAATATACTACCCGAACTACGTTTCGCCAGAATATAATAAATATTTCTTGCGTATTTATTAAATTGCATGTTAAGCGTATTATAAAAAAGTTTTAATTTATGAGAAATCAGGTTATCGTATTTGTTTTATGCTTAATGAGCATTACAGCCGAAATTTTTGCTCAATCGAAATATTGGATAGAATTTACAGATAAAGACACCACAGAATACAACTACGCCGAATATCTGAGTGCACAGGCAATAGAAAACAGGATACGCTACAACATACCTTTGTACCAATATACAGATGTGGCACCCAAGAAAAAATACATACAACAGCTGAAGGAGATGCGTGTACAACCTATAGTAATTTCCCGTTGGCTGAACAGTGTATCGGCAGTGCTCACCCCTGAGCAAAAAGAGTTGATAAGTAAACTACCATATGTGAAAGGCATTCATCGAATATTGCCCGGTATTCAGATATGCAACACACAGGTAGATGTAAACTCACGTTCATTCCACGAAACTATGCAGCAAATGGAAATCTCAGAGTTTTTGCAAGCCGGCCTTACCGGCAAAGGAGTTTCTATAGGAGTGATAGATGCCGGATTTTATGACGCTCACCGAAACGATTATCTCAAACATTTGTTTGATGAGCACAGAATAATCAAACAACGCGATTTTCTGGATACCACCCGGACAGACATCATCACACAAAAAGCCACAAACTCCGACAGTCACGGAAAAACCGTGCTTGAGCATATTGCCGGATATAATACTTCGCTGCGTATACAAAAAGGAATGGCTCCTAATGCTACGTATTACTTAGCCCGAACTGAACATGGCGACCGTGAGTTCAGAGGCGAAGAGGATACATGGATTGCTGCCATGGAATGGATGGATCAGCTTGGCGTGCGCCTTATCAATACCTCTTTAGGGTATTCCATAAAAATGGATGACCCTAATGACAACTACAAAAAAGAAGATATGAACGGAGCCACTACGCGCATAAGCAAAGCTGCCGATATCGCATTTTATGAAAAAGGTATCTTTCTGGTGGTCTCTGCCGGCAATGAAGGCGCAAACCCTGACTGGGGTATTATTTCCTCTCCTGCCGATGCAAGAGGAGCGCTCTCTGTAGGGGCTACCATTCTTGATAATTGTATGAAAATAGATTACAGCAGCATAGGCCCTGAATATAACGACTATCTGAAACCTAACGTTTCTTGCTATTCCTACAATGGCACCTCTTTCTCTGCTCCTGCAGTTACGGGATTTGTGGCTTGTATCATGGAAAAAGCTCCATGGCTCAGCAATAAAGAAGTGAAAGAAATAGTTGAAAAGTCAGCTCATCTGTATCCATATGGTAACAATTATGTTGGATACGGCATACCTAAAGCCGGAAGAGCCTTGCAACTATTAAAAAACATTGAATACACTTCTCCCAAAACTGAAATGCGTGAGGTAAATACCGGACTGTTCAGAGGTAAAAAATACCTCCTAAAAATTGAACCTACAACCGAAAAGGAAGCTGTGCTGTTTCACAAAAAAAATGAGCGCATCGTAATTAGTCAAATATCCGTCAGCATATCGGACAACAAGATACTGATAAAAAAACCTCATGGCTGCACCCGTACTACCATCGTGTATGGAGATCATGTAACCGAACTTATATGGTAGAAAGCCTGAAGATTGCATTCGATGCTAAAAGGGCCTTTAACAATAGTTCCGGGCTTGGTAATTACAGCAGAGCTGTCATTACCTCCATGTTGGATAACTATTGTGAAAATGAATATTTTCTTTTTACCACAAAAAAAACTTCTCTGTATGTACCTCCTGTGCAGGCGCAGGTCATAATGCCTCGCAATGGCTCAGGCAAGCTATATCAGGCAGGCTGGAGAAATTATTTTTGCATTCACGACATAATCAAAAACAGGATTGACCTTTACCATGGTTTGAGCAACGAATTGCCTCTCAGCATAAAATCTGTAAGGTGTAAAAAAATTGTCACCATTCACGATGTCATTTTTAAACGCTATCCTCATTTTTACAACAGTATAGACAGATTCATATACACTCAAAAAACACGCCATGCCTGCAAAGCCGCAGATAAGATAGTATGCATAAGCCGCCAAACTAAAGATGACCTGATTAAATTTTTCAACGCTGATGAGTCAAAAATAAACATCATACATCCCTCTTACGACCCTGCATTTATGCAGTCCGTTAATGAAGAAATGATTGTACTCTTCAGAAAAAAATACGAACTCAATTTCCCCTATTTACTGTGTGTAGGCACTGTGGAAAAAAGAAAAAATCAATTAAACATCGTAAGAGCTTATCATAAAGCAGGGCTTCGTGATGTTATACTCATAATCGCCGGAAGGCATACAGAATATGCCAGGCTTGTGAAGAAATATGTGCATGAAAACAATCTGCAAGATAAAATCCGGTTTTGGGAGTATGTCGAGCCCAACGACTTGTTGCTGTTGTACAAAACTGCCCTTGCTACCATATACCTCTCCGTATATGAAGGTTTCGGACTTCCCGTATTAGAAAGCATTACTGCCGGCACACCCGTGATTACTTCCCGTGTGTCAAGCATGCCCGAAGCCGGAGGAAATGCTGCCTGCTACACAGACCCATACAATACGGATGAAATTGCCTATGCCATAAAAGAAGTAATCACCTCTGCAAGCACCAGAAGCTCAATGATAGAAGCCGGTAATAAACATATAACGGCATTTTCTCCCCGGGCCACTGCCGAAAAAATGATGCGTACATACCTTTCTTCTTAGTCACACTCATCGTAAGCCGGAATATCGCTGAGAAAATGGTACGTACGTTTCTCATGGTCTATGCGGCAGCAATAATGCGTTAATCCGTTGGTTACAACTATGTACTTTGCTTTTAAACTATAATTATACATCGAGGTTTGTATGAATGAATCCTGTGAAATTTTCAATTTGTACGATTTACATTCAACCAGTAAAAACGGCTTCCCTTCGCGACTATAGGCTACCACATCGGTACGTTTTCTCAACTGATTATATCTGGTGCCCGACTCTATCTTCAGCAATGATTTAGGATAATTGTGGTGATGTATGAGAAAATGTATGAAATGCTGCCTTACCCACTCTTCCGGAGTAAGCAGTATATATTTCTTACGTATGATGTCAAAAATATATTCCTGCCCGTTTTGATTTTGACGTTTGACATCTATTTCGGGCAAGTTTAGTCTTATCATACGGAGTAAATATACGGATTATCCCGGGTATATTGTCATCAAGTTTACACAATTCACTGTTTAGTGCTTATTGATGCACACTACATGAGGACAAAAATCAGACTATTGCAAAGGTAGGCCTTGTCCAGTTTTTGCGGCGGTAAGTTGAAAGTGACCAACATGTATTATTTTGAAAAAAATTCTACATGCAACAGTAAACATGTTGAGCATTATAAAACAACCGCTGTTGTGCTGTACCTTTCAGTTTATTGTCTATAACAGCAAGCTACCAATCAACTTTGAAGCCTACTTTTTTCAATCCTGCTTTAATGCCGTTTTTCAATCTTTCTTTGATGGAGGTTATCACTTTTTTGGTAACGGGGTCCTCGGGTTTTGCGCGGAAATAGGTGTCGTGATATTCTACGGCGTCTTCCCTGTCGTTAGTGTAGAAGTAGGCATAAAATGACTTGCGGGTAACACCATCCGGAACATTTATTTTTTCCGTATATCCATGGTAAGAAATTTCGCTGGTTTCAAAAATGACACAGCGGTTGAATTCGGGAAATACTTTTTTTTCACATTTGCTCATGTCGCTGTTCCAGAGTTCAAGTGCGCCGTTGTATTCAGGTTTCCAGTCTTTCTGAAGATAGATTAGCAGATTTAGCCGACGGTGCACATTGAGTGAGGGGTGTATGTTAAAGTCAATGTGTATGTCAAGGAAGCTGCCGTTGAGCCCCTGGTGTAATCCGGCACCCAATTTATCGTCCGTGATGAAAACATCTTTTATTCCCGTGACGGACGATATCCATTGGTAAAAGTCCTGAGAAGCTAATGTGTTTCGAAGTTTTAAAAAATTTTCGTTGAAGTCTGAAAAATTGGAGCCCTCGGCTTTGTATTCATTATATCCTTTGTAGGCTTTGTTCAGCTTATCGTATCCGGGAAAGTTTTCATACAATATTGTAGCAAACTCGGGAACAAGAAAGTTGTCCAGAACAATGTGTTTATAAGGTTTGTTCTCCTGAAACTGCTTATGGTAGCTGCTTATGGCGGCAGGTTCAAGATGTGCGGGGTTTATGTGATTATTCATAGTCATCGGTTGGTTTGTGCCCAGTTGTTAAGGTCTTGCATGTATTTTTCGTATTTCTCTGCTTCCGTTCTCATGTCGGCAGCTTGCAGACTTTGAATGAGTTCGTACATGTTGTAGTAGCCGCTTCTGAACTCATTGCTCCACGTGCCCAGTTTTTTCTTTTTCACGTAATCGAGTAGTTCCATTGATTCTTTTCCTACGATGTTCATGATTTCTTCAGCTTGCTTTCTCTCTCCAACTTTCACCAGAATAGGTATATAGTTGCAAACTATTCCATCGTAAGGAATAGATTTATGAGGCATTTTTTTAAGGCTGAACATAATCACTTCTTTAGCTTTTTCGTTTTTGCCTTCATTGAGCAATTGTGAGGCCAGGTTTCCAAATTGACTTCTCAGGTTTATGGTAAAGCGAAGATAGTTTTCATCATAAAATATTTTTTCATTGTCTAAGTTGCGGTAATAAAATTTTTGCACCATGTTTTTATACATAGTGTCGGTATTTATCCACCCTTGTTCAGCACCGGGCACCCTCACAGGCAGCAGGCGATAGGCCAGGCCTTCGAGCTGCATGTATGGTTTTAGCCACATAAAATCATCGCCACCCAACTTTTCGCTTCCGCCTAATGTGGTGGAAAAGTATAATGGCCTTTTCCATTGGTTGTTCACCAGAATATCCATCATCACAAGGGTCTTTTTCTCTAAGTAATTTTTAGAGCTGTCAATGTGCATAACAATTTTGTCAACCATAAAAGGTTTCATCGAGTCAGGTACAATTTTGAGTTTGTTCACATGGGCTGTATCTACGGGAAGCACAAATATGCGTGTGGGGAATATAGCATTTTTTCCGTCGGTCACCATTGGGCTTTTCTGGTTCACCGCCCTTATGTATTGGTCCATGTAAATACCGTTTTTCAGTTTAGGATTGTTGTTGTAGTACAATTGGTCGTTCACGCCGGAAGCTACATTTTCCGGGCTGAGCGAAATGGGCAGAGTGTCGGAAAGGTAGGCTCTTCTTCTCATCTGGTCAATATACCAATCGGTGTTGATGAGGCTGAGGTTGCACACACGCACATCGGTACGGAAGCCTTCTACTTCCTGCACATACCAGAGCGGGTAGGTGTCGTTGTCGCCGCCGGTGAAGAGTATTGCATTGGGGGCGCAAGAGTTGAGCAGATTTTTTGCAGAATCAACTGAATGGTAGCGTCCGGAGCGGTTGTGGTCGTCCCAGTTTTCGGCAGCCATAATTCCGGGTACAATAAGGCAAATACATGTAGCAAGTGCCGGCGCCAGATTTTTTTGCTTTATAACCATGCTGAGCAATTCGTTCAGGTAAAGCACTCCCAACCCTATCCATATGGCAAAGGCGTAGAAAGAGCCTACACTGGTGTAATCGCGCTCGCGAGGTTCGTTGGGGGGTTGGTTGAGGTAAATCACTATGGCGATACCTGTGAAGAAAAACAATAAAGTAACAATGGATGCATATCTCACATCTCTCATAAAATGATATACCGCACCTACCAGGCCAAGCAACAAGGGCAACATGAAGTAATTGTTTCGCGCCTTGTCACGGGAAATCATAGCCGGTATTTTTTTGTCGAACCACTCGGTGGGCGATATCCATCCGGAACCATATTCATTGCCGCTGCGGCCGGCGAAGTTCCACATAAAATAACGTGCCCAGAAAAACCCGATTTGACGCTTGAACAAGAAGCCTATATTTTGCATAAAAGTTGGTTTCTTACCGGGTTTTATGTTCATGATTTCCTGATATGCTTTTACGTGGTCGGGCTGCGGACTATACATACGCGGAAACAGCGTCAGGTATTTCCCATCGTATATGTATTCAGGCTTGCCATCGTATACTTCGTAGCCATCTTCTCCGATTTTGTATACCGGTTCGGTTATTTTGTAATCTTTGGCTTTGTTTACATTGTGGTAAAGCGGACCGCGCAACAAAGGCCTGTCGCCGTATTGCTCGCGCTTCAGGTAAGATAACATGTTGATTACATTTTCCGGATTGTTCATGTCTATGGTGGGGTCGCTTTGAGAGCGAATTAATATCAATCCATAAGTGGCGTTGCCTATCAATATAAACGCCATACACAGATATAGCATGTTCAGCACATGGCGATCTACCCTGCGCACCATTGGATACGCCATAATCGCCGCCAGAACCAAAGAGAAAAACAAACTTGAAATGCTGAACCTATAGCGGGGATTATTTACAAAACTCACTTCGTAGTATTGACTAATGAGGTAGAGTAAAATGGTACCCATGCCGATGTAGAGCGATATGCGGAGAAGGTTTTGTTTTTTTTCGTAAATGTTGTCGTTTGCGCTGGCATAGATTCCCACAGCGATGAATGCTACTATCAACAGCATGAAAAACAGTATGCCCGACCCGAAGGGTAAGCTGAGGCCGTTTACCATAAATACTTCAATGGTTTTTGCTACTGAAGGCAAGCCGGTAATGACTCCGTTGGTGAGCAAAAAAATCATGAATACGCTGATGACAAAGGTAATCGCAATGCCGGTTGTGTTGGGCTTGAACTTTTTGAAATAGTAAATGAAAGCCAGTGCAGGCAAGGCTACAAGGTTCAGCAAGTGCACACCTATGGACAACCCGATCATATAGGCCACCAATATGAGCAAGCGGTCGGCGCCTTCCTTTTCAGCGTTGTTTTCCCATTTCAGCAATGCCCAAAACACAAAAGCCGTGAAGAAGGACGACATGGCGTATACCTCAGCCTCTTCGCTGGAAAACCAAAATGTATCTGAAAACGTGAAGGCCAAACTACCCACCACGCCACTGCCCATGATGGCTATGATGTGATGCAGCTTGTAGTTGCCGTCTGCATCGGGCAGCACCAATTTCTTAGCCAGAAGGGTGATGGTCCAAAACAGAAAAAGAATGGTAAAACTGCTCGACAGAGCAGAAACCATGTTTATCCAATATGCTACGGAAGTTACATCAGATGCAAAAAAGGAAAAAAACCTTCCTATGAGCAAAAAAAACGGCGCTCCGGGAGGGTGAGGCACCATGAGCTTGTATGAGGTAGATATAAATTCACCACAGTCCCAAAAACTGCTGGTAGGCTCTAACGTGAGTACGTATACTACGGTAGCTATAGCAAATACAATCCATCCGGTCAGGTTATTGATTTTGTTGTAATTCATAATTTTCTCAATATCATAGGTCGGCGAAATTAATAAAAATAAAACAACTAAAAGGGAGAACCTCATTTTTTTTATCACCCATCCTGTATCGGGCTGTTACACCTGATACAAGAAACACGTCAAAAAAAAACAGAGCATGAGTACATATTTCCCTGTTTGCATACGTAAGCATCCGCAAGGGCAGCAAGCCACCATGGCTGCCATGCTAGGATAAAAAAACTGACAGGTTTCACACCGGGAATTCAGGTTGATATGCTCACCCCCCCAATCCATATCAAACACATTATACCGACCAGCAGCAGAAAGTTGTCATGATACTATGCAATAAGTTTATTGCACGAAACAGAACATAATGTTTTTGTTTTTGAGCATTTTTTTAAAAATTAGATGTTTGTGACGTTCTTGAATGAGAGGGGTGTATTATACAAATAAAAACCCCACGCGAAGCGCAGGGTTAAGAATCCTTCGAATCTTCTAACATAACTTAACATTAATCAGATAAAACAATCAATATATGGAACAAAAAAAAATTCTCGGTCTTGATTTAGGTGTAACATCAATAGGATGGGCACTTATAAAAGAACAAAATGATAAACCCACAGACATTATAGGAATGGGAGTTAGAATTATTCCACTGGATACTGATGAAAGCGATGAATTTACAAAAGGAAATGCCATCAGTAAAAATCAGGAAAGAACACAAAAACGAACTGCTAGAAAAGGTTATTACCGCTATTTGCTTCGTAGAAAGGCTCTAACGGCAGAACTTAAGAAAAAAGAGATGTTCGATGAAGCGTTGTTTAATTTGCCACAATTAACACTATGGGGATTACGATCGAAAGCAGTTACAGATAAAATTGAATTAAAAGAGCTGGGGCGAATACTATATCATTTGAATCAAAAAAGAGGTTACAAATCGAGCAGAAGCGAAGCGAATGCAGACAAAAAGGATACAGAATATGTTGCAGAAGTAAAAAATCGTTACCAATTACTCAAAGAAGAAGGTAAAACTATTGGACAGAAGTTTTTTGAAGAACTTTCAAAAAATCTAAATTATCGAACCAAACAACAAGTTTTTCCCCGAGAAGCTTACATCGAGGAATTCGATGTTATTATGCAAAAGCAAAAAGCGTTTTACCCTGAAGTATTAACAGACGATTTCATTACTCATTTACGAAATGACATCATTTATTTTCAACGAAAATTAAAATCACAAAAGTGCTTGGTAAGTATTTGTGAATTTGAAGGCTTTTATACAACAACCAAAGAAGGAAAACAAGTATTTGCCGGGCCAAAAGTCGCACATCGAAGCAATCCCATTTTTCAGGTAGAAAAAATTTGGGAAAGCATTAATAATATCAGCATTAAAGACAAACGTAACAATGAATTTCCTATCACTTTAGAGCAAAAACAAAAAATATTTGAATATTTAGATAATCACGAAAAATTAACTCAGGCCGAATTATTTAAAATTTTAGAAATAAAGGAAAAATCCGGATGGTACGGTAATAAAATGCTGAATAAAGGCATTCAAGGAAATGTCACCAAAACACTGATTCGTAACGCTATTTTAGACAAAAAACTGGCTGAAAGATTTCTTGCCTTTGATCTTCAGATTATAAATACTGGCAGAAAACAGTATCAATATGATAAGGAAACTGGAGAAGTACTAAATGAATTAAATACTGAATATGTAAATGCAAACTTTGTAAATGAACCTCTTTATCAATTATGGCACACCATCTATTCCATTACAGATGTGGAAGAATGTAAACAAGCATTAATTAAAAAATTTGGTTTTGATGAAGAAACTGCCGAACGATTAGCTAAAATAGACTTTAGTAAAATGTCATATGGCAATAAATCAGTTAAAGCCATTCGAAAAATATTGCCTTATCTGATGAAAGGTTATAAATATAGCGATGCTACAGCTATAGCTGGGTATAATCATTCTGACTCATTAACCAAAGATGAAATTGCTGCCAGACAACTAATTGACAAAATACCACTTCTGAAAAGAAACGCCTTAAGACAACCGGTTGTAGAAAAAATTCTAAATCAGCTCATACATATTGTTAATGATATAATTGACGAAAAAAGGGGATGGGTTACCAAAGAAGAGCGCAATAAAGGCCAATTTGAAATAAGAATTGAACTTGCACGTGAATTGAAACAAAGTAAGGAGGAGCGCAACGAAACCTTTAAAAATATAAACAAAATTGAACGAGAAAATAATGAAATAGAAAAAAGGCTTCAGGAAATGGGTATTAGGGCTACGCGAAAAAACATTATAAAATACCGCCTCTATAAAGAAATAAATGACGAGGATAAAAAACTTAATCCCATGTGTATCTATACTGGTAAGATAATTTCTCTTACTGATGCTCTTTTGGGAAATGAAGTAGATGTAGAACATATCATACCCAAATCTCTTTTATTCGATGATTCTCAGAGCAACAAAACCTTAACATTTCGCTGGGTAAACCAAGAAAAAGGCAACCGCACGGCTTATGATTATATGGCCTCAAAAGGAGAAGAGGCTTTAAAGCAATATATTGAACGGGTAGATATGCTTTACAAAAACAAAATTATAAGTAAAGCCAAGAGAGATAAACTGTTGATGCCTGCCGACAAAATTCCAAAAGACTTCATTGAACGACAACTCCGGCAATCGCAATACATATCCAGAAAAGCAAGAGAGATATTGAGTCAAGTGGCTAAAAATGTATGGGCTACTTCAGGTAGTGTTACGGAATACTTGCGTAGATTATGGGGTTGGGACGATGTTTTGCTTAACATACACATGCATCGTATCAGAGAAATAATTCCCGATCCGCTCGCCGAAGGTATTACTGAAATAGTAGAATGGGAAACACACGAAGGACAAAAACATAAAAAAGAGATTATAAAAGGATGGACAAAGCGAGACGACCATAGGCATCATGCAATAGATGCATTGGTAATTGCTTGCACGAAACAAGGATATATTCAACGACTCAATACGCTCTCCGCACAAAGTACACGAGATGAATTATATAAAACAGTGAATGAACGAAGCGCAGAGGTTAGAGATAGGCTATCACTTGTTGACAGATATTTTGTGTCACAACAACCATTTACAACCCATGAAGTAGAAAATAAAGTCAAAAACATAATAGTATCTTTCAAGCCGGGCAAAAAAGTAGCTACGTATGGAAAGCGCTTCATCAAAAAAGGTGGGAAACGAATGGTAGTACAGAACAAAATTTTGGTGCCCCGTGGCCCGTTGAGCGAAGAGACCGTTTATGGAAAAATCAAACTTATTGATACCGACAAAAATGGTGTTCCCATAAAACACAATCTGAAATATTTATTTGAGTCTCCCCATCTCATATTCAAACAGTACATAAAGGAACTCGTTGAAAATCGCATAGCTGAATATGATGGTGATAAACAAAAGGCTTTTGCATCTGTAAAAAAGAATCCCATTTATTTAGATAAAGAAAAAAACATACAATTAGAATATGCCACGTGTTTCAGAGAAGAATACGTAGTTAAGTATCCTTTGGAAAGCATTAAAGAAAAAGATGTAGCATTTATAATAGACAAAGGTGTTCGTAATGCGGTTGCTCAGCGGCTTCAACAATTTGGAGGTAAAGAAAAAGAAGCTTTTAAAGAGCCGCTTTATTTGGACAAGGAACAAAATATACAGATAAAAACTGTTCGAATGATCACAGGACTCTCAGCCGTTGAGCCAATAAAATATAACGACAAGGGAGAGCCTATTGCTTTTGTTAAGCCTGGAAACAATCATCACATAGCTATTTACTTAGATGAAAATGGCAACAAAGTACCTCATCTTTGCACATTCTGGCATGCCGTAGAAAGGAAAAAATATGGAATACCTGTAGTTATTGAAGAACCCAAAAAGGTTTGGGATACAGTTATAAACCACAGTACTGATTTTTCCGAAAGCTTTTTGAAAAAATTGCCCAAAGATAAATGGCAGTTTGATACCAAATTTGAGCAGAACGAAACTTTCTATATCAATCCCAATCATCCTTTGGAGCAATCCGAATTAAACTGCATTTCGCGATTTAACCTCTATAGGATACAAAAGATATTTTTCAATGGCAAGCAGTTAGAAATTTATTTTAGACAACTTTTCGAAACTCAATTAAATGACAGTGAAACTGCGCGTAAAACATTAAAGTTTTATCCGGTTAAAAGCATTGGGGCGTTAGAAAACTTAAATCCCGTTAGAATAAAAATTTCACGTTTAGGCGAAATTATCCAATAAAAAAGGGCGAGTTGCCCCGCCCTATCTGTTTGCACAACGGTCATAAATGACCTTATTGTGATTTGCTTCATTGCAAAGTTAATAAAGTTTTTGGTATTAAATAAAAGTTTAAAAAAATGATACCTACAAATGTTTTAAACGTTGCTCCTATTATCACATTTTATGCAGTAGAAAAAATTTTGAACTTGCAAAGCGATAGAAGTCCCTACTGATGAATGTATTAGCAGATACATTGGCAAATGCTATACATTAGAAATACCTCATAGAGGCTCTGACGATGACGATTCTACTGTATAAAATGGGAATATCAACTACATAAGCTGGGAATCAATTAAATTTTACCAACCGTGAAAATTTATAAATGCATTTATAAATTTTCACGGTTGATATTTTTGGAATCTTTTTAAATATTTCTCTTTTTATACGTTTAAAACCTCCTGTAAACCTCATCAGTAAAGGGTTACAAGGGTTTCTTTATCTTATCTTGTTTAATAAATCATACACATCCTGCAATATATTGTAATTCATCTGATGACATCTTTCTGAAAATTCTTTTACGGTATGTGTCCGGCGTGAACCGGAATGTTTAATCAACATAGATAGTCTGAAGTACAACACCATGAAACAACCATCTGAAACATTCAGGCATAATATGATATGCTACCACACTTACGAAATCAAAGTATGCACAACCATCCATTTTAAACTGCTTTGCTACGTAGCTGCCGGCAATGCTTTTGTAAGTATATGGCGGTTAGGAAAGAATATTTTTAATTTTTACTTACCGTGAAATTTTATATATTAGTTTATAAATTTTCACGGTAAAAATGATACCCAGGTATATTCTACATGAAATAGATACTCTGTTGAAACAATTTCCGGCAGTGGCCATAGGGGGCGCCCGGCAAATCGGTAAATCTACTTTAGCTATGCATATAGCCAGGCAGCGTAAACAAAAAGTGTTGTATTATGATCTGGAATTGCCTTCTGACCGACGCAAGCTCGACGATATGGAAAATCTTTTTACCACTCATGCAGATAAACTGATTATCATAGATGAAGCGCAGACTATGCCCGAACTTTTTACAGTGCTCAGGCCCATAATAGATGCCGGGCGCAAGGCAGGGCGTTTTTTGCTGCTGAGCTCAGTATCGCCCTTTTTGATGCGCCATGTATCGCAGACGTTAGCCGGCAGAGTAGCACACATTCAATTGCCCGGCATAAATATAACAGAAGCAGAAAAAGTAAAGATAGACTATAAAAAACTTTGGTTTCGGGGAGGCTATCCCGAACCACTCACCCTACGCACAAACGAACAATGGCAACTGTGGATGTATAATTACGAAAAAACTTTTGTTGAGCGCGATGTGACTATGTTGATGAACGAAAGTTTATCACCGGCTACCGTACGCCGCCTGTGGAGTATGCTGGCAAGCATAAGCGGGCAACTGCTAAACTATGAAGACCTCTCACGGTCTCTTGGCATGAGTCGTGCTACGGTGGTCAAATATATGAATTTTATGGAAGGCGCTTACCTCATACGTCGCCTGCAGCCTTGGTTTATGAATACTTCCAAGCGTATTGTCAAATCGCCCAAAATATACTTTCGCGATAGTGGCCTGCTCCATTATATGAATCGTGTGGATAGTTATGACCATCTCACTCACCATATCGTGTGCGGCGCCTCGTGGGAAGGTTTTGTGATTGAACACATCATTCAGCTTATGCCTAAGTATCTTGACGCTTATTTCTACCGCACCCATCATGGTGCTGAAACAGACTTAGTACTGGTAAAAGGCAACAAGCCGATAGCTTGCATAGAAATAAAATTTAATAATCAGCCGCCTATCCCAAAAGGGTACACTATTTGCATAGATGATTTAAAAACCCAACATAACTTTATAATAACGCCGCAAAGCGATGAGTACGATTATAAGAACATACGTATTACCTCACTTGCGGGTTTTGTAAAGCGACATCTTAAAAAATTGTGAATCTATGATCAAACGTACGCTTTATTTCGGTAGCCCTGCTTACTTGAGTTGTCGGAATGGCCAGTTGGTCATAAACCTGCCCAATGCTCAAGGGCTGGATGAGAAAACCGGCCTGAATACCGTGCCTATAGAAGACATAGGCATAGTAGTGCTCGACCACCAGCAAATTACCATCACACAATACCTGATGGCAGCCTTGCTGGAAAACAATGTAGCCCTGATTACCTGCAATAGTACGCATCATCCCACGGGGCTGATGCTGAACTTAGATGGCCACACCTTGCAAGCCGTAAGATTCAAGGCGCAAATAGATGCCAAAGAGCCTCTGAAAAAGCAACTGTGGGCACAAACCGTGAGCGCCAAAATTCAAAACCAGGCAGCGCTACTCCGGCGGCATGGTATAGCGGCCGACAACATGCTGAGGTGGGCCAGGGAAGTGAAGTCGGGCGACAGCGAAAACATGGAAGCCCGTGCTGCTGCTTACTACTGGAGCCATCTTTTCCCGACCATACCCAACTTTAGGCGTGATCGTGAAGGTGTGCCTCCCAATGCCCTGCTCAACTATGGCTATGCTATACTTCGTGCCATCACAGCACGCAGCCTTGTGGGCTCCGGATTGTTGCCCACGCTCGGCATATTTCATCAAAACAAATACAATGCTTATGCACTGGCCGACGACATCATGGAACCCTACCGCCCTTGGGTAGACGCTATAGTGGCCGACATAGTAAAAAATGGTGAAGACTTTACCGAGCTGACTAAGTCTTTAAAAGCACAGATGCTGAGCCTGCCGCAAAAAGATGTATTTTTCAAAAAAGAAACCAGCCCTCTTATGATTGGCATGACCCACACTACCGCTTCGCTGGCGGCATGCTACGAGGGTAAGTCTAAAAAAATAAATTATCCCGGTTTATATGAGGCTTAATGCATATCGAATTATGTGGATTCTGGTATTTTTCGACCTGCCTACCGAAACCAAGGCCGATCGAAAGCGCTATGCGCAATTCAGAAAATTTATGCTTAAAAATGGCTTTGCCATGTTTCAGTTTTCTATATACGTACGCCACTGCGCCAGCCGTGAAAATGCAGAAGTGCATATACAACGCGTGAAAAAAAATTTACCTGAGTATGGCCACGTAGGTATACTGTGCATTACCGACAAACAGTTCGGACAAATAGAAATTTTCCAAGGCAAAAAGCCGGCACCGCCAAGGCCTGTACCTCAACAATTGGAGTTGTTTTGACAGGTGATTTGCTTTCAAAATGCGATCTTTGACAACAAGGAGGAATGGGAACATGTCCAACTACCGGATTCGGCAGGTGATAATATGTTGTCCGGTATATACGTAATTCAAGCAGCAGCAGCAATTAATGCAGGGGCAGCAGGCCGTGGCAGAAGGTGGTATAGAAGGTGGTGAGGATATGAGTAAAAAAAAACTTTAGAAACAACAGATATTTATTCCCGAGAAGATATTATCTTCGAATATACCATTTTAGTTAACAGCATATGGATACACTTTCTCATGGTTCTGAAAATTTTTTAGAAAAAGGTAGACGTGAACGTGTTGCGCCTATAAATCCGAATTTGGTTTTGGTGCACATAGTAGATAAGAATGGTCATCATACCGTACGTTGGAAACGTCGGGATGAGTTAGAGAGTGAGAAAAAGCGTTTGGGACACAAACACGTAAGCGAAGTTAAGGAGGGAGATGTCCTTTATTATAAAGGAAAGAAACACAAATTTAAAAAAATATGGAGCGAACATTACATTCAGGTGCACGATGATACGGGTAAGAAAGTGGTTAGGAGTTTAAATAAGGTAAAGTTTGTTCATCCGGTAAATGGGGATGAGGATAGAGAGCCCAATGTTCCGGCAAGGCATTATATTCCGTATGGTCAGGATGCAGATACTTCATCGTCAGGCGAGCGTTCCGCTGCTAATGAAAGGAGTAGTAGGAGGGGAAGAAGTGAAGTAGAGGAGCAGTCCGAAGATACAGTAGACCAGGAGAGTGCAGAAGATACAGTTGATGATGAGGAGGATTCTGAAGTTTATTATGATGATGAGCCTTTGGATTATGAAATTTACGGTACGCCCGACGAAAGGTTGGATGATTGGAAAATAAAGATAAATCGTTTTGCCAAATACAGTGGAAAGTATTTGCATAACATTACCATTGCCTATGGTACCGGAGGGATTGGCAAAACTTATAATGTATTGCAAGATGCAAAT
>JANWYS010000189.1 GCA_025054875.1 Cytophagaceae bacterium | reverse complement strand
AACACTGCAAAATAAAATTAAACGATATGCTCAGTAATAATCGCTATTCTTTTGGGACGGGATTTTACAGCACATGAGAGGAACAAATAGATTCCAATAATCCTTTGTGTATTTTGGCTAAACGGATTGATTGGAAAAGGATTGAAGAAAATCTTTCGAAGTATTATTCTAAAAGAGGCAGGCCTGCCAAACCGATACGATTGATGGCGGGATTGTTGATTTTAAAACACATTCGCAATTTAAGCGATGAATCGGTAGTAAGGGAATGGACGGAGAATTTGTATTTTCAGTTTTTCTGTGGCGGGAAGGTATTTGTAAAGGACGCTCCGTGTCATTCAACGGACCTGGTTCATTTTCGCAAACGTATTGGAAAAGCGGGGATAGAAATGATTTTAGAGGAGAGTATTCGGGTAAACGGGGAGGACGCAAAAGAAGAACACGTAAGCACAGATACAACCGTACAGGAGAAAAACATAACCTTTCCGACCGATGATAAGCTGTATAAGAAAGTAATAAAACAATGTTTGAAGATAAGCGAGGAAGCGAAGGTAAATATCCGGCAAAGTTACAGACGAACGATAAAGAAATTAAGTTTATGGCAACGATTTCGCAGGAGTAAGAAGTATAAAGGGTTAGCGCATAAGGCGGATAAGAAGATAAAGCGGATAGCGGGGCGACTGGTAAGGGAGTTAGAACGAAAACTACCGGAGAATAGTTTGTATAGGGAGAAAATAGCATTGTTCAAGCGAGTGTTATCTCAGAAGCGGGAAGATCGTGAAAAGATTTATTCATTACATGAGCCGGAGGTAAGGTGTATTTCGAAAGGGAAGGAGCATAAGCCATACGAGTTTGGGAATAAAGTTTCGATTACGATAACACAAAACAGCGGGGTAATAGTGGGGGCAATGAGTTTCAGGAGCGAATATGATGGACACATATTAGAGCCGGTTATGGAACAAGTAGAA
>JANWYS010000188.1 GCA_025054875.1 Cytophagaceae bacterium | reverse complement strand
GTATGTAACAAATAAAAAAAGTACTGTGTTTGTAAAAAAAACAACTACACTTCATACACACTTTTTGGGATACTACCTGGATTCAATATCGTAAGTCAAACTATATGGCACATATTTTGTACCTTTCGAAAAAAAACATCACATCATGAAAAATAAACTCGCAAGTCTGATTCTTTGTTCAATGGTTCCCCTGTCGGTGGTGGCACAAATAGATTTGAACAAAATAAAAAACACCGTTCAAAATACGGTGAGTGGTCCTACAAAGGTTAATCAACTTACAGAAGCTGAAATTATACAAGGCCTGAAAGAAGCTCTGACGAAGGGCTCCAACACAGCATCTGCTGAGCTAAACCGAACCGATGGCTACAACAAAAATCCACGCGTACGAATACCTTTTCCGGAAGATGCTGCAAAAATAGCAGCTACCCTGCGCAGCATGGGTTTTGGCAAAAAGGTAGATGAGTTTGAACTCACCCTGAACCGCTCTGCTGAACAAGCAGCAAAGGAAGCCGCTCCCATATTTGTCAACGCTATAAAACAAATGACCTTTGCCGATGCCAAAAGCATACTCACCGGCCCTGATACTGCTGCTACTCAATATCTGAGGAAAACCACCTACAACAATTTATATAATGCCTTTTCTCCGCACATCAGTAAAGCACTTGGAAATAATCTGGCTACTCAGAAATGGACAGAACTTGCCACTATCTATAACAAACTGCCGACTACAAAGGAAAAAATTCAAACCGATTTGGTGAAGTTTACAACTCATAAAGCACTTAAAGGATTGTTCATACTGGTAGCCGATGAAGAGATGAAGATAAGAAAAGATCCATTGGCCCGAACTACAGATATTTTGAAAAAAGTATTCGGAGCTACCAAATAATCAATTTACAATAAACTCATTGTGATAGAATCAAGATTTAGAATTCAAAAAGCAGCGCAAGCCTTTGCAGATGAGAGACTTTTCGGATGAGTTTTTGCCATGCCATAGAAATAACGCTTTGAATTTCCGGGCGAATTTTTCTATAGCTTAACATGATATAAAACCCATCCTTAACCATGCTACAAATCTGACCCG
>JANWYS010000187.1 GCA_025054875.1 Cytophagaceae bacterium | reverse complement strand
TTCTTTAAAAAATTAATTCTTTCAAAGTACTATGAAAAATAATTCTTTCAAAGTACTATGAAAATGGTAATCTAAACTACAATAGTTACCTTCGTTACTATTTTTGGCACATTTATTGATTGACAAAACAGCAAACAGAAGATTAAATCTAAAATAATCTTAGCTATGAAAAGAGGTTATATAGTTTCGTTATGTTATTTGTTTTTGCTCAGTGTATTACTAGTATCTTGTAAAAAAGACAAGGATGATCCTAAACCATCTTCTCAAGGAAATTCTTCTTCATATCAACAAAGAATCCTAGGGAAATGGAAAATAACAAGCTTTACTTTGGTTTCTGATAGTGCTTCTATAGATTACTACCAACAAATGGAGGATTGTGAAAAGGATAATATTTTAGAATTTCGTAGAGATAGTGTTTTGATCTTCGATGAGGGCCCCACTAAATGTAATGTCGATGACCCTCAACAGACTGATGGTACTTATGTATTGAGTGCGGATAACAAAAAATTGACTATGACTAATAATATGGGATACGATTCTTTCACATGGGAAATTGTTGAATTGACTAATGTACGTATGAAACTTATAATGAAATCTGATGACCAAACAACGACTTTGGAATTAGTTTTACAAAAAGTTCAGGGCTGATTTGTAATTGCTTATTAAAACATATTGAACAGAAGGATTTATGTGGGGGATAATTTATCCCCCTTTTAATTTATCCCAAAATTGTCATTAGAAAACATTGTTTGGCTTACGTCAAATCTTACACAAATGTAGTTTCTAAACGGAACCCAATTTTGGAGAAAAACTCCAAATGAAATTTTGGGTTGAGAACAACAAAGAACTACCCGTAAGATTTTCTTATTATAGACCATACATCCCTGTGCTTCTGAAAATCAAATAATATCGGATTTTTCAGTTGGATTTTACATTTGAAGGCTCAAGAGCCTTCAAGTTTTTTGATATTTCCGAATAAACCGTCAACCCCTTATCTTTTTCAGTGCTACTAACATTTTCAGTACCTTCTTGTTCCCTCGTTTCACTAACCAACTTCCTACTGCAAAGCAGTTAAATCTAAGT
>JANWYS010000186.1 GCA_025054875.1 Cytophagaceae bacterium | reverse complement strand
CCCACACCAAGAGAGTTGTGATTTGCTTTCAAAATGCGATCTTTGACAACAGATACTGGGGGAATCTCTAATTCCACTTCGTTGTGATTTGCTTTCAAAATGCGATCTTTGACAACTACAAGATGGCAAAATATGGCAAATTCGTTGTTGTGATTTGCTTTCAAAATACGATCTTTGACAACATCAATTACCTCTAAGTATGGATACAGAAAACACCCAATAACAGGAATACCTCAGTTTCATAACGGCATTGACATAGCCGCTCCCGTAGGAACAAAAATATATAGCCCTTTAAATGGAACAATTAAAGAGATTAAATACAACTACATAGGCGGCCTTCAACTCATCATATCGCACTCAGACAACGTTGAAACTGGCTATGCTCATCTGTCTAAAGTGCTTGTAAAAATAGGTGAAAAGGTAAGGAAAGGCGATGTAATTGCTTTGACAGGAAATACAGGAAGAAGCACTGGGCCGCATCTTCATTTCACTGTGAAAAAAGGGGGTGTTTTTGTAGACCCTGAGGTATTCTTCGAAAAAGAAATAAGACGCTAAAGGCGTCTTAAGTGTTTTGGTTGTCAAAGATCGCATTTTGAAAGCAAATCACAACTTATATCGAAATGCGGTTTATTTTTCTTCTGTTGTCAAAGATCGCATTTTGAAAGCAAATCACAACGGCGAAGTGGGCGAGTACGGTATTGTCGAAGTTGTCAAAGATCGCATTTTGAAAGCAAATCACAACATTCAGGAGCTTTGGAAAAAAATAGAATAAGTTGTCAAAGATCGCATTTTGAAAGCAAATCATAAGAAAAAGGAAGTTGTGTTTTTTGAATAATCATTCAAAAACTCAATACTTTTAGGATTAACTAAATTATGCATACTAACTCCTAATTAATCTCTATCCTCAAAAAAATTGTACTCAATCCTCAGATTAGGGTCGCTGTCAAACTTGCGAATTATATTCGACAAAGTTTTCATGTCTATCTTATGAAATTGACAAAACTCTTGAGGAGAATTAACCGTTCGGTTTTTTAAACCACTTCTGTAAAGCGAATACAATTCATATTGAAACGATGGCGAAAATATCATA
>JANWYS010000185.1 GCA_025054875.1 Cytophagaceae bacterium | reverse complement strand
ATATTCTGTGTTTTTTATATTGGATGTAACATGGTTAAGGTTAAAATGGGACTTCCCTTTATATATTTTTCCATTTACTGCCATTTACATATCAGCCATTATTTGCTTGAAAAAAGGCCTGAAACAAGCAAGGTATTATCTGCTGGGATATTCCTTTATGTTTATCAGCATCATTTTTTTGATATTCAGAATGAGTGGCATAATTCATTGGTCTGATATATTTACAGTGTACTCTTTTAATATAGGTTTGGTGTTTGAAATTCTCATTTTATCTTTTGCCCTGTCTGACAGAATAAAAATTATAAGATTAGAGAAAGAACTGGCACAACAAAAAATAATAGAGCAATTGCAGGAAAATGAAAAATTGAAAGATAAAGTAAACAGAGAATTGGAACAAAAGGTAAAAGAACGCACTCTCGAAATTGAACAAAAAAATGCTCAACTCGCCCAGATGAATTTAGAACTAAAAATTCAGGCAGAAGAAATAAACCGCATGAATTTATTGTTAGATGCAGACAATAGAAAACTACAAAATAATGTGAAAGATTTAGTAAAAGCTCGCGTCATGGTTCAGCATGTAGATTTTGAAGAATTTAAAAAAATATTTCCTAATGCTGACTCTTGTTACAAATTTTTGCATGATTTGAAATGGGATAATGGTTATAGTTGCAAGCGTTGCCATCACAACCGATGGTGCCAGGGAAAAGATAAGTACAGTAAGCGTTGCACACGCTGCCGATATGATGAATCGGCTACTTCCTATACCATTTTTCACAGATTAAAATTTGATATACAAAAAGCTTTTTACATGGTATTTTTGGTTTATGCTAACAAAGGTAAAATTACCTCTCAAGAGTTATCGGAAATTTTATCATTACGTCAGAGCACTTGCTGGGCATTCAGTAAAAAAGTTCAGGAGGCTATGAAAGAGAAAAGAAAACAAGGGCAGGAAAATGAAGGTTGGGCATCGCTGATCATGGATATGAAAAATGCTTAAACAAATTCCATACATTCTCATTCTATACAACAGAAAATAAAACGGTAGTATCCCAAAAAGTGTGTATGAACTGTAGTTGTTTTTTTTACAAACATAGTACTTTTTTTATTTGTTACATACTTGCATGATTGGGCAATGCTCCCCGCATGCGCGTAACCCGCTTGTAGTCTCTGTTCATGCGCTCTATCCGGTTGCTACTATACAACATGTTCCGGATGCGATAATCATAGGCCAAATACGTAAAATACCGCTCCA
>JANWYS010000184.1 GCA_025054875.1 Cytophagaceae bacterium | reverse complement strand
TGATTTATCACATGTGTCTCATGGCGCAAGCTACGTTTACTTCAGGTGTGTACACGCAAGATTTTGGAACTTCAGACATATTTTCATGGACGGATAATACTACCTTTGTCGGGTGGTACGCCACACATCCAAGCTCCATGACACATGCGAACATAACTATATCACCTCCTCTTCCGCCCAACACCGGAGCTTTTTATTCATATGAGTGCAACGGAGATGATAATCAGAAGATAGGTACACGTCCTTCTAACTCAACCCCAGGCTCACCAGGTACGTACATGCGTTATGGCCTTAGGTTGCATAATAATTCCGGTACTACCATACAGAGTTTAAACATTTCGTTTACAGCTTATCAATTATCATTAGCAGAAAATAACAATGTTACTAATGAATTAGAGTTTCATTACCAAACAGGCACTACAGTTACTTCTCTTACTTCTGGAACTTACACGTCTGTGCCTTCATTGTGGTACACAGCACCCAACAATCATCCCGGACCTGGCGCAAGTAACCAAGTAGCCGGTTATCCTTGTACAGTGTTTTCCGACAAGAGTGCGTGTATCAATGTAAACATACCCAACAATACAGAAATTATGCTCAGATGGAGCGATATGAATAACCCCAATAATGATCCGCATTTGGCTATTGACAATGTGGTTGTGTCCGCTTTTTCAGATGCTGGATGTGTCACTCCATTACCCGTTGACTTCATAACTTTCAATGGAACTGTGAAAGACAACATAGCCTTCCTGAATTGGGAAACATCAAACGAAAACAATAACAAAGGATTTTATGTTGAAAAATCACCAGTTCACGAAATATCTTTTACCGCAATTGGTTTTGTGAACGGTAAAAGTAATATATACGTTCCGCATCAATATTCATTTGAAGATTATTCACTAGACCAACCCTCGTTATATAGGTTGGCTCAAGTGGATATGGATGGCACCGTGCATCATTCTAACATTATATTGTTATCTCCAAACAAAAGTATTAATATTTCATATACCAATCCTGCTCATGGTTTTGTAGACATAAAATTTGATCAAACCGTTGGCTATGCTCAGATTTCTATCATGGATTTTCAAGGTAAAGAATTATTACAAAGTGAAATGAACAACTCCGGCAATATTCACATTGATTTGTCGAACATGCCTTCCGGTACATATTTGTTGAAAGTATTACTTCAAGAAAGGGTACACTACAAAAAAATAATAGTAGAGTAATTTGCTTAGCCTGATTTTAAGTGGTAGCATCCAAACTGTGTATACAAAGTGAAGTTGCTTTCTTACAAACACAATGTTTTTTTAATGATGAATACTTGCATGAATGGGAACTTCGCTACGGCTACGCCTCCGCTCCGTTCCCATTCATGCAAGTATGTAACAAATAAAAAAAGT
>JANWYS010000183.1 GCA_025054875.1 Cytophagaceae bacterium | reverse complement strand
TTTTTACCTCCTGTGTCGCACTTACTATTTGAATCTGGGCAGGGTTATCTTGTTTCTGATAGTTTGCTATTTATAGGTAAAAACGGACGAAATTATGGATGGAAAACTACATTAAACAATTACCGAAATAATTATCCTGATGTGCGGATTCAACTAGTAAGTGCGACACATTTCTTTTTTTAAGAGATGTTTTAGAAAAACCTCCATAGGGGTTTTCCAATTTAGTGATTTTCTGGGTCTGTTGTTCAATAAACATTGTACTTGCAAAATTAATTGATTATCTAATAGTCTAATATTGGTGTTTTTAGGTATAAACTGACGAATAAGTCCGTTGATATTTTCATTGATAGCTTTTTGCCAAGCCGAATAAGGATGGGTGAAGTAATACTCTGCCTGAAGTTTCTGAGCTATTTGTTGATGCAAAGCAAATTCCAGCCCGTTATCGGAGGTAAGGGTATGCACCAGTGCTTTATAGGGGGCTAAGGTATTAATCAGCTGGGTTTTGGTTAGTTGAGCAGTAGGTCTTTCCAGCTTTGCTAGCAGGGTAAAGTAACTCTTTCTTTCTACCATACTAAGTAATGCTCCCTGATGTTTATAGCCAATGATAGTGTCTATTTCCCAGTCTCCATATCGCTCCCTGTTATTCACAATAGCCGGCCTGTGTTCGATACTGATTTTACCGGCAATTTTGCCTCTGTGGTCTTTACCTCCATATCGCTTACGATAGGGCTTACTGGCTATACGTAAGTGCTTGTACCATTCTCCGCCTTTTGCTTTGTTAGCATAGATATACCGATAGATTGTTTCAGGACTTACCATCTTAACTTGCTTATGACGATAATATCCACTGATCTGTTCCGGCGACCATTTTTCGGCTAATCGCAGGCTGACCAACTTTTCTATACAACCATCCCATTTTCTAGGAAGTTTGTATCGTTCTTTGCGAATTTTAACCCACTCAAGAGCATATTGGGCCGAGTAACCTCCTCGTTTCAGACGGTTACGGGCTAGTTCCCTGTACACCGTACTGCGATGTACTCCAAGTTCCTGGGCTATCTCAACCTTACTTTTTCCCATTTTTACCATCAGCTCTAATTTCACTCGTTTTTCTAAGTCCAATTGTTTATATTTGCTCATAACAGGAGTTTTTATTTTTAACCGGAAGGTATTTTACGTTTGTGAAATACCTTCTTTTTTTACCTCCTGTGTCGCACTTACTATTTGAATCTGGGAAAGAATACAGCGAGAAATTTTCCAATAATTTTTAATAAACGATGAATGATTTGAGCTATTGCATTCAAAAAATTTTGTATTGCATTTCCTACTTTTTCAGCAGTACCTGAGCTTTTTATGTCTTGAAAACTTTGTTTAACGCCTTCTAATTCTTCTTTTACCGTCTTTTCAAT
>JANWYS010000182.1 GCA_025054875.1 Cytophagaceae bacterium | reverse complement strand
CACAGTGGACTATGTTTGTAAACTTGGATTTGAAGTATACCAAACAATGCTTTCGAATGACAATTTTGGGATTATGTTTGTGAGAAAACAATTTCATTTTCATACACACTTTTGGGGACAGTATCAAAAGAGTTTAGGATTACTGCATGGCGAGTTGTCAAAAGGATAGGTTCAACAGATTTTTTACATGAAAATTTCCTGAAATATTGAGTGCCTGGAAACAGGAAAATTACTCTTGTTCTTGTTTAACTTTGTTTGGAACACGGGGTTTGAGTTGAAGGGTCTGAAACATTTTTTTATCCTCATCCATTTCATTGTTGGGAGTGGTGAGCAATTTATCTCCTGCAAAAATCGAATTAGCTCCTGCCAAAAAACATAGGGCTTGTTCTTCCATGTTCATTTTTATGCGTCCTGCCGATAGCCTGACCATAGCTTTGGGCATGAGAATACGTGCAGTGGCAATCATTCTTATCATATCCCAAACCGATACTTTGGGTTGTTGTTCAAGTGGAGTGCCTTCTATGGGCACTAAAGCATTTACCGGCACCGACTCCGGATGTTCAGGCAATGTGGCGAGGGTATGCAACATGCTTATACGATCCTCATGTGTTTCACCCAGGCCAATTATTCCGCCGCAGCATACAGATATTTTTGAATTCCGCACATTGGCTAGTGTTTCTAATCTGTCTCTATAAGTGCGAGTGGATATGATTTTGTTGTAGTGTTGTTCACTTGTATCCAGGTTATGATTGTAAGCATGCAGACCTGCTTCCTTGAGTTTCATGGCTTGCTCTCCGGTGAGCATACCGAGTGTACAACAGACCTCTAACCCCATTTCACTCACACTGCGTACCATTTGCAAAATTTTCTCAAAATCTTTGTTATCTCTTACTTCTCGCCATGCTGCTCCCATGCAGAATCTTGTGCTTCCATTTTCTTTGGCTGTTTTTGCAATGCTGAGCACTTCCTCCACACTCATTAACTTGTGAGCTTTCAGATTTGTGTTATATTTAACTGATTGAGAACAGTAGGAACAATCTTCAGGACAGCCTCCCGTTTTTACGGATAGTAATGTGCATACTTGTATTTCGTCAGGTTGGTGATATTCTCGGTGTATGGTGGCGGCTTTGTATATGAGTTCTAATACAGGGGTGTTGTATATGTCTGTTACTTCCTCTACAGTCCAATCGTTTCTTATGGGTGTCATAATTTCTAAAATAAAGTATGCGCTAAAATACGATTTTATTTTATTTATGATTTGTGATTTACCTAAAAATCAAATTTTCGTAAAAGAAAATGTTTGCTTGTTTCTTTGGCATACAATTGGACTAATGTTTATGTATGAATTATACAATATGAAAAAACCAGCAGATATGCTCCGCTGGTTTCCTGGATCATTTGTAGCATTTATTCAGACTTTATCGCACCACCATCTTTTGGTAGTATTGATTTTCTAAATTGGACAGAGATACCGAATATACACCTTCAGGTAAATTTATGGATAGCGAAATGTGTGAGTTTCCCTCTG
>JANWYS010000181.1 GCA_025054875.1 Cytophagaceae bacterium | reverse complement strand
TACCCAAGAGCAGGCCAAGGTGGCATGGCAGCAATTTACGGAAAAGGGGGTTTATGCAATGGAAAACATAGCAGTTACTACTCAAAATAACTTAAACTACTTGCGAATTTGTTGAAAGCTACATTGCCGTGACCATACATTAGAAACAAGCCTTTTAAGTTCTAACGGCAACGGTTCCACCGGACAAGATGAACTAAAAGAATAATAGTGAAAAACCAAAGCAATCTTAACAAGACCTTAAAGTGCCAAAAGTTCACACGAGGGGAAAAACTATTCATCAATAAAGGGATAACCCTCTTCTGCGTACACATCTTTAAAAGCTTCTGACGGGTCAGGGAAGGGCGACTCCTCAGCAAATCTTACGGCTGCTTCTACGGTCTCTTTTACAGTTAAATCTATGGCTTCTATTTGTTCTTGAGTAGCATATTTTAGTTCCATGAGCTTTCTTTTTACTTGCTCTATGGGGTCTTTCATTTTGTATTCCTCAACTTCTTCTTTTGTGCGGTATTTGGCCGGATCAGACATGGAGTGGCCTTTATATCGATAGGTGCGAAACTCAAGTAAAGTAGGCCCTTGTCCACTGCGAGCTCTCTCGGCAGCCTCTTCTACAGCAATATGAACGGCTTCTACACTCATGGCATCAACCGGGAAAGAAGGCATGTCATACGACTCGCCGAGGGTATAAAGTTCTATCACATTAGAAGTACGTTTTACGGAAGTACCCATAGCATAACCGTTGTTTTCTATAACGAATATCACAGGCAGCTTCCACAGCATAGCCATGTTTAGCGTTTCATGAAAAGATCCTTGTCGTACGGCACCATCGCCCATGAAGCATATGCAAAGATTTTTTGTGCCCTTGTATTTTTCGGCAAAGGCAATGCCTGCACCCAATGGGATCTGGCCGCCTACAATACCATGGCCACCCAAAAAGTTCACTGATTTGTCAAAAATATGCATGGAGCCGCCTTTGCCTTTTGAACTACCGGTTATTTTACCGTAAAGCTCGGCCATCACAGCCCCCGGATCGCTGCCAAGTGCTAAAGGTATGCCATGATCACGATATGCTGTTATCCATTTATCATCTTTGGTAAGCGCCGTGGCCGCCCCTGCAGCACAAGCCTCCTGACCTATATATAAATGGCAAAATCCTTTTATCTTCTGTTGGCCATACAACTGCCCTGCTTTCTCTTCAAACTTACGCATCAGTTGCATTTTCTCGTACCAAAACAAATAAGTTTCTTTCGTGAATTTGTTTTTTGTTTTTGTCGTTTCTTTCAGGTTTGCCATACTCTTTTTTTAGGTAACTTATAGACTTCAAAAATACTTAAATTAACTTAGAATAAACAACTAAACATTAGGAAAAGAATATACACCGATTTCCAATGTGCAGTATTCTTATCCGTTGTGCTGCTAATCATTGTAGCTTTCAATAGGGAATATAAAAGTCCAAAGCATGCGATGGTTGTCAATCCATCATGATTCCGCATTGACAGACCATTGGTCAAATTATTATGCTGACCATTGGAGAAGAGCGCCTTTAAATTGCAATAATGTTTTGGTTTCGTCTTAGAATGACTTTTTGAAATGAATACTTGCGTTTGTTTTTAAGTACGAGGCAGATTTAGGTTTGGGCGCCGCCCTAAAGGGCGGCGCCCAAACTTTCGCGACTCATTCTTTTTTGCTCTACTGAAGGTTCTACAAAAAGGAGCTCAAA
>JANWYS010000180.1 GCA_025054875.1 Cytophagaceae bacterium | reverse complement strand
GCCAAAATTGAATTATGAGACGAGAAAATTTAAATGGGAAGCATGAATGGGAACTTCGCTACGGCTACGCCTCCGCTTCGTTCCCATTCAATGGGTCAAATCATCAAAAAAAGATAGTATGTTTGCAAAAAAAACTTCACTTCATACACACTTTTTGGGATACTACCCAAAAATATATTTAATCATAGAGTGTATATTATTTAGTTGACCAATATGACAATATAATACTTTTTAAGTATATATTTATACAATTTAAATTCAAATTTTCTATACGCTTTGTTTTTAACATGACTTGAGATGTTTTACCCTTGTGGAAAAAGCGTTTAATTTGAATCAGTATTAAGGTAAAATTACAAATTATGCGAAGACCACGCCGCAACCGAAAATCCGAAAACATACGCAAGCTCATAAGAGAGCATGAGGTGACTGTAAACGATCTGGTATATCCCTTGTTTTTGACTAACGGTAATAACAAAAATGAGCCCATATCTTCAATGCCCGGAATTTCGAGGTATTCGGAGGATAATTTGTTGAAAGAGATAGAAAACTGTATGCAACTTGGCTTGCATACTTTTATACTATTTCCTCATATCCCTGAAGCATTTAAAGATAAAGAGGCCTCATACAGCTATGATGAAAAAAACATTTATTTAAAGTGCATTAAGGCTGCCAAACGTAACTTCCCTGAGACCACCATAATTACAGATGTAGCTATGGATCCCTACAGTAGCGATGGACACGATGGTTTGGTAAAAAACGGAAAGATACTAAATGACGAAACCATTGAAATTTTATGTAAAATAGCTTTAGCACAGGCTCATGCAGGAGCCGATATTATAGGGCCATCTGATATGATGGACGGACGTGTAGGTGCTCTGAGAAGTGTGTTAGACCAGGCAGGTTTTCAGGATGTTTCCATTATGTCGTACACTGCGAAATATGCCAGTGCATTTTACAGACCATTCAGAGATGCTCTGGATTCTGCGCCAAAACTAGGCGATAAGAAAACCTATCAAATGGACCCTGCCAATCAGGCAGAGGCTCTTATTGAAGCCGAACTCGATTATGAAGAGGGAGCTGATTTTCTCATGGTGAAACCCGCTCTTGCTTATCTTGATGTGGTAAAGCTTTTGTACGATCACTTTGACATTCCCATTGCAGCATACAATGTCAGCGGCGAGTATGCCATGATAAAAGCAGCTGCATCCAATGGCTGGATAGACGAGAAAAAGGTCGTATTGGAATTACTTACCTCAATAAAAAGAGCTGGAGCTAAAGTAATTATTAGCTACTTTGCCAAACAATTTGCACAATACATTAAAGGTTAAATTAGGCCTTAGTTTCCGGCAACCAACAATAAACTAATCAGCTGCTTGTATAAGTTATATAAAATACGGATATTTGCCCCTCTGAAAGCGGGGTGTAGCGTAGCCCGGTTATCGCGCCTGGTTTGGGACCAGGAGGTCGTGTGTTCGAATCACACCACCCCGACTTTTTAAACAATACTGCACATAGTCCTCTTGCCTTCCACCAAAACACACATACTTGTGGTTTTGTGCAAATCATTCAAAATACATTATTATCAAAATATCATTATTTCGCCGGCAGTTAGATTAGCAAATGAATTTTTCTAATGCATAAAATTGAGTTACTTAGATAAATTGGATTAGGCTTTTAATTAATTACGTTTTTATTTAGTTTTAGCATAAAATAGTTAGTTAAATGGAAGCAAGAT
>JANWYS010000017.1 GCA_025054875.1 Cytophagaceae bacterium | reverse complement strand
CGATAGCGGAGTGGCGGACAGCCCGGCCCCGCAGGGGCGCGCCCAACATAAAAAAGATTTCATCATTCTTTGCTGCTCATGCGGAATCCGGGATGCACAATAACTGATTTGGAACATACAGAAATTATGAATGTTCTTTGTCGGATTTTTCCTGTTGTTCTTTTCGCAGTCTGCTAAGCGATTCACGCAAGGTAACATAATCAGACAGTATAAATATGAGCGTTACAAATGATACGATGGCCTCAAACATTACTAAAGCTTCCGACGCAATGGCTACCGGAATAACGTTGGCTACGCCCATGTTGGTAAACATGAGTAAGCTCAAATAAAAAAGTTTGAAATATCGTTGTAGGTCATTGGTAGTATCTTCAAGGCCTGTAAAGGTGTCGGGGTTCCATTTGTATATGCAGAAATAGTCTATGGAAAATGAGGTTACCACCAGAACTACGTTAGCTGCTATGAAAAGCAAAAAACGATGATAGGGAATATCTAAATGTGCAATCCGGACGATGCGGCGGAAACAACGTATTACAATGTATCCGATTTTAAGTAAACAAAATACGTATACAGCTGATAGATAAAGGAAACTAGGCGCTTCGTACAAAAACAATAAACACTCTACACACGACAGAACAATAATAATGAAAGTTGCGATGATTATTTCTTTGTATTTCATAATGGAAAAAATGAGAAACTGCATAAAGGTATGAAAAGTATAGGCGATATAGAAATGTGCATAATTTTTAAGTTATCAATCAATATTCTACCTTTGGAAGTTGTATCATGGAAAAAAGTATAAGAGTATTTGCACCGGCAACAGTAGCCAACGTTACGTGTGGATTTGACATACTGGGATTTGCTGTGTCGGCTCCCGGAGATGAAGTAGTGGTGACATTAAAAAAATCGCCGGGTATAACCATATCGGAAATCACAGGAGATGGAGGGAGGCTGAGCAAGGATCCCTCTCAAAATACCGTGTCAGTGCCCATACTTCGCTACTTAGAGAAGATTAAATCGAAGCAAGGCTTTGATATAAAGTTGCACAAGAAAATGCCATTGGGTAGTGGCTTAGGGTCAAGTTCAGCGAGTAGTGTAGCGGGAGTGTTTGCTGCAAATATTTTGCTGGGAGAGCCGCTGAAGCGCATAGAATTGCTTCCTTTTGCCATGGAGGGGGAGCGTGTAGCATGTGGTTCGGCGCATGCAGATAATGTAGCGCCGGCATTGCTGGGAGGCTTTGTGTTAGTACGGAGTTATCGTCCGCTGGATGTGGTAAAGATTCCAACACCGGCATCTTTGTATGCGACTATCATACACCCGCATATAGAAGTACGCACCAAAGATGCGCGCAGCATACTAAGAAACGACCTTTCGCTTCATGATGCTATTGTACAATGGGGTAATGTGGCAGGATTGGTTTGCGGACTGTTAATGTCAGACTATGGGCTCATCGGGCGCTCTATGCACGATGTAGTGGCTGAGCCTTATCGTTCTGCTCTGATACCGGGATATTATGAAGTGAAACAAGCGGCATTGGATGCAGGAGCTTTGGGTGCTGGTATTTCCGGATCTGGCCCATCGGTATTTGCTTTGTCTAACGATGAGAAGAAAGCCAGAGTTATTGCAAAAAAAATGTCAGAAGAATTTAACAAGCTCAACATCGGAAACGATGTGTATGTATCTCAAATCAATTCCGAAGGCCCTGTGGTGCTCTGAAGATCATGATAGCTTTTTATACCTATATAGAAAGTGAGGATGGTGCACTTATACTGATAGATAAGCCTAAAGAGTGGACATCGTTTGACGTTATAAAAAAAATCAGAAATTGTTGCAAAGAAAAAAAAATCGGACATGCAGGTACTCTGGATCCGTTGGCAACAGGCCTGTTAATTCTATGTACGGGAAAGCTTACTAAAAAAACAGAGTATTATCAGGCAAAAGAGAAAGAATATGAGGGAGAAATGTTGTTGGGGCAAACAACACCATCCTATGATCTTGAAACCGCTGTCGATGCCTATTTTCCCATAGAACATATCAATGAGAATATCATAAAAGAAAAATCACAGGCTTTTACAGGCACTCTGATGCAAACGCCTCCCATGTATTCAGCTGTGAAAATTGATGGCAAAAAACTCTACGAGGTGGCAAGAAAAGGTAAAGCGATAGAAGTGAAGCCGAGGCCGATTACTATATATGATTTTGAAATTAGAAAAGTTGAAATGCCCTACGTTGCCTTTAAGGTTGTTTGCTCTAAAGGTACTTATATCAGAAGCCTTGTACACGATTTCGGCAAGGCTCTGAACTCGGGAGCTGTGCTCACCTCTCTGAGAAGAACACGAATAGGACACTATCACGTGTCGGATGCGGCATCGCCACAAGAATTTTGCGATTGGTATAAGTCTGTAAAAAAATAGAGTGTGTTTTCATAACGTATATGTGTTTTTAATTCTTCTTAAGAAAGAATTATTATTCGATGATGATGAGTTGAACAGAGGAGCTTTTATCCCGTCCGTTAATATGAAGCATATACATGCCCGGCGCAGTGTGATGCAGGATATAGATTGAAGTGTTGTTTTCCTTAACTGCATGGAGCTTTATTTGCCATACAGGTCAAGGAGTTGAAAATCATATGAATTTGAAAAGTCCGATGCGGATAGATGGAGTGTTTGCCCTTTTTGTATTAGAATTGTTTTAGGAAGTTCGGAATGCTCAACGGGAACTGTTGTGCTAACAGCTGCACATGAAAAATCAACTATAGATGTATTGTTGTTACGAAAGTTTTTCATCGCATTTTTAAAATCATTCCAGGCAGCGGCGCCACCGGATTTATATGCCCACATCAATGTGCCGGCATAACCGTTTTGGTATGACAAATTATATTGTTGTTGGAAATTGTAATTTCCATTATCACCGGTTTCACCTATCAGTACAGGCTTATCTAATTGCCAATAGCTTTTCAGAGTGGCAAAAGGCGAGAGGCTATTACCCATCCAATCGTAGTAATGAATTTGATAGAAGTCTAAATAGGCAAATGGATCATCAGATGTTGCATTGCGCAACATGGCATCTGTCCAGTAGTTTTGCACGGCAGGAGTTACGGTAGAATTCCATTTGATGCTGGTAGAACCTACGGTTACGTATTTGCTGCTGTTTCTGTGTATGACAGAGGCGCACATGCCCACAAAGCGTTGCATTTCCGATATGGTTACGGGAGCACCTGCATGGTTGCCCGCACCCGGTACACCGCTCATAATCCATTCAGGTTCGTTGATGATTTCCCAGGCCAACAAGTTGCATTTTCCTGCATATCGTTGCACCATGGGTTTCAGGGCATTGTTTATATATGCTTGAGTTTTATGGACATCTTTTATCAGATCATGTCTTCCTACATCAGCGAGCATGAAATCAAACAGGCAGAATATAACCATGAGATTATGATTTTCTGCACGCAAAAGAAGATCATCGAGGTGGTTAAAAAAGTTGGTGTTAAGGCCGGTACAAAATCCGGAAGAGTTAAATAATGGGTTGTGCTCGGCTTTGCAGTGTATCCAAATGCGTACGCAGTTGCCCCCGTGTAGTTTTATATCGTTAAATGTGTTTTCCCACCATAAAGGGTCATAGCCGTTGCCGCCACCATATCCGGCGGCATTATTGCCAAAGTCCCATCCATAATTATTCCATGCGATGTTCACACCGTTTAAAAAAAAATTAAACCCATGATAAGAAATTAGTTGAGCTTTCGCTGATAAAGATACCAGGGGAAATAAAAAATAAATAAACAGCCTTTTTTTAACCATGTGAACTTTTACGATAAATGTCTCATGGAGTTTCAAACACCTCCGATACACCCTCAAATCCGGTAGTTTCTAAGAGGCGTATCCGGTAATAGGTTTTAGTACCGTTGGTTTTGTCAAAATAAAAATAGTTTTCATCTCCGTTTTCGTTGGGTAGTATTGTACGTTCCCATTTAAAGGTTTTTCCATCGCTACTTTTTTCAACAATGAAGTGTTTTACTTTACTTGGGTCTTCAGCTTTCCATGAGAGTTTATTTTTCCCTTTTTCAGTTTTTACTTTGAACTGAAGGTTAGAGGAACTAAGCGTTTTGCAAGGAATGATGGGGAATATTTCTTCTTTATGCTCTTCATAAAATTTTTTGCAGGCATCTTTAAAGTCAGCAAATATGCCCACGCCATCGCCCCCATTGTACGACCAAAACATATGGCCTGCGTAGTGATTTTTGTATGCGTTGTTTATTTTTTCTTCGTTAGAGTAAATGGTATCACGAACAAGGCTTCCGGGCATTTCGCCGATTAGGCATGGTTTATCTAATTTCCAATACTCGAATGGGTAATCTAAATTAAAAGGATCGTATTTGCTGTCATACATCCAATCGTAATAATGTATTTGATAAAAATCTAAATAAGCATCTTTGTCGGGATAGGCTTTTTGCAGGGCCTGGTCGCTCCACCAATTACCAATTGCAGGTGGCACATCAGAGTTCCATTTGAGAGCCGCTGAACCTGTAGTAACCATGCGGCTCGAGTGTTTGTGAATAGCAGCTGCTATCATGGCCGTAAAACGTTGCATGTCGCGTACCGGCACTTCGGTTATGTCTTTCCATTTTTCTTCACCTGGTCTGGGCATATGCCACTCCGGTTCGTTGCATACTTCCCAGGCAAACAGGTTGCAATGCTTATCATAGCGCTTTACCATTGGTATGAGCACATTGTTTATGTAGGACAACGTCTTTAAGGAATCAGTTATCAAATCAGCATGGTTACCGGCATACATTCCAGCTGTTTTTCTGAAATCTTTACACATATCAAAGGACCAGAGGCAAGGCATTACCAATATGCCATGATTTTTGGCGCGAAGCATAATATCATCAAAGGCCGGGAAAAAGTCAGCATATACGCCTTTTACGTAACCATTTTTATCAAATTCAGGATTAGCACGTCCGTCGGTGTGTATCCACAGGCGTACACAATTGATGCCATGAGCCTCACAATCGGCAAACATTTTTTCGAACCAATTTGGGTTATATAGCGTGCCCCATAGATAATGGTTGCCCACATCCCCTCCGAAGTTATTCCAAGGTACATTCAAACCGTTTATATATATAGGTTTGCCCTCAAAATGAATTAAGTGCTTATTCTGCTGAGCTGATGTGATAAAAGATATCAATGCCAACAGACTTGAAAATAACCCAATGCGAAACAATGCAATCATACAGATAATTTTTAGTTTCAAATATCATAAAATAATATTGTACTTTAAAAAGGTTTTCGAAATATTTACTTTTTGGGGGATAAAAATATTTGTAACTATTTAGTATAATAAATTTAACTAAATTTATACCATAATGAAGTTTTCAATGTATTTTGTACAATTTATTAAATATTTAATTAAAATTATTATATGGCAAAAAAAATATTTTATAGATATTAAATTAGCATTTTTCCTTTGTGTCAAATTTTTTAATGTTATGTTTTAACTTCATGATTTTTTCTGTCACACTGAATGTGAAATCTAAAATCGAAAACAGTAATTAAAAGGAAAGTATTGTAGTTGAATAAAACTGTCAAACAATTTCATATGCAAAGAGTTGCATTGCTTAGCATGTCAATAAGTTTTTCTCATAATGGGATAAAAAGGACAGATAACAAGAATTTCGGATGCAAAACAAGTCCGTATCAGTAACTAAAAATTTTTCTACTCATTAAATGAGTTGGTAAATATAAAAATACTGCCGCTAAATTTTAGCGGCAGTATGTAGATTAAAAAATTATCGAATGAAAAGCATCTCTCTATATTTGGGAAGAGGCCAATCTTCATCATCAACGATTAATTCAAGTTTGTCAACAGCATAGCGAATTATGTCAAACTTTGATTTGACGTCATAACAATACGACATTGCCCTTTGCTTCGTGTTGTCCATGTTGTTAGCTTTTTTACGGGCCTCAGTCATATTCTCAACTTCCGTCAAAATGGTTTTGGTGTGTTTTGAAATTTCTTTTATTGTTTCAATCACCGGTTTAGCTTCCTCATCTAATCCAAGATCTTTTAGACCTTTGACATTGGAGATGAGTTTATTTTGATAAGCGATAGCTGTAGGTATGATGTGGTTTACAGCCAAGTCACCTATCACACGGCCTTCTATCTGAATTTTTTTGATGTATTTTTCCAGCATGATTTCATAGCGAGCTTCCAGTTCTTTGTGGTTCAGCACCTCATGCTTTTCAAATACTTCTATGGCAGGTTTGCTTATCATGAAATCGAGAGCTTCGGGAGTGGTTTTTACGTTGCTTAGTCCTCTTTTGGCGGCTTCTTGTATCCACTCTTCAGAATATCCGTTGCCTTCGAAACGTATTCTTTTAGATGCTTTTACATATTCTCTGAGCACATTAACAATGGCTACTTCTTTCTTTTCGCCTTTGTCAATTTGTTTATCTACTTCTGCTTTAAACTTAGTGAGAGTTTCGGCTACTATAGTATTAAGTACAGTCATTGGCCAGGCAGAATTTGCGCTGGCTCCCACGGCACGGAATTCAAATTTGTTTCCGGTGAAGGCAAAAGGAGAAGTTCGGTTACGGTCAGTGTTGTCGAGAATAAGCTCAGGTATGCGGCTTATTCCGAGTTTCATGTATAGGTTATCGCCTTTGCTGATTTTTACGTTGCCATTGTTTTCGAGTTCGTCTAAAATATCAGTCATGGTTTGACCGATGAACACAGACATGATGGCTGGCGGAGCTTCATTGGCACCCAACCTATGGTCGTTTCCGGCAGAGGCAATTGAACATCTGAGCAAGTCTGCATAGTCGTGAACGGCTTTAATAACATTCACGAAAAAGGTGAGGAATATAAGGTTTTCTTTAGGTTTGCTGCTTGGACTTAACAGGTTTTTACCGGTATTGGTAGCTATCGACCAGTTATTGTGTTTTCCGCTTCCGTTTATACCTGCAAAAGGTTTTTCATGAAATAATACTCTCAAGTGATGGCGTTCAGCAACTTTGCTCATTAGATCCATCAAAAGCTGATTGTGATCACATGAGAGATTGAGATCTTCAAACGTAGGAGCCACTTCAAATTGACTTGGAGCCACCTCATTGTGTCTGGTTTTTATGGGTATACCCAGTTTCATGGCTTCGATTTCGAAGTCAATCATAAAGTTATGTACGCGTGGCGGGATGGATCCGAAGTAATGATCTTCGAGTTGTTGCCCGCGTGCGGGAGAGTGCCCGAACACAGTGCGACCTGCCATTACCAGGTCAGGACGAGCATTATACAGAGCTTCGTCTACCAGGAAATATTCTTGTTCAGGACCTAAAGTGCAATATACTTTGGTAATATCTTTGTCGAAATAGTCGCATACGGCAACTGCAGCTTTATCCAAGGCTGCTATTGAACGTAGCAAGGGGCCTTTGTAATCTAAAAGTTCACCTGTATACGATACAAATATGGTAGGTATGCAAAGTGTTGTACCCATTAAGAATGCAGGCGAAGTGGGGTCCCATCCGGTGTATCCTCTTGCTTCGAAGGTTTGGCGTATGCCACCGCTGGGGAAAGAGGATGCATCAGGCTCTTGTTGTACTAATGCACTGCCTTTGAATTTTTCTATGGCTATGCCGTTTTCAACCTCAAAAAATGCATCATGCTTTTCAGCAGTAGCATCAGTAAGGGGTTGAAACCAGTGTGTGTAGTGAGTGGCACCACGCTCTATTGCCCATGCTTTCATACCGGCAGCAACAGCGTCGGCAGTTTCAGGGTCTATTTTCTCACCCTGCTCAATGGCAGCCATCAGTGCTTTGTAAGCTCCACTGGATATGTATTTCTTCATTGCGTCCTGCCCAAAAACATTTATTCCATAAAAATCTGAAATTTTGTTGGAGGGCGTAGTAACAGGTTCTGTTTTCCTGTTGTTAATCGTGTCAATTGCTTTGAATCTTAGATAGGCCATAAAATATTCAGTTTTACAATTTAGGTGTCTAATACTTGGGGTAAAAATAGAAAATTTTATTTCAAACGAACAAAACAGCTTAAATTTTTTTTTAAAACAGCTTATTTTTTTGCTCAATACTAAAAAATCTGTTTAAAAATTTATCACGGATATGTAGTTGCCAACCGCATGTTGTTTTTATACAATTTTTCATTTAGCTATACATAATGCTATACTGTTCTTTTGTCGGGGGGGTTAATGGGTTTTTACAAAGTATATCGTTAGAAAATGTATCTGCCAATTATTTTACATTATCATTTTTCATGTTGCTTTTTCAGCTGAAAGTTTTTCTACTTCATAAAATAAGTTCAAAACAATCCATCGGAAAGGTACCTGTCGCCGCGGTCGCATATGATGCACACTACCAAACCCTCTTTAAGATTTCCAATAACTTTCAATGCGGCAGCCACGGCACCTCCGCTGCTCATACCTGCAAAAATACCTTCCACAGCGGCTAACTTTTTTGTGGTGTATCGGGCTTCCTCTTCAGATATGTCTATAATATGATCAACTCTGTCAGGATTGTATATTTTAGGTAAATACTCTTTAGGCCATCTGCGTATGCCGGGTATTCTGGAACCCTCTGTGGGCTGCACACCTATGATTTGTATGGATGAGTTTTTTTCTTTCAAAAACATGGAAGTACCCATAATAGTACCTGTAGTGCCCATGGACGAAACAAAATGAGTTATCTTGCCTTTCGTATCTCTCCATATTTCCGGCCCGGTTGTGTGGTAGTGAGCCCAATAGTTGTCAGCATTGGCAAACTGATTGAGCATGTAATATCCTCCTTGTTTTACTTTTTCATCGGCATAGTCGCGGGCTGCTTCCATTGAGCCTTCGGCGGGTGTCAGAGTTACTTTTGCACCGTAAGCTTTCATGGTAAGCACTCTTTCTTTAGTGGAGTTTTCAGGCATGACCAGTTCTATGTCAAGGTCAAACAAACGAGCTATCATGGCAAGCGCTATGCCGGTGTTGCCGCTGGTGGCCTCAATGAGTTTCATCCCTGGCTTTATTTCACCTCTTGCCAATGCTTGTTTTATCATGTTGTATGCAGGGCGATCTTTTACGCTACCACCCGGATTGTTTCCTTCAAGTTTAGCCCACAGCTGCACATGAGGATGGTTGTGCAATCTTGTGAGCTGAACCAACGGTGTATTTCCTATGAAATCTAATAGTGAGGCCATATATATCGGTTTGCAAGTTACAACATCATACAGATTTTACTCAACATTTCACAGATACAAATAGAAAGGTCGCATTAGATTTTTAAACAAAACGTGATGCTTTTCATCCTTATCTCTTATCGTGATTTCACTTTGCAGTATATAAGACGAATATTTTTTTTCAAAAACACTAACAACACGTATAGGGTTTTCATAGGGTCTGTTTTTTATAAAAAATCGTTGACTTACATAAATACCATGTTGGGCAGATATTTCTTCAAAGTCACTCATTTGCCGGACAGGGAGCAATATCCAACAAATTCCCTGGTTGTGCAATAGCGATTGTATGGCACTGACTAATTCCTGATAAGATAAATCTGAATTATGCTTGGCAATGTCCTTTCGTTTATTTCCGGATGGTAAATATTTTTCATAAAAAGGAGGATTACTTACAATGAGGTCAAATTTTAAATCTGTATCTTGAGTAAATTGTTGTACGCTATATTGCAACAAACGCAAGTTGTTTTTCCATGGCGATGAATTGAAATTTTTTTCTGCCAGGTCAGCATTTATCTCATCAGGTTCTATGGCATAAATTTGAGCATCGCATTTCTGTGCCATCATAAGCGCAAGCAATCCCGTGCCAGTGCCAATATCAAGAATTTTTTTTCTGTTTGCCACATCTATCAATGCACCAAACAAGCAACTGTCTGTGCATATTTTCATGGATGCCTTTTGTTGGTCAATTTCAAATTGTTTAAACCTGAAAATATCCTGCATTGCTCTGTTACTTGTATTCGATAGATGCTATGCGTGCATCGCCTGAAGATGTAACGTACACATTGGCATACACAATAGGAAAATTTTCTGTGCTCTCTGCTCCCATACCACGTATGGAATTTTCTATTTGTTCGGCGGTGTGTTTATCTGAGAAGAATTGTTCTATGCCATATTTCAGGTTGATATGTGCCATAGAGCCATCATTACAAAAGCGATATTGAACAATACCTTTAATAGCCAACGTATTCTTGGGAGGTTTTGGCCAGAGGGCTTTAGCCACATATTCATCATTTTTTTTAACCAGTTCTACGTACACAATATCGCCGAAGTTATAGCAGGCATCACGTGGTAAATGATTTTCTATTGTATCTGTACGTATGTTGTTCATGGGATAATAAAGCTCTGCATAATGGCCTCTGAAAACATCTCTCGGGTCGCGTGCTTCTACACGTAAACGCACAGGAGTGCCCACCAATAAGGGATACATGGCTTTGGCCAACATACCCGCCAGAATAAGAAGCTGTATGCCGATAGCAATGTACGTCAGTTTACTTCTGAGATTCATATTTTTTTGTCCAGTAATGATTTATTGCAAACAAACCAAGAGAGCATAGAATAAATATGATAGCTGTGGTTATGTAGTCGCCAAAGAGTGCAAGATATCTGGATAGCGCAAAGACCACCAACAAAAATATGCCAAACATAAAGGTAGGTTTAATTTTTTTGTGTATACCGTAAAATATGTTGAATGCCGCATATAAAAGGAATATCACATTGGCGGTATTGGACAAAATTAAAACTACTGTGTTCAGGTTATTGTCATCAGCGAAAAAACTGATGATCTGAAATACCAACAAAATGAATACAAACAACATGGATAGATAACTTTGATAACCTGCTTTTTTAAGCCAGAGCACAGTAGCTGAGCATACAAAGATGACTATGGAAAACCATGATACATAACCTTTGGCCAATTCGGCAGCTATATCTTGCCATGTGGAGAGATAAAAAATAAAAAGAATGATGAAACGCAAAAAATCGTCAGTTTTTTGAACAAAAGATTCGTTGAAAGAGTTTTTTGTACATCTGAGAAACGCCATCAGAAAAAGAAATATAGTGGCTAAACCGCACATCCATCCAGAATTTTGTACAGATTGTTGTACATACAACATAACGTTCAGCAGGCACAAAAACAGATTTATCAATGTAGTTGCCAATAATAGCGAGTTGGGTTTCGCCAAAAGCATATACAACATGGCGCCAAACAAAACAAAGGTAAATATTGAAATGTGGTAATAACTGGTTTGGTAATACATCCACAAGCCAAAAGCAAATTGAGTAATCAGGTGAATGGCATTGCTCTTGAGTATGAATGCGAAAGGTAGGCAGCCGATAGCCCACCATAAGAACGAATCGGGGAAATATGCAGATATATGATATATCTGAGCGAGCAGTACCATATTTGCAAAAAATAATAAGCATGCAAAGAAGAAAGATAATTCAGCACGGTCTGTCTTGTTTTTGTGTAAAAACCATATACCCAATATGTAGACAAATATGAGAGGGGTTATGCAAACAACTGTCTGCAGCAGGCGCCCAAGCCGCCACCAATTATAGCTGATGAGCAGCAAAATTCCCAATGCAGCAAATGACAAGGCTACACCTGATATGATAAAGGAAGATCGCCTATACCAAGGTGGCTCCGAATTTAGATTATATTTTGCATACAGCAACTCGGCTTGTTCTTCGGAGATGATGTTTTCCTTTACCCATTGCTGTATCTCTGATTTTAGTTTAAAAGAGTTGAACGACATAGTGAAGTAAACTATCACAAACAGAATTATCAAATAGCAATACAACCCCTACACATATTCATACTTATCAGCTATTGGTGTTATACGAATATAACTTTTCTTTTTGGAAAAGTACTATCAAAGCGCATATACCCCCAACAAAAAAATAAAAAGCTGTTTGAGTGATGTAAATGAGTATAGAAAGGACAAGTCCGTCTTTTTCTGAAATGCCGAATAAAAGTACAGTTTGAGCAATCATGAAATGATATATACCTGCTCCTTGCCCTTGAACAGGGAAAGAGCGTGCTACTGTGCCGGCTATCAAAAGGATAAGAGCTTCTTTGAAACCTGACGAATGAAAGGGAGCATATCCGAAAAACCACAAGTATGTACTCAAAAAATAACATACCCAGATACACGCTGTGGCAATTAAGAAAAATACTCTTTGCTTCATGCGAAATATACTGAGCATGCCGTTTTTTGCGCGTGCAAAAAATTCTACTCCTTTCAGCCACCATTTGTTGCGCGCAAGTTTTCTGCTTAGCAAAAAATATGCAATAATACATAGCAATAACATGCTGCTCGCAAAAACGGCTAACTTTAATTTGGAAGTAAAAAAATACTTAATGCCCGGGAAAAGATGTTTTTCAAAAAACAAATGCAAGGAAGAATAATATGCTGCAAATGCACAAAATGTAATTAAAAGAATAGAGAGCACATCTATTAAGCGCTCCGTTACTACGGTTCCTAACGAGTACTCTACGGGTACAGACTCATTTTTTTTGAGCGCCACACAACGTGTAAGTTCACCGAGGCGGGGCACCAAAAAATTGATGAAATAGCCACACATGAGAGCTAAAAAAGCGTTTGATAGGGTAAGAGCATAACCACCACTCTGAACCATCATTCTCCACCGCAAGGCGCGTATAATGTTTCCTAAAAAAGTAATGGCAAAAACTGGTATAAACCATCGCCAGTCTGATTGTGTTATGCTATCTATAACTTCATTGGCATTTTGTTTCTTCAGCAAGAAATATAGGAGCACACATGCAAGAGCAAGTATGGCATATCGGATAAATAATTTTTTTGTCATTAAAGACTAAGCGTCTAAAACTTCTTGCAACAATTTTGTAGCCACTTTCGGATCGGCTTTGCCTTTAGTTTGTTTCATTACTTCACCCATAAACATGGCGAGTATGCCCTTTTTGCCGGCTCTGTATTCCTTTACCTTTTCCGGATATTTAGCCAACACTTCGTCTACAATGGGTTTGATGGCATCGGTATTACTTTCCTGGATGAGGTTGAGTTGTTCGGCTATTTGTAGCGGTGTTTTATTTTTAGATATTATGAGCTCAGGGAAAATCTTTTGCGAAGCCATAGCAAAACTTACCTTTCCGGATTCTACCAGCTCAATCAATTGTGCCAACGTGTCTGTAGCTAAATTAAGTTGGGTTATGGTCATAGTGCGTTCGTTGAGGTAAGATTTCACAGGCCCCATCAGCCAGTTGGATGCAGCCTTGTAGTGAGTGGTTTTTGAACAGAGTTCATCAAAGTACAAAGCCATTTCTTTGGTTTCTGTAAGCACATGTATGTCATACGATGGTAGTTGATATTGTTGAGCAAACTTTTCATACAGTTGCCAGGGTAGGGGAGGCATGCTCTTTTTTATTTGATCAAGCCATTCTTCAGAAATTACAACAGGTTGCAAGTCAGGTTCAGGAAAGTAGCGGTAGTCGTTAAGTTCTTCTTTAGTACGCATGCCATGGGTGGTAAAGTTGACTGTGTCGAAATGGCGGGTTTCAGAAAATATTTCGTTGCCTTTTTCCAGTTCTGCAATTTGGCGGTTTATTTCAAAATCAATGGCACGCTGTACGTTGCGTATCGAGTTCATGTTTTTTACCTCTACCTTTTTGCCAAATTTATCAGCGCCTTTCAGCATTACGGATATATTGGCATCGCATCGCAGAGAGCCTTCTTCCATATTGCCATCGCAAATGTCGAGATAACGAACGAGTTTACGTATTTCTGTGAGCACTTCAAAAGCTTCTTCAGAACTGCGAATATCAGGCTCTGTAACGATTTCTATGAGCGGCACACCGGCGCGGTTAAAATCAACAAGGGTATCTGTTTCGCCACTCAAGTGCAGGTTTTTGCCGGCATCTTCTTCCATGTGGATACGGTTGAGACGTATAATTTTCTGTTGCCCGTTTACATGTATGCGTATGCCTCCCCCTTTACAAATCGGTGCTTTGTCTTGTGTGGTTTGATATCCTTTGGGCAAATCGGGATAGAAGTAATTTTTGCGGTCAAAAAAGTTGTAGCGGTTTATAGTGCAGCCGCAGGCTAAGCCCATTTTCACTGCATACTCCACAACTTTTTTATTGAGCTTAGGCAATGTGCCGGGGTGGGCAAGCGTGATTGCGCTTACATTCGTATTCGGCATATTGCCAAACTCTCCCGAATCAGGAGCAAATATTTTGCTCAGCGTGCTGAGTTGTGCATGTATTTCAAGCCCTATCACCGGCTGGTATTTGTCTGCTATTGTTTTGTCCATCAGTTAAATCATGTTTTGCTGCAAATATACGAGTTTGTTAAGAATACTTCAGAAGCCCTTTTCTTCAATTATTCATGTGGTTCACATGAGCTGAAATATACTTTGAAGTTTAATATTGTTTCAATAAACAACAAAAAATGTTTTTTTTGCTGTTTGATTTTAGCTATGTCACCATAGCATATGTTTTTTTTTATCACATTAACTGTCCAGTAGTATAAAGAAACTTTTTGGAAATATTAGCTTCATTGTTTTGCTGAACGTGCTTATAAAGCCTGTATGGCTGTTTTTAGAAAACGATATACAGGAAAAAATAGGCGATGCGGAGTTTGGCTTGTACGCTGCATTGTTTTCCCTGGGATATTTATTTTTAACCTTGGCAGATTTTGGAATAAATCAATACATCACAAAAAAATTAGCTTCAGACAGAAATAAATTACAAGAAATTTTTTCAAATGTCTTTTCTTTTAAATTGTACATGCTGATTATATATCCGGTGTTCATGCTAATGGTGGGCATGGTGTTGGGATATGAAGAAAGAGAGTTACATTTTTTAGCGGTGTTGAGTTTTGCTCAGGCCTTGCTTCAGTTGATATTTTTTTTCAGAGCAAACTTGCAGGCAGCGCAATATTTTTTAATGGATGGAATAGCCTCCATTGCAGATAAGTTTTTTTTAGTGTTGATGGTACTTGCTATGTTTTCGTTTAAAACAAACTTGCAATTGTTTGTATATATACGAATGTTTTCGTTGCTGATTTCGGCAATACTACTTTACATATTGGTCATAAAATGTTTTGGGTTTATTAAACCTCATTTACAATCCAGAAAGTTGATAAGCCTCATGAAATGGAGTTTTCCTTTTGCGTTGATCACTATTTTGTACTCCATAAATGAGAAAGTAGATCAGGTAATGATAGAAAGGCTTAGCAGTCAAACATCAGCAGGCGTGTATGCTGCTGCTTACCGATGGATGGACGCTTTTATGATGTATCTTTGGACAATACTGCCTATATTCTTTGCTAAGTTTGCCCGGCATCTCAAGCAACCGGATATACAACAAAAGTTTTTCAATTTCGGACACGTGATCACCTCTGTACCCATGAGCTATGTGTGTGTATTTATTTTTTTTTATGGAGATAAACTTTTTTTTCAGTTTGAAACTAATAGTGTAGAGCAAATCGCTCAAAAAACAGAAGTTTTAAAGATTATTTTTATAGCAGTATTTTTGCAAGGAATCTTTGCCCTTTACAGTACATTGCTTACCGCTACAGGCCACGAACTGCAGGTAAGTAAGATGATTGTAGGCAGCATACTGATCAATATTATTTTGAACTATATATATATTCCTGTGTATGGTGCCATTGCAGCAGCGTGGGTTACGGTAATAAGCACCTTATTTTTAAGTATGAGTTATCTATTATATATACACTTTAAATTACCTTTAAAAGTGCCTTACCACATCCTCTTCAGGTTGGCTATTGTGTATTCGGTTTTTATGTTCACTTTTCTATATTTAAACAATTTCAGTAAGCATGAATCTGCAATATATCTGGAATGGTATTGGGTAAGCATTATATCCGGATTGGTATTGCTGGTTAGTATTTATTTTTCAGGGCTTACAAGAATTTTATTGCAGAAAAATGGCAACCATTCCTGATCGGAGAAAACGCTAACTCTGAATGATGAATGACATAATTTTATACATTTCTTTTGTGCTATCGAAAATGTACTGTATATATTGTTTTTTAAAAAATATGAAAGAGATATACTAAAAATGCAAAAAACATTAGTAATCATTCCAACATATAATGAGCGGGATAATATAGAAAACATAATTCGTAAGGTGTTTTCATTAGAACTGCCTTTTCATATACTGATAATAGATGATGGTTCACCGGATGGCACGGCATCCATAGTTAAAGAATTGCAAAAAGAATTTTCGGGACGGTTATTCCTGGAGGAACGTCCCGGAAAAATGGGGCTGGGCACTGCTTATATTCATGGATTCAAGTATGCATTGAAAAATGATTATGTATACATATGCGAAATGGACGCTGATTTCTCACATAATCCTGACGATCTGATAAGGTTGTATGATGCTTGTGAAAATCAAGGGGCAGATCTGGCTATTGGTTCAAGGTATGTTAATGGAGTTACCGTAATCAATTGGCCAATTGAGCGCGTGCTAATGTCGTACTTTGCCAGCCGCTATGTAAAATTCATAACAGGGATTCCCATTAACGATACAACTGCCGGGTTTAAATGTTACCGGCATACAGTTTTGCGAACCATAAATTTAGATGCCATAAAGTTCGTGGGTTATGCATTTCAGATACAAATGAAATTTGAAGCGTGGAAGTATGGATTTAAAATTATTGAAGTGCCTATAATCTTTACTGACCGTAAACTTGGTGTATCCAAAATGTCGTCGGGTATTTTTAAAGAAGCATTTTTCGGAGTTTTACAGATGAAAATAAAAAGTTTGTTTAAACATTACAACAGATAGATGCTTCGTTTAATACGTACATACGCTGATTTTCTAAATCGTAAAAGCTACAGTTTTTACTTTATTGTTTTCCTTTTTTTGCTGGTTCCTGCATTGCTCATCAACATTGGTGCAATGCCTCTGATAGCCGACGAGCCCACACGAGCTTTAGTATCTCTTGAGATGATATTACGGAAAAACTACATAGTACCTACCATCAATGGTGATCCTTACTACAATAAACCTCCGTTATATAACTGGATCGTAGCAGCCTTATACAATATCTTCGGTTCACAAAAGGAATGGGTAATACGTATTCCTACGTTACTGGGGTTGTTCATTTATTCATTAATCATTTACTTCTTTGTTAAAAAAAAAATCGGTAAGCGTGAAGCTATGCTCACTGTGGCATTGTACGTCGCTTCCGGAAGAATACTCTTTTACGATAGTTTTCTTGGATTGATAGATACACTTTTTTCCGCTTTTATTTTTCTGAATTTCATGATCATACATAATTACTTCAGCAAAGGAAAATATTGGCAAATGTTTTTCTTATCATATTTCATAACGGCTGTATGCTTCATGCTGAAAGGCCTTCCGGCAATAGTGTTTCAGGGTATTACATTGGTCGTGATGCTTGTTTATGAAAAAAAAATAAATCTTGTCTGGTCTTTGCAACATGTATGTGCCATTGTTTTCTTCTTCCTGTTGTTAAGTTGTTATTACATACCCTACTCATACCACAACGGCATAGATACACTATTTAAGACACTTATCAGTGAATCTACCAAGCGTACGGTAGCGGAAAAAGGAGTTGTGGAATCTTTATGGCATCTTATTACGTTTCCATTTGAATTTATATTTCACTTTTTGCCATCAACTCTTCTGGTTATTTTTCTCATAAATTCCGAAACAATCCGCACGATAAAAGAACATAATTTTTTAGCATATTGCTCTCTGATATTCTTAGCCAACTTTCTTGTATACTGGCTCTCTCCTGAAACGGTTCCAAGATATTTATTCATGTTTCTTCCATTGTTTTACATGGTGTGTTTGCACTTTTACGATAAAGATGTACAAAACAAAGACAGCAAGCTATACAATACATTTCGCAGGTTTTTAGTTGTGGTAAGCTTTATGCTTTCATTTAGTATGTTAATTCCACTGTTTATACAACTACCCATTACAAATGGAGAAAAGATATTTTATTCATTAATGCTGTTTTTATGTTCATTGACGGCTTCAGTATCGCAAATGGTTGCGAAAAGACATACGCTCATGCTGTTTCTTATATCCCTATTAATAGCCCGAATTGCGATGAATGTTTTTATATTTCCATGGAGAATACACAACGACCCGGATCAAACATTTAAAGATGCTGCCCTGCGTGTAGCTGAAATTACCAAAGGTCAACCTTTGTATTTAGACGAGTATGCTCCGGTAAATCATGCGCAAAGTTTTTACATAACACGTGAGAGACAAGAAGTTTTATATAAAGAAAGAGGTGAGTGGAAAAGCGGAGTTTTCTATATTACCATGCGTACACCGGATAGTACATGTAGGTTGTACTACACCTTCAAATCTAATTGGAATAATGTAGATTTATATTTGGTAAAAAAACTTTGATACAAAAAACAAAATACCGAGAACTTCTGAAGTGGATATTTAAAATCAGCATAACGTTTATATGTATTTATTGGTTGTCCATAAAAATAGATTTTGTTAAAGTATCTCAAATCATAGCTAACTCAAATTGGGGATATTTATTTGTTGCAATTTTGTTATACATAGTGTCAAAGGTAATATCGGCGTACAGATTGATGAATATATTGAAGAGCATTAAATTGATATTACCTTCAGCGTACAATATGAAGTTGTACTGGTTGGGCATGTACTACAATTTATTTTTACCCGGAAGTATTGGAGGCGATGGTTACAAAGTATATGTTCTAAAAAAAGATTTTCCTGAACAGAAAGTAATAAGTATAGTTCGTGCTTTGCTTATAGATAGGGTAAATGGAATGCTTGTATTAATGCTGTTTACAGCCTTATTTTCCTTTTTAGTTCCTTTTGATATTCCATATAGATTTGCAATTACTTCGGCTTTTATACTTTTCCTGCTACTGAGCATTATCATATCTCATTATATCCTGATGAAAAGTACAGTTAAAATTATTCCATCTACTGTGTTATATTCATTAGGTGTGCAAATTTCGCAATTTGCAGCAGCATATCTTATCATATTAGCCATCGGCATTCAGGAAAAACGTATGGAATATCTATTTGCATTCATGCTGTCATCGTTTACATCTTCGTTGCCTGTTACAGTAGGGGGGATAGGTATACGTGAGATAACTTTGTTGTATTTGACCAACGTATTCCAATACAGTGCCGATCACTCGGTGACCGTAGGTCTATTGTTTTTTTGTATCATAGTGTTGGTGTCTTTGGCGGGTATATATTACAGCTATTTTCCTCCTAAGTTGATAAAAAAAATGTAAGATGTGTTTTATGATGAGGAATATCAAAATTTATCATTTGATGTATGAGTAAACTATTAATCGGCATTACCGACTGCAGCAAATACGATAATTACGCAAACTGGATACTTGCATCGGAGAAAAATGTTGAAGTCTGCAAGTTGAGTGAAAAACATCCGGATATGAAACTTGCTCAATGCTGTCATGGTATTCTTTTTACAGGGGGCGAAGACGTGCACCCTCGTTTTTATAACAAACCTGAATACATTGAATATTGCCACATTCACGACATGAATGAGCGAAGAGATGATTTTGAATTGAATTTATTACACTACACACAACAAAATAAAATACCTGTATTAGGAATTTGTAGAGGACTACAGATAGCAAATGTTTTTTTTGGAGGAACATTAATACCTGACTTGCCTACCTGGAAAAAGCCGGACAATTCAAAACTTACCCATGGAGAATATCGCTATCATCAGGTGAGCGTAGCAAGTGATTCGTGGATGCAAAACCTAATTGGAAAGGCATCCGGACGTGTAAACAGCAATCATCATCAGGCTGCAGATGAGATAGGGAAAGGATTGCGTGCATCGGCCTTTTCTGATGGACATGTGGTGGAGGCAATAGAGAGAATTGATGCCGATAGCATGCCGTTTTTATGTTTAGTACAGTGGCATCCCGAGCGAATGGATGAACAGAAGAGTCCATTTGTTTATAAAATCAGAGACGCTTTTCTGGATGCTTGTTTGGCATAAACCTATTTCACAGGATAGAAAAATTTAGGCTCGAAAAGCCATGAAATTCATCACTGATAAAGTTGTCAGCCGATTTTTCAATGCTTGTATATAGTAAACATTTCACTGAGAGTCTTACCATGACGGCTCTAACGCAAAAAATAAGTTCACGCCATATGTATTTCTCTTTTACAACTTCACTGAACGGTTTTGTACAGCATGAGAAAAGATTGTTTTGAACAATTAGGCAAAAAATTGCACATCGGTTAGACGTTTAATTTTTTTCTACGGCTTAATGGCCTCATCTATGAGGCACTATTTTGGGATTAATAAAAAATATACAATATTTGTACTTTGTTCATTTTGTTAACCTGTTTTTTCACTCAAAGGTTAGATTATGTTAGATGAATTACGTGATGACAAAAAAGAACCTTTATGGTTTTCAGTTATTTTTGATTTTCATAAAACAAAAACTCTCAAAAGGCTATCATTAAGCGTGTTGGTAGTTGGCTTTTACACTTTTGTTATTGAATATTTGGAAGATGAAGTTTTTCACATTGAGTTCAAAGCTCCATCCATAGTTTTCTCCATAATGGGTATTGTGTTGGGTTTGCTTTTAGTATTCAGGACGAACACAGCTTACGACCGCTGGTGGGAAGGAAGAAAACTCCTGAGTTACTTAGGATCCAATGCAAAAAATTTCGCCATAAAAATAAATGCCTTTCTTCCTCCCGAAGACAAAGAAAACAGAATATATCTATCTAAAATGATAGTAAACCACGCATTTGCCATGAAAGAAAATCTGAGAGGCGAAGTAAAATATGATGAACTCACTGAGGTAACACCCGGATACATTGATTTTTTGAAAACAGTATATCATGTACCCAATCAGATCATAGCTTCCATAGCCGAGCGAATTATTGTGCTCTACAATGCCGGTAAAATCACCGACCCACAGTTGCTTGAACTCAACAAACATTTAGATAATGCTGTAGAAATTACAAGTAGTTGCGAACGTATCCGCACTTCACCTGTTCCCTTTTCGTACAGCATACATTTGAAAAAATTTATATTCTTCTTTACTATTATTTTACCGTTCGGATTCATTCATGAGTTAGGCTATTGGTGTATCATCATCATCATGATTATATTTTATGCGTTGGTAGGATTGGAAGCAATAGGCGAAGAGATCGAAGATCCTTTCGGGCAAGACGAAAATGATTTACCGATAGATGCCATTTGTCAATCTATCAAAAAAAGTGTTCATGCTATAGTAAAAGTTTAGTATAATTATGTTGAATAACATGAAGCCGCTACATACCTTTTATAATACAAGTCTCATAATCGTTGCTACAACTGTTCTGTTCTCATGCACTAATCCGGTGGATAAAAGATACAGTAAATCAACGGCAGAAGATGACTACAGGCGGATAAAAGAATTAAAAAAACTTGATTCTGCCGACCTTCAGTTACTTGCTCATTTCATGGTAGAAAAGGGGTTGGTAGGCGCTCACATCCTCGAAATGCACGCTACATACAGAGATATACTTGAAGAAGCTAAAAGGCAAAGAGAAAATCAAAATAAAGAACGTAACAAAAAAAATCTGGAAACCAATTTCGCCATAAAACATGAACGTGAGAAAATAGAAAAAATAAACAATGCATTAAAAATCGTGCTTAAAAAAGAGGATATTGACACGATTGAAACAAAGAAAAAAAATAAAAAAAATGAAAAACTCGCACCCAAAAACATCGTTCAATACAAAGTATATTTTATAAACGTGCAAGAAAAACCCATAAAAGCTTTCAAGGGCGATATCATCTTTAACGATTTGTTCTACACAGAATTAAAAAGATATACTATTACTTCTTTTGTCACGCTTAATCCAAGTGATACTATAACACACACCATAAGGTTGAACTTAGACGAAGCCAATACATCAGATAAAACTTTTATCGGATTAAAACCCTCTATGCTTAAACCTAACTGGATACCCGACAGGTTGATATTTACAGACAACTCCATAATTGAGTGATGCCCATTGCTTTTTAAAATAACACACAACTCCCGAAAATGGTATATGGAGTGTAAATAAAGGCATTTTTATTGCTATTTAAACAATATAAACAACACTGAGTAAGTAAACATCTGCCGCTTCATACACGATATAATTCCTCCATTCCGAAAAATTTTGCCGACTAATGTTTACCTATCAGCATCTATTAAGTATGGATAAAAAATATCATGTGTATGTATGCTAAGATAAAACTAAGTTTATGGGTTATCAGTATATGCCTAACACACCACTGCTTATCACAACATTGTTGGAGTGAAGTATGGACAGACGAATTTAATGGTACAACATTAGACCTCACTAAATGGAATTATGACATCGGTGATGGTTGCCCCGGATTATGTGGATGGGGAAACAATGAAAAACAATATTACACAAGCCAGACCAACAATATCAGTGTAGCTTCCGGATATTTGAACATTACCGCTCGATATAGCCCTGCTGTGTCAGCCATTGCCGATTTTACTTCCGCCAAGATACACACACGGGACAAGTACAGTTTCAGATACGGAAAAGTAGAGGCACGTATGAAATTAGCTGCCGGCATAGGAGTATGGCCAGCCTTTTGGATGTTACCTCAACCCCCTAATCCCAATGGCGGGTGGCCTACCAGTGGAGAAATAGATATCATGGAGTTCAGAGGAGATATCATAAATCGCGTGGATGGAACCGTACATTACGGAAACAGCTGGCCCAACAATCAACATGACGGTACCAGTTATACTCTATCCACAGGCGACTTTGTAAACTCTTTCCATATTTTTTCCATTGAGTGGGAACCGGGAGTGATTCGTTGGTATGTAGATGGTATGTTGTACAAAACAGAAACACAAACGCCAAACTCTCTGAATCCGCCCTCTAATAATCCCGTCACATGGCCATGGAATGAAAACTTTTACATCATTCTTAACCTCGCTGTGGGTGGATGGTACACCGGAAACCCTTCCACCGCTGCCATTATCGGAGGAGATGTAAACTGGAACCGTACAATACAGATAGATTACGTAAAAGTTTATACAGACTTGTCTGCCGGGGGCTTATCAGGAGGAATAAGCGGTAAGTCTTCTGTTCTTCAAAACGAAACTAATCTTATATATTCCATACCACACACTGCAGGAGCTACTTACAATTGGAGCCATAGCTCCGGCACAACACTTATTTCCGGAGCAGGTACAAACGAAATCACTCTTAACTGGAATGCAGCAGATGGTGTGGTATCAGTAACGAAAACCATTGCATGCGGTAGTGCCAGCTACTCTCTTAATGTGACCGTACAACCCACTCATTGCGGAAGGGTTATAGAAGATTTCGAAAATATTAGACATCCATCATATGGATATATAAGTGGTGTTATTAATACCCAGCATACCAACCCTTCTCCCAACTCTCAAAACAGTTCCCCATTTTGCGCTCAATATTTCAGAAACGGGAGTGAGCAATGGGATGTTATAGTCCTCAACAATGCAAACCTATCTGATGCGGCTCACTTGAAAACCGGAGCCAAACGGTTTCTCCTTGATGTATATTCCAATGCAGCAGGCAGAATAATTGAAATAACTTTAGAGAGCGATGTGGCATCGCCAACAAATTATCCTGCAGGCCGCCATAGCAACTACAGAGCTACTACAAGCGTGGCAAATGCGTGGGAAACTCTCGAGTTTACATTGAACACTATACCTGACCCCTCCGTACCTGACAATGCTGTTTCTAAAATGGTATTGTTTTTTGCACCCAACACGCTCACCAATACAACATATTATTTCGATAATCTGATGATTGACAACAAGCCTAAAACGAGTTTCATATCAGGGCCTGCTTCCGTTTGCTCAGGCACACTTCATTATTCCTATTCGGTGCCCAATACCACGGGATCATCCTTCTCATGGCACATACCCGCGGGAGCAAACATTTTGAGCAGCAATAATGCAAATTCCGTATCAGTTGTATTCCCCGCGCCTACAAGCGGAAACATTACTGTGACGGAGACCAATGCCACCGGCTGCTCAGCTACTCACATAACTAAGTCCGTTGTAGCTTCTCCATGTGCTTCTGTAGATCAAGAATATGATGAAACAGAAATACATCTATTCCCCAATCCTCCTACGGACAAGGTTTTTTATATGGAAGATGTTCATCGCTGCGTAAAAAAAATTATCATTCATTCTCCTCTCGGAGAATGGATCTATGAACAAGAGATCAAAAGAACTGTAACTGAAATCCCTGTACATTCTATCAGTACCGGAGTATATTTCCTGACTTTAGAACTACACAGCGGAAAGTTACTTCACAAAACTATCCTCATTAATCCATGATTAAGTAAAGAGAAAAGCAACGCTTATCTGATTCGGTCTATCGAGCGCACCAGTTCTTCATCTTTGCGTATAAAGTGCATGGATATAAAGTTGAAAAGAAGACAAACAATAGGAATATAAAATCCCCATTGGTATTCTCCATAAACAGGCTCTTGAAGCCACGCCTTAGCGCGCGGTATGGCTATGAAGTAAGTGCCTATAATGCCACTTATAAGCAATGTATTGAGTTGACTCAATTTTATCTGTAAAATTCTTTTTTTGTAACTGAATAAAGTTATCATTGTTACAATCAATGACACTAAGGTTAATATGGATATATATATAGTGTTAAATTGCTTGATATTGTTTTTGTGTTGATAAACAGCTTTTATGGAGCCGACTGTAATAGAGATACCTTCATCAGTATACTGCCAAATCACTGTAAAAAAATTTAGTCCTAAAAGGATACAAATCAAAAACATGAATATACTTTGCACGCGCTGTATCATAGAGTGATAACGATTTTGTGTTCTTAAATATAAAATATTTAATTTAATTGAATGAGAATTTTTATAGACATAAGCTACAAAGGTACCTCATACCATGGGTGGCAAATTCAGCAAAATGCACATACCGTCCAAAAAGAATTAAACGCTGCGCTGAGTGCTATACTGCGTACTAATGTAGAAACGGTCGGCAGTGGGCGCACCGATACCGGTGTACATGCCATTCACCAGGTTGCACACCTGGATGTGCCTGAGTATCCGAAAAATGATTTTTTATACAGAATAAATTCATTATTGCCACACGATATTTCCATAAACAGTTGGCGTAAGGTGCACCCCGATGCGCATGCGCGATACAGTGCTACCAGCAGAACCTACGAATACAGAATATCAAAGGTAAAAGATCCATTTCTACATGATTTGGTATTTTTTTTCGACAGGCCGTTAAACTTACAACACATGCAGGAAGCCTGTTCCATACTTTGCAGATATAATGATTTTGAATGTTTTAGCAGGAGCAATTCACAAGTAAAACATTTTAATTGTATTATTCATCAGGCTAAATGGGAAGAGGAAAACAACAAAATAATATTTACCATTCAGGCCAACCGTTTTTTGAGAGGCATGGTACGTGCCATAGCAGGCACTATGCTTGATATTGGGATGAATAAAATCTCTTTGTCCGATTTTGAAAACATTTTACTTAGCAAAGACAGGCGCAAAGCCGGCGCTGCATTGCCGCCTCAAGGGCTTTTTCTTACAGATGTAAAATATCCTGATGATATATACATATCCGATTAAAAAACTACATTTGCACTATGAGGAGTGAAGAACTACAAGCCTACGGAACCATACTTATATTCATAGCATTAGCTATCTTGTTTCTTGTGGTTACTTTATTTCTCTCTAAACTCATACATCCGCATAAACCCAATGAAGAGAAGCTTAGCCCGTATGAATCGGGCGAGGAGGCTTCAGGCCAAGCATGGGTCAAGTTTAATTCACGTTTTTATATTGTGGCATTATTATTTCTATTGTTTGAAGTAGAAATCGTGTTCATCATACCATGGTCGGTAGTGATGGGCAATCCATCTCTGCAAGAGGCTACTCAGGGCATGTGGAGTTGGTTTGTGTTGGGAGAGATGATGCTTTTTATTTTTGTTCTCTTCTTAGGGTTGCTATATGCCTGGAAAAAAGGTTATTTAGATTGGATAAAGCCCACAACTGCTTCTGAGCCGTTTACTTCACCTGTGCCAAAAGAAATGTATGAACGCTTGAATGAAAAATACGCTCATCGAAAATCGTAACTATACATGTCAAAACTTTTAATCATAGGAGCCGGTGGCCATGCTATAAGCATATTGGATGTTGCCCTGCAATGCAACGATTTTGCTGATATATATATATACGAAAAATTTCCCAAAGGCTTGACCAATATTCACGGATATGCACTGCATGCTGAGTTACCTCAGGACAGGTCTGATTATGATTGTATCATAGCAATTGGCGACAACAGCAAAAGAAAAGATGTATTCGATTCGTTGAAAGATGTAAAATACACTAACATCATATCTCCAATAAGCTATGTGAGCAACAGTGCATCAATAAAAGAAGGCAGTTTTGTAGCACACTCTGCTCACGTGGGGCCGGATGTAATTATTGGTGTCAATTGTATAATAAATACAAAAGCAGTTATAGAACATGAAGTACAAATCGGAAACCATGTACATATATCACCATCTGCTACTATATGCGGACAGTGTGTGGTAGGCGACCTCTGCTGGATTGGTGCCGGAGCTGTGGTTATTAATAATATTTTTGTGTGCAGCAATACCGTAATAGGGGCCGGTGCCGTAGTAACCTCAAACATTCATGAGCCCGGAGTGTACGTAGGAACACCTGCACGAAAAATCAGATAGTACACCCCATAAATTATCGCTGCTGTCTACTCTGTTGTGTTTATTTTTTTTCCGTAATGCCTCTGGTGAATACTACTCTGGTGTGTGGCAAAAGATTTTTTATACGTATCAATTCTTCTTCACTTACAGGATTGCCTTCGATAATCAGCGTATTCAACTTAGTAAGTTTATTGAGTTGTTCAGGAAATTTTTCAATACTGTTGTTAGAAAGTGTGAGCAACTCTAACTCATGTAAATCACAAATACTTTCAGGAAGTTTTTTTAGTGAGTTGTTACTAAGCATAAGAGCTTTTAGCGAGGTGTTTTTTATTTTAATCTCACTGATGTCTTCTATTTGATTATAATCAAGATTGATTTCCGTAACAGAGGGATTTTCCAAAAGTGAAGAAGGTACTTTTTTAAGTTTATTATGAGAAAAGTTTACTGTTTTGAGAATCTTCATACCGGAAAAAGCATTCGTTGGTATGTGTTCTATTTCATTCATGGAGAAATCTAAATGCTTCAAGGTTTTTAACTTGAAAAATGATGAGGGTAAGTTTTTTATTTTGTTTTCGCTAAATGAAATGGTGTGAATATGCATTAAACCGCGCCAGTTATAATTTATTTCATGAAATTTATTTTTGTTAAAATTTATCATCTCAATATTTTTTAACGTAAAAAAGCTCTCTGGCAAATCCGACAACTGATTTTGTTCAAACAAGGCAATCTTGAGATGGTGCAACTGACCGAAATTTTCATCAATAGAGCTTATGCGATTTTTCATTGCATTAATAAACTCCAGACTTCTGAACTTACTTATTTCCGGAGGAATGCTTTCGTGGTTTTGCTGACGTATGTTGAGAAGCAAAATGGTATCAGGGTACGACAGGCCTTCCTGTAGGTTGTAACAAATATATCTGTTCGTCAGATTTTGATTTGTAATCAGATCTTGTGCTGAAACTATATTGTACTGAAAACATAGTACAAATAAAAAAGATGATTTTATGAGTGAAGGAATGGCAAAGATTAAATTGCTCTTCATGTCAGCATTTCTCATGTCGTTAGTATTGATTATCTATCTCGCTAAAGATAACAGATAACGTTGCAACAAATGAAAAAGGTAAATTAAATTTAGTTTATTTTGATCTGGCGAAAATATTTGTGAATAGTCTATTCGCTTTTTAACGAGACTAAACAGAGCGTAATGAGTTAATAATTAATTTAATACATTATAAATGAATTTGAAGTTGATAAGTAGATAAGGCTGTATGCGAATAAGCTGTAAGATATGTTTTCTATTGCGATGCATTAGAAACTAATTGTTAAAATTCTGACAGCTGCAATTCTACTGCATAAAATGGGTTTGCCCCGAAACATCTAACTCATGCGTGTCATCTGTATGTATGTGGCTATTTCTATGAGCTCGTTTTTTACATGCGTTTGATAGATGAGCAGGTTTTTATCTGCATTCATGTTTTCGTTATACGATTTTGTATGCAATATTTTTTCTGTATACTGGTCAAGTAAGGATTGCATCCAATCATAAAAATCTTTTGTAGAGTTCACAAAAGGGAATCTTTTTTTATCGTGAAAAATGTAGTCGCAATTTCCGTTTTCGTATACCGAATAAAGTGGTCCTGAAAGTATAGAATTTATATGCTCTAATTTGTTAAATAAATCCTGAAAAACCGGTGAAGTTAATTTGGGGACATGGAAAGCATGCCAGAATATTTCGCGAAAGTATGTAAGAAGTTCATCATCATTCATTAAAACAAATTAAATAAAAAATCGTAAATAGTTGGTAAGAAAAGACATAATTGCCATGAGGTATACAGTTTTTTTAATAACATTATTTATAAGTGGTTGTGTCTCTAATCCTTACTTTGTAGATGGTGTGCAGAAAGGTGCTATGGAGGGCTATGATGCAAACGAGGCTAACAGACCAATCAATGCAAATGAAAAAAATAAAAAAATAAATCAAAAAGCAACGGTTAAATATCAGGAAGCACAGCAAAAACACCTGGCAAGCCTGAATAAAAGCAAGTTCAAAAAAATTAACACCGACCGCTCGTTTAAGTTTTATTAACTTTAGAATTCATCAAGGTTGTAAGCAAATACATACCCAGTAGAAAAAATGCTGCCAATCCGAATATGGTATTTTTCATGTTGCCGGTAGCATGAGTAATGATGCCATACACGGCAATTCCAATAGAAGTACCTGTTTTGTCTGTGAGTTCGTAAAAACTGAAGTAAGAAGCATTGTCATTGCTTTGAGGAATAAGTTTGGAGTACGTAGCTCTGGACAAGCTTTGCAAGCCGCCCATTACAATGCCTACTATACATGCCAAGCCATAAAACTGATATTCGCTACGGACAAACCATGCCGATATACACACCAACAAACTAACAGCAAGCGCCAAAAGAAGTGTTTTTACATTTCCCAACTTTGAAGAAGATATTGAAAATAAATAAGCTCCTGCAATGGCGATTACTTGTATAATGAGCACAGTAATAATAAGTCCGGAAGTGGGTATGTTCAACTGTTCAGAACCAAATATTGTAGCTAGATACATGATGGTTTGAAAAGCCATGTTGTAAAAAAAGAAACCTAATAAAAATTTTTTTAGTGTGGGGTGATGACGAATTTTTCTGAATACATTATTTATCTCATCATAGCCTTTGCGCAGATAGTTTATATTATCAGATTTGTTTTTTTTATCATGTGGCAGATGATAGAAAGTATATAGCGAGAATGCAAACCACCATATACCAACGGTTAGAAAAGAAATACGCGATGGTTCAGCTTTATTTTTGAAACCCAATGTCTCATACATTTCTATCATCAACAAATTTATGATAAGCAAAATCACACTACCGGCATACCCAAGAGAAAAGCCTCTTGCGCTCACCTTATCGAAATTATCTTCTGTAGTAATTTCGGGCAAATAGGCATTGTAAAAAACTAAACTGCCGGCATAACCCACCGAGGCTAATATGGAAAAAAGAAAACCTACCCATAAGGTATCGGTATCAAAAAAATAAAGCATGGTACATGAAAAAGCACCCAGCCATGCAAAAAATTTCATGAATGTTTTTTTTTTGCCACTATAGTCAGCAATACCGGAAAGCAAAGGATTAATGAGGGCGATAGAGAGAAATGCAATGGTGAGGAGATAATTGTATATTACTTTGTTGGGAACGGTGAACCATAACAAAGAGACCTCTTTGCCGGAAGCCTTGATGACCTCTAAAAAATATATGGGAAAAACGGCCGTAGTGATGGTGAGTGAGTATACAGAATTTGCCCAGTCGTACATGCACCAGGCATTTATAAGCTTAGGGTTATTTTTTACAATGTCTTTCATGATGGGCTACAGCTCGTTTAATTCGGCCACTAAAAAGTTGCTTCCTCCTACGAATATAACGTCTTTTTCTGAAGCTATACTTAAGGCATGTTGCAAGGCTTCATTTACATCGGGTATCAACATACCCTGTAAATTTTCTGCGGCACACATCTTTTGTAATTCACTTGCTTGTAAAGCCCTTTCTATACGGGCTTGTGAGAAGTAGTAGCGGGCATTTTCAGGCAAAACTTTTAATATGCCTGAGATGTCTTTGTCTCTCACAAATCCAAAAATGATATACAATTGATGTGCATTTAATTTCTTTAATTGTTCCATACAATATGCTATGCCGGCTACATTATGAGCCGTATCGCATATGACCAAGGGTTTTTCTTTTAAGATTTGCCAACGCCCCTTTAAGTGTGTATTCGTAAGCACATTCGCAATACCGCTGCTTATTTTTTCTTTGGTTATACGCCAGCTGCCGGCCATGATATGAGCAGCGCAAATCACCCCCTTGAGATTTTTAAGTTGATATTGCCCTTGCAAGGGACAATCTGCATGGTGATATTCTGTTTCTGTTTTTATTCTGTACTTTATTGCATCGTATCGCGACGATGCTGGCAACACTTCTACCCAATCATCTGCAAAATACAAGGGTGCGTCCATCTCATCCGATTTGTTTTGAAAAGTGAAGAGAGTATCTTGTTCTTTTTCGCTTATCACAACAGGTGTTTTATGTTTTATTATACCTGCTTTTTCGTATGCAATTTCCTGCAGGGTATGTCCGAGGTATTGAGTGTGGTCATAACTGATACTGGTAATCAGAGATAACTCAGGGGATATGATGTTTGTTGCATCTAAACGGCCACCCATGCCGGTTTCGACAATGGCTATATCTACATTTTGTTCTGCAAAAAAGTAAAAAGCCATGATGGTAGTAATTTCAAAAAAAGAGGCATTACTTTTTTCTAAAAAGTCTTTATAAGTGGTTACAAAATCTACAACCTTTTGTCCGTCTATTTCTTTTCCGTTTATTCTTATACGTTCTGTAAACTGTTTCAAATGCGGAGAGGTGTATAACCCTGTTTTATAACCGCATTCCATAAATATTGAAGCCAGCAGATGAGAAGAACTGCCTTTGCCGTTGGTACCGGCTATGTGTACAGATTTGAACTTCTGGTGAGGATTATCAAAAAAACCTGAAAGCTGATATACTCGTTCTAACCCCGGCTTGTATGCTAAGCCACCTATACGATCAAAAACCGGATATCTGTTGTACAAGTAATGTAATGTATCTTCTAAATTCACAAAGCAGTAACCGTCAATTCTGCATGTGAAGTAAATGCAAAATTTGAAAACAAAAAAACCATGCAAAGCATGGGTTTACCTTCAGAATTTTATTAGTACTGGAAGCTATAGAAATAGCCGGATTTTTTCTTTTTAGCAGCCTTATGAGATGCGTGTTTATTACTCTTTTTGTTTTTAGGCAAATTCAAACTTTCTGAATAGCTTATTCCACTCAATACTACGCCTGCTACCATCATTACTATTATCTTTTTCATAATTCAATCAAATTTTAGTTAATTACAATACCAATTTGTGTAAATGTAAAGATTCGTATATTCTTTTGCAAGAATCCAATAAAATTATTTTTATATGTATTTGAATAATTCCATTTTTGTGTTGGAAAAAATGCTCCCAGGTCTTGTTTGGCGTAGAAAAACACAAAAAAAAATTTTTTTAACATTTGACGACGGACCAATACCCGGCGTAACCGAATATGTACTTGAGCAATTGAATCTGTTTAACATAAAAGCTACATTTTTTTGTGTAGGAGAAAACATTCATAAGCATGCAGATATTTTTAAAAAAATTGTAGAAGCAGAAAACAAGGTGGGCAATCATACCTACAACCATTACAACGGATGGAAGGTATCATTCGAGAATTATATGAGTAATGTAAAGAAATGTGATGAAGTTATACGATACTATTTGGAAGGTAGTCAAACACAATATCACTCCTCAACATCTCATCGTAAACTTTTCCGTCCGCCCTACGGAAAAATTACTCCCAAAATTGTAAGAAATTTAAAGACGGAATACGAAGTGATTATGTGGAGCGTGCTCACCGGAGATTATGACCGTGAGCAGACTCCTGAAGATTGTCTGCGGCAAAGTATACGATACACTAAAGATGGTAGTATAGTCATATTTCACGATAGTGTAAAAGCAGAAAAAAACCTCAGGTATGTTTTGCCAAAGTTCATTCAATATTTTACAGATAAAGGTTATAGTTTTGATGTTTTGTAAAGGATGGTAGACACACACGCACATATATATAGCAGTCAATTTCACAAAGATGAAATTCAAGATGTCATAGAGCGCGCTGTTGAAAAAGGCATAGAAAAAATATATATGCCCAATATAGACCACACCAGCATAGACAGCATGCTCGAACTCGAAAATAAATATCCCGGTACATGCTTACCAATGATGGGACTTCATCCTTGCCACGTCAAAAAAGACTTTATGCGCGAGCTGTACATTGTAGAAGAGTGGTTGTCGAAAAAGAAATTTGCTGCCGTAGGCGAGATCGGTACAGATTTGTATTGGGATACCACATATGTTGAGCAACAAAAAGAAGCTTTTGAGATACAACTTAGCCTTGCTGAAAAACACAATTTGCCTGTAGTGATACATTGTCGCAACTCAATGCACGAAACCATTGACATGATAAATAAACCACAGTGGAGCACGATAAGAGGTATATTTCATTGTTTTAGTGGAACTGCAGAGCAGGCTAAAGAAATCGTCGGAAAAGGATTTCTGCTAGGAATAGGAGGTGTGGTAACGTTTAAAAACAGTGGCTTAAATACCGTGCTGAAAGATGTATCTGTTCAACATCTGGTTTTAGAGACCGATAGTCCGTATTTAGCGCCCGTGCCTCACAGAGGAAAACGAAATGAACCAAGTTACCTGGATTTGATTCTGAAAAAGGTATCGGAAATATATGGCCAGCCTGAAGATGCCATTGAGGCTGTAACTACACGAAATGCTTCAGCGTTGTTTTCTTTGTGATAAGAGAGTAATGGTATGAAGCAACTTCTCCGTATGCTCATGCAACAGAAAATTCTTTCCATCCTATTTACAGTAAAAAAATCAATCATGAACTAAGAAAAGTATTACATGATTTACATGGGCGAAATTTGCTATGCAATAATTAAAATATCATTCTTAGCATAAATTATTCAGGAATACAAGACAAGCAACAACTGTCAAAGTCTGTCGCGTCAGTTTTTCTGACTTCTCTTTGAGGGTGTAGGATGCTTAGTGGTTAATCTGTTCAAAGGCCATATAAGATTCCTTATCTGCGTGTGTTGAGATTTCACCGTTTGTAGATGAATACCCGCTTTGGGCTTCATCTCTTGCTGAACACATTTTTGATAGCTTAGTATTAAAGCTCATATTGCTGAGCTGTTTTTTTGTAGGTGTTATTTTCATCGGTAGTAAACAAGCTGTCGGATTTGACCCATACTACGCATTAGGGGGAAAGTGTGGTGAAATGTTTGTCTTGTTCTGAAAAATTTCGAGAGGACCTGCGCGAGGGATGGGAGCCATGGCCTGCAAGGCCAGTGCGGAGCTTTAGCGGAGCA
>JANWYS010000179.1 GCA_025054875.1 Cytophagaceae bacterium | reverse complement strand
TTCAGATTGTTTGGTATTTTCGAATAAAATGCACCGCCATTACCCTTTATTTCAGTGCTGCTCACATTTTAGAACCCTTCTTATTTTTACAAAGCAAATTCTAACTGCAATGCAGTAGAATTTGACTTTATATATTACTGATAATCAATTAGTTATACCAAATTAACAATACAAAACTCATCCGATTACAAACCATCTTCACCTATGCATTCTGCGAAACTTACAAGGTTTACTATGGTTATAAACCCGGATTTTTCAGTTGAATTTCAGGTTTGGAGGCTTAAAGGCCATTCCGATCGTTTGATATTTGCAAATAAACCATCAAACCATTGCCTTCGTTTCAGGGGAACGGACATTTTCAGTATTTTTTTATGTCCTCGTTTTATTAACCAGCTTCCAACTGCAAAGCAGTTGAATCTTAACGTTGTAAGTCGTTGATAATTAGTGTTTTGTTTTGAAAACAGACGATACAATGCTACCAGATTATAGGCCACCATCACCATCCGTAAAGCCGCTTCGGTGGCATAAAAGTTTTTCATACAGAATCCCTCTACCCCGAAATCTTGCTTAAGTTCCTGAATCCGATTTTCGGAATCGGCTCTACGCTTGTATTGTTCCCAAATTTCTACTGCCGGAAGTGTTTGATTGGTAAAAAAACAATGATAACGGTATCTCTCATAAAACGGGCTGTCATCGAATAGCTTTAACATCTTCCCACCGGCTTTGGGACGTATTCCGACATCTTGTTTCACCACTACCATTCGCCGCTCTTTGCTCCAACCATGTGCCTGATAGCTCATCTCTCCTATCCAAAGCCCCTCATCCACTTCAATCCATTGCCTGAGGTCTTTTATCTGCCATTTTAACAACGTATTCATCCTGCCGGCAATCACATACGGAACAGGACGTTCCTGAGATTCTAAAAACGAAAAAATTTTCTCGCTGCAAAAACCCGCATCGGCTCGAAATAAACCAATCGTTTTCCCTTTTAATATCTGGAAAGTCTCTTCTAAAAACGCAATACAGTTATTGGCGCTACGGGTATCTCCGCTTCGTAACCAGCAATTGGCTACCATGCGTAAGTCGGCAATAAAAGCAAATAAAGGATGATGCGAGGGGCGTCCTCGCTTTTGGGGATTATATCCTACCCGACTACCTTCCTGTTCTCCGTACCGCGTTAACACACTCGAATCTACATCCAATACGTAATTATCAAAGTGAAGCTGGTTAAAAAACCACTCATTCAAACGGGTAAATATCCGGGTGTTTTCCTTTAAGCTAAACTTGCGAAAAAACCGAGTAAATGTAACGGGGCTGGGTACCCGCTTCCATCCAAAAATCTTCTTGAGCGTTTCGTCTACTCGCACCACAGTTGTGTGACTGAAACGAAAGGCTCCAATCCACACACTTACCCAAAACGCTTCTACAATACTCACAGCGTTTATGTGGTTGTTGCTTCGGCCTTGAGGTAAACCCAACTCTGAAAGAAACTCCTCAATGCCTGTTTTATCAAGCATCCGTTTCATCTGTAGCATACCACCCCAGGGGGTAACGCATTTATCCGTATATTCGTAGTCCATTTTTATGTAAGTTTTGGTTACATCCAAAAAAAGTAAATTTTACCGGAAAAATCCTTGAAAATTCAACCCTGTAATGAAAAATCAGTGTTGAAATCTATATTTCAACTGAAAAATTCGGGTTAATTTCTTTATCGTTCGTCTGTAACTTTGCCGGATATTAACCTTCGCTTCCTCGCTTATCTTCAAACATTGTTTT
>JANWYS010000178.1 GCA_025054875.1 Cytophagaceae bacterium | reverse complement strand
GGGAGCTATGGATATGGAATTGGAATTATCAATAGAGATTTTTATCACATTACTCAACGATTGCTTGCCATCGTAATCAACCTGCAACAGAGCATAGTAGTATTTACCCGGCTCAAGGTTGTGATCTATAAAGTCATAAAATGTAGCGCTATGGGTGGTGCCTGCGCCTTGCACTCTTCCTACTACATTGAACGTGCTGGCATCTGTGCCTCTCAATATATCGAAATGGCTGTTATCTTTTTCGTTTGCCGTTGTCCATGAGAGAAGCACATCGTTGGCTCTGTAGCGCTTGCCCTTGAAGGATAGTAAATCAACCGGTAATAACGGGTCGCAACTCATAAATTGTGAGGTGTTTCCTGTACTGCTTGTGCGGGTAGCAGTAATGTTTTTTACACCCGATAGACAAGCAGGAGTTCCTTTGGGTGCACAATCTGCCGCGGCTGGAAGCGGGCTGAATGACCAGTTGGTGCTGGAAACGGTAGCGTCGCCTAAGAATATTTCTCCCTGACAAGTGCCGCAACGACTGTCGTAAAATACCTCTACAGCATCTGTAGAAACTACGCCCGTACCATTGGCAAGTTGAATGCCGGGGGTGGGGGCGGTTATATAGGGCGGTACAGTCAATGTTGGTGCTGCATAATTGGCATTGCCGGCTCCGTTTAAGTTTACACCATTTACACTTGAAGTGCCGTTGCAAAATATGGAGTTTTTGCGTATACGGTTTTGGTTAGAGTTGGCATCCCAAACGGCCACTCCGTTTCTGGTGTTGTAAGCTATTTTGTTGCCAAATGCGGAGTTGGTGGCATGCCCTACGAGCACGCCTGTGGTACCGTTGGACCCGTCACTTTTTATATGAATACCATCTCTTCCATTTGGCAAGGCAGAGGAAGGGAAATGGGTGCCCGTAGCATTAAGTCCAATTATATTTTGCTGGATAACGGTATTGTCTGCATTTTCGAGCAATATACCATCGTTAGTGTTTCCGGATATCACGTTGCCCTCACCTGCCCCTGTTCCTCCTATGAGTGTACCGGGAGCTTCGCGCACATGCACACCAGCTCTTTCATTGGGCCGGGCAAGCATACCTGTGGCGTCTGTTCCAATGTAATTGCCTTGTATCCTGCATCCGGTAGCCGAACCTGGCTGTATATATACTCCTACTCTATTGCCGGATATTACATTTCTGTGGGCAGGGGTATTTCCGCCGATGGTTATGTTGGGGGTTTGCCAACTGGATACTCCTTCTTCGCTATTACCAAGCTGAGTGGTTCCATCGGCTCCAATACCAACATAATTACCTTGCACAAGCATACTGGTAGCACTTGTGTTGTTTACAAACTGCACACCATGCCTTACGTTGGCAGGAGTTCCAGAACAGTTGAACCCATTTGCACATATTACATTCCTTGCTCCCGATGCAGTACCTCCTATAAGTACATTATCGCATCCACCATTTAACTGTATTCCTGTGCTTCCGTTCCCTCGTGCCGTATTACCTGTAGCATCTACTCCTATGTAGTTGCCTTGAATGGTGACACCATTGACATTTTCAATCAATATACCACATCCAAAAGTACCGGCACAAGGAGCAATAACGACATTGTCTCTGCCATTCATGGAAATGATATTACGGTCGGCCGGATTTGTGCCTCCTATAATCAGGTTTGAGCTGGTAGAACTTGGAGCAAAGTATAAACCTGTGAGGACGTTGCCAAAAGTAGTTCCCATGCCATTAATATCCATTCCTATTTTGTTCCCTTTAAACCTGGATTTTTCAGTTGAGGTTAAGTTTGAAGGCTTAAAGGCCATGGAGATGGTTTAATATTTGAAAACAAACCGTCAAA
>JANWYS010000177.1 GCA_025054875.1 Cytophagaceae bacterium | reverse complement strand
TACATCGGCCTTCCGGTAAACCCAACTCATCAAGAACCTTCCTGATACCTGTCTTGCTAAGCAGTCGTTTCATCTGTAGCATCCCACTCCAAAGGGTAAAACATTTGTCCGTGTATTCGTAGTCCATTTCTTATGTAAGTTTTGGTTACATTCCCCAAAAAGAAATCTCTTTCGAAAAATCCTTGAAAATTCCATATTGAAGAGAAAAATCAGTGTTGAAATTTTATATACAACTGAAAAATCCGGGATTAACGGGCTGAAATCATTTTTATCGCTTTGCGGGATGCTCAGCAAAATGGGGTAAGTCACCAACATTCACTATAAACCAAAATTCTTTTTGCCTTATGAAGTGTTTATTATCGTTGCTTTATTTGAAAATACGTACAAGTCAATGAGAAAGAGCAATACATATCCGGTATTTATTTACACCCGTGAAGTATTTCTGTTTTCCTTTTCATTATTTTTTTCAGGCAACAGTGTAAATCGCGCCACCAAAACAATCCTTCTGGATTTCTTGACTATAGATATTTCATAGTCATCGGTTAGAATTTTTTCGCCTTGTTCAGGAATTTTTCCGAACAACATGTTGATATAGCCTGCTACAGTATCATACTCTTCCGCCTCCGGTATGGGATGTGGCAAATATTCATTGGCATCTGCTACCGGTGAAGATGCATTTACGATGTATTCATTCTCATTTACCTTTTCTACGATAGCGGTTTCTTCGTCATGTTCATCTTGTATCTCCCCTACCAATTCCTCGATAATATCTTCTATGGTTACTATGCCCGATACTCCACCATACTCATCCGTCACGATGGCCATATGCATACGCTTTTCCTGTAGGTCGCGTAGTAAGTCGCTTATGCGCTTGGTCTCCGGTACGAAATGCGCTGGCCGGATGACATCACGTAGGTTTATATCTTTTTTTGAGTTGATGATTTTTAGAATATCCTTTGTATAAACGATTCCTTCTATGTTGTCCAAACTTTCACTGTATACAGGCAACCGCGAATAGCCCTCGCTGATTATTTGTACGATTACATCTTCTGCCGGAGTATCTATTTCTATAGCATGTACTTTTGTACGGGGTACCATAATTTGCTTAGCGGTGATCTGATCAAACCCAAAGGCATTTTTTATTATCTCATGCTCGCCCGATTCTATAGCTCCTGCGTCGTGCCCTTGATCTATGATCAGCTTTAGCTCTTCAGCTGAGTGCTTCTCACCTGACGATTTTGTGTACAAACCAAATATTTTTAAAAGCCAATTAGACAACCCATTTAACAGCCATACAAATGGTCCGAACAAAAAATAAAAAATTCGCATCGGATACGATATTGCCAGTGTAACCCGCTCCGATTGCTGTATAGCGAGCATCTTAGGCGCTTGCTCGCCAAATACTATATGAAGCATGGTGAGCGTTGTTAGCGAAAACGTAGTAGCAATCACTTCCAGCACATTTTCTTTCATTTCTATGTCTATTGATGAAAACAAGCGAGCAAACCCTTTTTCAAAAAGAGGTTCTCCAATCCAGCCTAAAGCCAGGCTGGCTATAGTGATACCCAACTGACAGGCAGACAGATATGAATCTATATTTTTTAAGATTAAAAGGCTTAGCCTCGCCTTTCGGTTTCCACCTGAGGCTAATATTTCCAATTGCGATGTTCGTATCTTGACTAAAGCAAACTCTGCAGCTACGAAAAAACCGTTGAGAATAATTAATAAAAGGGTAATTACGATTTCCCAGACCATGGTAAGTGTTTAAAAATTGGCAATAGTTATCAATTCATCTGAGAAATTTTTTGTTTCAAATATACGAAAAATAAATCTATACCTTATACAACCTTATATCAATATAGGTAATACATACTCACAACCGGGTAGTATCCCAAAAAGTGTGTATTCTCTTGCCTCCATTCCACAAACCCCTATCTTTGAGCAAAGCGACCTTACATGCATGCACGCATACGCACAACGTCTGCTGCCTGGC
>JANWYS010000176.1 GCA_025054875.1 Cytophagaceae bacterium | reverse complement strand
GTTGCAGAAATTTTTTCCTCATGAGTATAGACAATTATTTAGCATAGCCTATTTCCGGCTGGTTTATCAGTCGGCCATCAGGCAGATGCCTGTGTATTACCATCATTCTTATTTGAAAGAGTATTTTGGCAGTTTAAGTTTAACAGACAAGCACATTTCGGGAGTGTTGCAGAAAGTAGGGCAAGACCGGGGGGCTATTGTAAATATGATGAAACAATTTATTAAGCACGATGATATGGTTTTATTGGATATGACGGATGTTATATCACATTCAAAGAAAATGGATTTACCCCATAAAGGATATAACCGTCGTATGGACTTTCATTCGCAAATGAATTTACTTTTTATCTTTTCACTCAGGCAACAACTCCCGGCATACTATCGTTTAGTGCCGGGCAATATCAAAGATGTAAAGGCTTTTTCACTGAGCATAAAAGAAAGCGGGTTGGAAAAAGTGGTGCTCATAGCGGATAAAGGATTTTATTCCAGGAGCAATATTGAGATGCTAGATCAAGAGGGTATCAGTTATATAATTCCACTTAGAAGAAATAGTCCACTCATTGATTACACCCCCACCCGGACCGTGAGTAAAAAAAACTGGCATGGGTACTTCAAATATCAACAACGGTATATATGGTATTATACGATAACCATAGAGAAAAGGAAGCTACATTTGTTTCTTGACGAGGAACTGCGTCTGGAAGAAATGCGAGATTATCTCAATCGGATAGAAAAATTTCCGGATGAATATTCTGCTGAAATGTTTGAAGAAAAACAATTTGAATTTGGAACCATCGCAATACTTGCACAGATTGAAAATAACTCAGCAAAAGAGGTTTTTATTCATTATAAATCTCGTAGCAATATAGAAGTAATGTTTGATGCTTATAAAAATATCTTAGAGGCCGATAGAACCTATATGCAAAATGAACATACTTTAGAAGGGTGGCTTTTTGTAAATTATTTGGCCATGCAATGGTATTATCTTATTTATAATAAACTAAAACAAACCAATCTAATCAAAAACCATTCCGTGCAAAGCCTACTTACTCAAATCAGGCAAATTAAAAAAATATACATTGATGATAAATCGGCTATAACCGAATATACCAAAGCTACCCAAACTTTAATCGATAAACTCAAAATCCCTATTACGTAATTCGTTAACGGAGTTACGGATTAATGTAAAATTTCAACATCGATTTTTCATTTCAATGCAGAATTTTCAAGGGTTTTTCGATAAAAATTTTCTTTTTTTGGTATGTAACAAAAACTTACATGAAAAATGAACTATGAATACACAAACAAATGTTTCACATCATGATGTAGGTTGCTATATATCAAACAACGGTATGATATGACAAACGAAAAAATATGGAGTACTAAAAAAACAGCCACTACTGAAACGAAGGCTATGGTTTTACTGTTTGTTTTCAAATATTAAACAATCGGAATGGTATTTAAGCCTCCGAACTTAAAACTCAACTCAAAAAACAGATTATTGATGAAATTTTTCAGAAAAAATTCACCGCTTTTTTTGAGCTAATAATTACCTTACATTACTCCTGCCGTCATTTTTATAATTTTGCACCAACTTTACATAATCACTTTTATGTCTGTTTTATCCGAAAAATTTATTGGTGAAGGATTGACATACGACGATGTATTGTTAGTTCCGGCCTATTCCGAAGTGTTGCCCAAAAATGTTGATATATCGTCTCAGTTTACGCGGAAAATTCGGTTAAATACTCCTATCATCTCAGCTGCCATGGACACGGTTACAGAATACCAGTTAGCCATAGCTATTGCACAAGAGGGAGGAATAGGTGTGCTGCACAAGAATATGACCATTTCCGCTCAGGCAGAACAAGTAAGAAAGGTAAAACGTTCTGAAAGCGGGCTAATTACCGATCCGGTAACTGTTCAGGAAAATGCTACCGTTAATGAGGTGCTTAATTTGATGCGAGAATATAAAATCGGGGGTATCCCGGTTGTTGATACTAACAACAAGCTGGTTGGAATAGTAACTAACCGTGATTTACGATTTCAAAAGGATTTGAATA
>JANWYS010000175.1 GCA_025054875.1 Cytophagaceae bacterium | reverse complement strand
GGTGGTGGTGCGGGCGGTTCTATCATTCTTATTGTTGCCAATTGGAGCGTAAGTGCCTCTTGTAACATCAACGTCAGGGCTAATGGAGCGAATGGAGGAAATGTTAGTAACTCTGCTATTCACGGTGGCGGAGGTGGAGGCGGTCAGGGGGCAATTTTCTATACATCTTCAGCTCCAGCTAATGTGACTAATTCAACTTTGCAGGGACAAGGTGGTTGCAATAATTTCTCTTGCACAAGCAGAGCGGAGGATGGAGAAAACATGGGTACTAATATTTTTTACAATTCCTATACACCTCTACCCGTGGATATATTAAACTTCTCTGCCAGAGCTATTTCTAACAACTCCATAAAAATAGATTGGTTTTTAGCAAATCCTATCCAAGTGGAGAATTTTGTTTTAGAGCGTTCGGTGGATATGCTTTTGTGGCAGCCTATTTTTACGCAAAAATGGGACTATAAATCCTATCACAGCTATGTTGACGATCAAATATACAACAACATAGTACACTACCGTCTTAAAGTAGTTGATAAAGACAATTCTTATAAACATTCTCAAATTGTGAGTGTGAAGCTAGGTAGTAAAAACAACTTGTACATCTATCCAAATCCGGCTAATGAAAAGATTTTCATAGAAACGGATGAAGATATTGCAAGCATTGTTTTACAAGACTTGAATGGAAACAGGTTACCAGCTATTACAGAAAGCGAAAGCCAGATGAAAATTATAAATATAGCTAACCTCCGGAAGGGTCTATACATACTTCAAGTGCAAACCAATGATGCCATATGGATAGAAAAAATACTTGTACAGAGATAAATTACTGATTCTATCACATCTTGTGAATTGAAAATGAATTTTAAACTGCGAAATCAACTAAATGTTGTTTTATCCCATTTCATGCAATAGAAATTTTCTGCCCGGAAATTCAAAGCTTTATGCTCTATTACATAGCATTAGAAAACTCAACGGACAAGTGTATCATCTGCAAAGGTTTACTTTGCTTTATGATTCCTAATTCCGATTCTAATGCATAAAACGGGTTAATAAGAACAATCAGTAAAATCAGAGGATTCTTTCTTCAAATTTCATACAACACAAAGTAACTTTTAAATAAAAAAAACGTATTGATGGAATGAGCATTGTGTCAACGAATGTAAAATAAAACATAATAGATACTTTATAACAAATACCTAAAAACTGTATAGTCATGAGACAAGCTTACATCAAAATCTTTACGTGTTTAGTGTTGAGTTTTTTTGTCTTTTATTCAAGAAGTTATGCTCAGGTAGTTAATGGTTATGCGAAAGTAACTAACATAACGGGTAATCAAATTACTATCTCCACATCAGCCGGAGAAATTGACGAAACGGCAGATGCCTTTAACAACGGAGATTTGATCATTATAATGCAAATGCAAGATGATGTGATTGGTTCCACCAGTAACAATTCTAGTTTTGGGAATTTGGGTAGCATACAATCTGCCGGTTTATATGAAGTAAGGCAGATAGTCTCCCAAGTGACAGGACCGCCTCGTGTACTAACTTTGGATGCAGCCCCCAGCAACATCTACAATTTAGGAACAAACAGTTCAGTGCAGGTAATAACTTTTCGCCGTTTTGGTAGTCCTAATTACACTTCTACCAGCAACATGAATGCTTTGGCTTGGAACGGTAACATAGGTGGTGTATTGGCAATAGATGTACCGGGTACTTTTACACTATCTCATAACCTATCTGCCGATGGAGCAGGATTTAGAGGAGGAGCAAGTGATGTAGATAATGTCACGAGCTGCGATGCAACAACTTATTTTTCATCATCAGGCGGAAATTATGCCCCAAAAGGCGAAGGAATATATCGTAATACAAATTCCAACTATGCAGCTGCAAGAGGAAAAATACTCAATGGAGGTGGCGGAGGGAATAGCCATAACGGCGGTGGTGGTGGCGGTAGCAATTTTAGTGCCGGGGGAACCGGAGGACCAGGTTGGGGGGGAAGTTCTTCTTCTCCTTGCTCGCCAAGTGCTGGTGGATTGGGAGGAATCAGTCTGAATGCTCATATCAACATCAACAGGGTATTTATGGGTGGTGGCGGCGGAACTGGTGAGAGAAATAATGGATTCACAACTAATGGTGGCAATGGAGGCGGTATTATCATAGTAAGAGCAGCCACTTTACAAACTACTGGTTCATGTGCTACTCCGCTATCTATTAGTGCCAACGGACTTCCCGGCTCATCACCT
>JANWYS010000174.1 GCA_025054875.1 Cytophagaceae bacterium | reverse complement strand
CATTTTTTGCGGAATCCTCAGCGGAACGAAATGAGTGAGCTGCGAAGGTTGGGGCGCCGCCCTAAAGGGCGGCGCCCAGACCCAAATCTACCTGAAAAACAAACACAGCGACACGCCCCCAAAGGTAGTATCCCAAAAAGCCATTGTAGTATGAAGCTAAAACGTTATTGCACTTAAAAAGCGATCTCGTTCAATAGTTAGCTATTCTTAACCAACGGTGTACCCATGCGGAGTCCCGATTTAATGCATAAAATGAGATTAAAACCTATATTTTCTGATGCACTCTACGGTAAAATTTCACCTGATAACAATTTGGGGTTGAACCAATGAACCGCACTCGAACAAGCATAGCCGTGTGTTATGATTGTAATATTGTACTAACTTTTAAATTGCTCATAAGGTTCAAGATTTCACATCCATTAACAAATTCTGATAACCCGTTTTACATGATTTTTTTTATACATTTATTGAATTAGCTATACATTTAAACACGAAAAAATGAATGAACCTGAATTAACATGCAAAACAGATACCATTGTTTAGTAGTAGATCTCATGCACGAAAGCCTCTTACCAATGCTATCTCAGGCAAGTATAGAGGCAGATTACAGACCCGACATAAAGCGCGGCGAATTTGAACAAATAGCAGACAAATATGAAATAATGGTTGTACGCAGCAAGTTTTTTTTTGATGAAGAATTATTGTCATACTGCAAACGACTGAAGATACTATGCCGCGCCGGAGCAGGCGTAGATAATATAGACGTAAATGCTGCTGAAAAAAAAAACATAATCATATTGAATGCTCCCGAAGGAAATCGCGATGCCGTGGCAGAACATACCGTAGGCATGATATTAACATTATTCAACAAACTGCATAAGGCCGATGCCGAAGTACGTAAAAAAATATGGGACAGAGAAGGTAATCGAGGATATGAATTAAAATCGAAAACAGTTGCCATAATCGGTTATGGATACATGGGCAGCGCTGTAGCTGAACGACTGAGTGGATTCGGGTGTCGGGTAATCGGTTATGATAAATATAAAACTCAATATAGTAATAGCTTCATCACGGAATGCAATATGCAACAAATTTTTGCAGAGGCTGATATTGTGAGCCTACATGTGCCTCTCACAGAAGAAACGCGCTTTATGATCAACAAAAACTGGATCAACTCTTTTGAAAAAAACATATGGTTGATAAATACGTCACGTGGCGAGATATTGCTGCTCAGAGATTTGGTTGAGTCCTTGAAACAAGGAAAAATCAAAGGTGTTGCTTTGGATGTTTTAGAAAACGAAAAACTGAATACAATGACTCAACAACAATCTGAAGCTTTTGAGTATCTTAAGAACTGTGATAATGTTCTCTTCTCCCCTCATGTTGCGGGATGGACGCATGAATCGTATGTACGAATAAATGAGGTATTGATAGATAAATTAAAGAAAACACTAAGCCATTAATAACTCTGTGTGAGTTCGACTATGTTTAAATTTAGGATTTGTAAAAAAAAATTATGCCTTGTAGTTTTCCTATCTGTCTTGATGTGTTTTGTGTATGATTCATCAGGGCAAACTAAAGCTCAAATGAAAGTAATCTATATATATGACCCGCTTTGCGGCTGGTGTTACGGCTTTTCGCAAGTAATTCGGCAGCTTTATGAAAATTACAAAGAGCAAGCAGAGTTTGACGTATGGAGCGGAGGTATGATAGCAGGTGATAGAATAGGCCCCATTGGTATAGTAGCTCCATACATATCGCGAGCTTACAGAGAAGTAGAGCGACATACGGGAGTTAAGTTTGGAGAAAAATTTTTAAATGATATCCTGAAAGACGGAAAAGCGATTTTTTCATCCATACCTCCTTCCATAGCATTAAGCGTGTACAAACACATGGGTGGAAAAGAACCCATACTTTTTGCGGCTCGTCTTCAGAAGGCCATATATTATGATGGCGTACCGCCTGGTGATACGCTTGCGTATAAACAAATAGCTATTGAATTTGGATTGTCTGAAAGAGAGTTCTCAAGTTTAATGCAGACTCCACAAGCACTTTCGTGGGCTGAAACCGAATTCAAACAAAGTCAGACTTTAAAAGTTGAAGGTTATCCAACGGTGTTTGTAGAATACAAAGGCAAGTACTACTGTATTGCTAATGGATATATCAATTATTCTACTCTGGAAAAAAATTTTTTGAAAGTTCTGAAAAAAGCAAAATGGGTAGTATCCCAAAAAGTGTGTATGAAGTGTAGTTGTTTTTTTTACAAACATAGTACTTTTTTTATTTGTTACAT
>JANWYS010000173.1 GCA_025054875.1 Cytophagaceae bacterium | reverse complement strand
GCAGGAAGTTTTGAATAAGCAAGGGACTGTGCTGATAACCAAACCCCGTAAAAACATGAGAAGTAAAACGCTCAAGGCATATGAGCGGTATTATTTAAGTAAGCGAGGCATGATAGAGAGTATCTTTGATATTCTCATGACGCAGTGTGATATAGACCACACCCGTCACAGAAGCCCCGTCAATGCGATAGTACATACATTGGCAGGCATTCTGGCATACAGCCATTTTTTACGCAAGCCTTGTGTAGAAAAAGTATTCTACTCGGAAATCATCAGGGAGTACCTTTCTTTGGACGCAGCCTGATAGATTAGGTATGTATTTTTACACACAATCCATGGCTTATTCAGATAAGCCAATGGATATATTTTACCCTGCATGATTTTTTTTTATTCAGTTTTCAATAACTCCCTGTAAAATAAAAACACAACAGCTTAATTTTTAATATATACATCTCTTATATTCAATTACTTACATGCAAAACTCGCGTTATTTATAACAGGCAGGGTACCATAGCGGCTTTGCTGGGAGCTTCCCCCGGTGCGTCTACTTCCGTCAGTGCTATGATAGAAGTGATACAGAAGTGTTTTCCTGAATATAAAGACTGGCAGACGAGCATACGCGAGTGCATACCCAGCTACGGCTGGATATAAGCAAAAATGCACAGGAATATGAAAAAATTTTGCAGAGAACAAACATCATACTACTTCTGTAAAAACTCGTTGTTCTACATTTCATACAGTAAAGCTAAAAAAGGAGTACAAATTTATGGTTCTACATCCTCCCATGATCCAGACTCTTTTTGAGGTTGGTATTCCGGGAGAATAAAGAAATCGTTGATAGAAATCTCAACTTTTTGTCCGCCTTGTAAAAGAATAGTGGCTACTTTAGTTGCTGCATTAAATCCTGTCAGCCAAACGGTATAACCTTCGTGAAAAGAGTGTTCCAAATCATATTTTACCTCATTTTTTACCCTTGCAGGTTTTCCGGGTGTGTTTATTTTCTCTAAACTCCCTTTGCCTTTTACATAAATCATTCTTCCATACGTGTCTATACAATAATAAATATCTCTTTCTTTATCATACATGAATGCAATTACTACTTCATTGACATGATTGTTTTTACAACACCAATTGAAAACACCTCTGGGCATACTATGTTTATAGTCTTCAATGTCAATCTTAACTTTGTAGCCATGGGCGATAGAGTCCCAGTATCGTGAAATCAAATCACATCTTAGTAGCTCATATAGCATGTCTCCTGCCTTTCTTACTTTTGCCCCACTTTTAATGATATACCATCCTGCCTGAAAGTTATCATTCTGAGCAAGAATAACGTTATTACTTAAAACAATACTGAAAAAAACTGTTAAAATTTTGTAAATGGTTAAAGAATTATGTTTAGAAAGATAGGTTTTCATAGTAATTGCAAAATTAGGGGACAGACATATTACTCTTTATGCATCAAAAGCATACTTTATTCATTGTGAAAAATTTATTTTAACTTTTGGCAGGTTCATAAATTGTTTTTATCTTTGTGTATGAATATTGGCGAGAAAATCAAGAGAATACGCGAATTAAAGAACTATACACAAGAGTATATGGCAGAGCAACTGCAAATCAGCCAAAGCCAGTACAGCCGATTGGAAAGCGGAGAGAGTGATTTATTGTATTCAAGATTAGAACAAATTGCCAAAGTTCTGGAAATGACTATATCTGACATTGATAACTTCGATGAAAATATCAGTTTTATCAGTAAAAACAAGATAAAAAGGCGGGAGGTCAATCACTTTCAGGCAAAAAACAACCTTAATCTGACAATAAAAGAACAGGTATTGAATGAAGAGATGAAAAAACTGTATGAAGATATTATCACCCAATTGAAAACTGAAAACGCATACTTAAAAGACTTGGTAAAATCACTCATAAAGGAATAAAAACCTACTTTTTCATTTTAACATATTTTTTCTGCAATATTGCTTGCCATTTTACGGTATTCTCTGTTATTAAATGGATAGAATTTTACAATATGGTTGACATTTTAAGTAATGTGAATCATATCAGGTGGTATAATGGTATGAATATCGGGGAGTAAAAAAATGGTTTTCAGGTTGTTTTGAGATATATTTTAATAAATGAACATAATGAAAATGAGCATGATACAAAGTTTTATCTCTGGGATACTCAGGTCAGGTGTGTTGTATCGAATTTGATTTTTTGACCATACTTGGCAGGAAGTGCTCGTTTTTTGACAACACTGAGTTTTGCAGGCAAACACAAGACCGCACCTGAAATATATTAAGTCTAATTTTTCTTTACACTTTACAAAGGAGCAATTTTCAAAGGTTAAGTTTTG
>JANWYS010000172.1 GCA_025054875.1 Cytophagaceae bacterium | reverse complement strand
TCTACTTTTCATGCCGGAGGTAAGGTTGCCATAGTGCAAAGCGAAAAATTTCAACTCGCAGGCAATTACCTCAACTTATTCGATGTTTCTTCTACCCTGACCGACACCAGCCGCTCAGCGAGAAACCCTGTAACTTCTTTTGAGCTTAATGCCAACTTAGCAAACAATTCATCTGTTTCACTAGACCTGACAGGAGAAAGCGGCTTCTCTCAACTTAATTTCAAAAACGACACATTGTCTCCTGCCGAGACCAAGGGCGCTTTTATGGATGGGCAACTCATGGCTCACTTAAAAAATATTCGTCTAAAACTCTCTGCAGGATATAGCTATGTGCATCCATATTTTTTCAGCTCAGCCGCTCAAACCAAAAGAATACATTATGAAAACACTCCAGCTCTGTTTCCAGTATATGGCAATGATGTTACTAATCTTAACCTGCGGTTTGTCACACTTTTTGATTTGGTAAGAGACTTCAGCATATACAACGCCGGTATCACATACAGACTAATGGCTTATAACCCCATATATGGAAATACGCTTGCCTACGGAAGAGCTACACCCAACCGCCAGGGAATAAACGCAGGCCTGACCTATGCCGACAGCACCGGCTTAATTAAAGCTAACCTGAAAACTTACCTAATGAATGAAGTAGTACCTGAAGGAACGGTAGATTCAAAAAGAAAATTTTCATTCAACACAATTACTATAGACTTTTATCTTAACAAGCTGATAGGTTTTAAAAAGAACATATTAATCAGCGGAGGAATATCTCTGGAAAATACAAAGCGCAATGGCGACACATCCGATGCAATACAACTCAAAAGCAATATGATAGATGCAGGGTTAGAAATAGAAGCGCTTAAAAAGTTCGATATTCTTATAGGTGTAAAAATATTATCTTCCAGAGGAAACGAATTTTTGGCAGTAAGAAATATATACAATCGTATCGTAAGTTTTCAACCCCTTCAAAATATAAATCTTCAACAGAATATGCTTGGCTACGGTGTACGTTATCGCTTCAGTAAAGCTACTTACCTCTCTCTTAACTATCATACTTTTGCTTTCACTGACAAATCGAATAATAATAAAACCTACAACATGAACCAATGGTACATACTGTTCAATTTAAGTCTATAAAAATCTAAATTATATGAAACGGAAGATAATCATAGCTATCACAATAAGCCTCATGCTGACATATGCCTGTACAAAAGTGGAAAGGTTAGGTCCCATCATCAGGCCGGCTACCATTACCAAGCCGCTCAGCATAAACAAATATACCGCCGACTTTGCAGCCGGTGATAAAATTTATTTCTATGCTGAATTGGATCAGGAAGCGGAATGGATCATTACCATCAAAGGGAAAACAACCGGGGCCAGATACACTATAAAAGGTGTGAGCAATATCATAGATGCATCTAACGCCGTGTGGGAAGGATATGCAGATGTATTGCCTTCTTTTAAACAAGAAGAAGCTGTGGCAACTCTTACCTTACCTAACAATCCCAATCAAATATCTAAGGATTCACTCACAATAATTACCTTGAAAAATTTAGATGCAGGAGGCATCATAGTTTCCGATTTTGAACATTACAACCCCGCCTGGGCCAGTGACTGGCCTCCTACCATCAATACCAATACTGCTTACAATCCGCCACCTGATGGCAACAATTACCTACATATGTCAGGAACAGCATGGCAAGGCAATCCCATTACTCCATATGTGGACTATCTGACTATTACAGCGGCGCAAAGCGATGTCAACTACGGCACATATTTTCCTTTGAGCATAGACCCTACAAAAATTTATTTCAACATAATGGTCTACAACACCGGAACTAAAACTAACCTGAGAATAGCCTTAATGGAAAATGGAAGTGCTGTGAGAGGAATCAACATCCGTCCAGATTGGGTAGGTTGGAAACTAATTTCTGTAAACTACACTCAGTTTATTCCGGATGCCGGAGTTACTACACAAAATCCTGATAAGATAACGGGAGTACAATTTGTGCTGCTCTCCGACAATCAGCCGCCGCAATCGGCTGCTGTAAGTGCCGCTTTTGACCATGTTATATTCACACTGAATGGCCCGTACAGGCCGTAATGGTCTAATACATACTACGTACTACGTATTGTAAGCAAATGCATCTCCACTTTGAAGTTTCAAAATTGGCAAATATCTTGCAACTGCCATAAAAGCCACCACCGATTGATGCGAAGCTCTGTACGGCTTTTAGCCAATATTCCGTATTAGCAGCAAAGAATGATGAAATGTTCTTTCTGTTGGGCGCGCCCCTGCGGGGCCGGGCTGTCCGCCACTCCGCTATCGCTGCGGTGCTCCGCTAAAGCTCCGCACTG
>JANWYS010000171.1 GCA_025054875.1 Cytophagaceae bacterium | reverse complement strand
AGCGGTCTGTTTGAGCTCCTTTTTTGTGGAGCCTTCAACGGAACAAAAAAGAGCGAGCCGCGAAAGCCCGGCCGCCGCTCCCTAAAAGGGCGGCGGTTTGCCCAACTCTTTAAAGAAAGAATTGCCTCATATTCATTTATGGATAAAACTCATCCCCACTAAAGATTCGAAGCCAAAGCTGGAGTTTTCTCCACTGCTGAATCTGAGTTTATTCAACTCATTTTATGATAGAGAAAAAATTTTGAACTCACAAAACCATAGAAGTAGCTACTGATAAATGGATTAACAGATGCATAGGCAAAAGCTATGCATTAGAAACATCTCACAGAGACTCTGATGCTAACGACCCTAATGCATAAAAGCGATTACGGAATTAAGAAAGTTATGACGAAAGGGCGACTTCATATTCTGTGAATTTGTAACAGGCAACCATCTGCTCTGTTAAGATACTCATCATCACATACCATTCTTCGTAAAAGAGCCTCGTACAGGTATCAGTTGCTTCTACTCTTTTACTAATTTTTTGGTCACAATAAGATTGCTTGATGGTATACGCAAAATGTATATACCTTTAGGCAATACCGATATATCCAGCATCACATCGCCAGTTGTGGCTTCTTTCTCAATCAAAATATTACCTTGCAAGTTCAAAACCTGCAGAGTAGAGTAATCGGAATTGACATTTGGAAGAGTTATGGTTACATTTTCTTTTGCCGGATTTGGATAAATATTTATTGAGGAAGCTAAAATATCGTTAAGAAATGTATTGTTATAATTCTGATCCTGCGACAATGACAATACACCGGGCACTAGGGTAACCGGACCATTGTGAGGATAGATGTTTATCCTGTACACATTCGAGACAACTGTAAAATCGGTAATCTGAACACCATTTTGCCATACGGTATATGTGCCGGGATGTGCGGACACATTTACATTTAGTGTAATAGGTGATTTGTAGTGCAGAGGCGCAAGATAGTTAGCTACATTAAAAGAAGGGGTGTTCCAACTTACGGTAATTACGCCTGTGGTAGGATTTCGTGAAGATGAAGGAGTATAGTTTAATTTTTGAATTTGATAGGTAAGTATTTCGGATATCGTTCCTACCCATAGTTGTCCGGCATCTCGTTTTGATTTTACATAATTCAGATGATTGCGATAGTCCGTTACAGATACTCGTCCCCATCCGGTGTTGCCCACATTGTGAAGCTCACGATTTACCCATGCGTTGTTGTTTATGGCATAGTCTACCCATTGATTAAGGTTTACCGCGACTGTGCTTCCACTCACATTTTGAACATCCACTACGAGAGCAGTTCTGAAAAATCCTTGTGCATCCGGAGCAAAGTTGCTGTTTTCAGCAGCATCGTTTGCACCCGTGCGCGAACCAATATAACCAATAGATTTCAAATAACGGTTAGCTGTATCGTTGTACTGATCATATGGATATATGAAATATCGAGGATAGCGACCGGTGTTGTTTAAGATAGACTGTGAGCTATAGCTCATCTGAGTTACGAAATCATATGAGCCGGGTTGTGCCCATAGTCCTGTAGTGCACCAGCTTTGCCATACAGCACATGTATGATTGTGAGAATGGTTTATGATTTCATGTCCATGGCTTATCAGAGTGTTGGCAGCAGCATACATACCAGGATTATTTTCACATGAACTGGTAATGGCTCCAAAGGTAAACTTCAAACCGCGATTTACATGCATAGTATCCGCATAGTTTTGTATGCCTATGACTCCATAATCGCAGAAGTCATCATGTATGATATTGTATGCTCCAAGCGCATTATTTTTCCATGTTGCTATGGATACCGGAATAATTTGCGAATGTGCTTTACTGATACAAAATGTTATCAAAAATAAAACGGAAAGATAATGAACAACATTTTTCATAACACTGTTTGTTTTTCTTAGTACAGATTAGTAAAAAACATTCATAATGAACAACAAACAGATGGAATCAGACAGAAGAATTTCGATTAAAAGCAGTTCAAGAGCAAAGAAAAATTACCCGTTATTTACCTTAAAATTATGTTGTTTTATAGCCAGATAGGCAATTTATGGTTGACTTGTATCTCTCATGTGTACCTATAAAATTTCACTAGAAAATCTCAATACCGGGTGCGTGTTGCAACCTGAAAGGAAAATATTCGGTAGTATCCCAAACTTCGTGTATAAAGTGAAGTTGGTTTCTTACAAATAGAATATTTTTTGATGATGAATAATTGCATGAATGGAAACCAAGCAAAGGCGTGGCCGTTACAATGTTTCCATTCATTCAATATGTGACAAATAAACCCAAAATTGTCATTCGAAAACATTGTTTGGTATACTTCAAATGAAGTTTCCAAACGGAGTCCAATGTCAATAAAGATGTTAGGAAGGCAAATCACAA
>JANWYS010000170.1 GCA_025054875.1 Cytophagaceae bacterium | reverse complement strand
TAGTAAAACAAGATGTCGGTGTGCGTCCCAAAGCCGGCGGCAAGGTGCTAAAACTATTTGATGATAGCTCATTTTATGCTAACTACCGCTATCATTGTTTTTTTACTAATCAAACACTTCCGGCCGTAGAGATTTGGGAACAATACAAACGCAGAGCCGATTCGGAGAATCGGATTCAAGAACTTAAACATGATTTTGGGGCAGAGGGATTCTGTATGGACAACTTTTATGCCACCGAAGCGGCTTTACGGATGGTGATGATGGCCTATAATCTGATGGGATTGTATCGTCAGTTCTCAAAACAAACCGGTGACTATCAACGGCTTTCAACACTTAGATTTAACTGCTTTGCAGTAGGAAGTTGGTTAGTGAAACGAGGGAACAAGAAGGTACTGAAAATGTCCGTTCCATTACAACGAAGGCGATGGTTTGACGGTTTGTTTTCAAATATTAAACAATCTCCATGGCCTTTAAGCCTTCAAACTTAACCTCAACTGAAAAATCCGGGTTTAAGTCTCCAAATCTAGCACTTAACTAAAAAATTCTGAATAAAAAATGGCCGGTTTCACCGACCATTTTTTAGCTGTCTATAGTTTGTCGGACTAATTTTTTCTACTTTTTAATGATTTTCTTCATTGTAACTTTTTCGCCGTAAGTTATTTCTAGAAAGTATATACCAGGATTAAGATTAGAAGTGTTGATCTCTATTTCATTAAATGTTGAGCTAACATTTGAAAATCCCTCTAAAATTGCAGCTCCTAATTCATTTTTAATGGCATAGTTTACTTTGCCCTCTAACTCACTTGTCGAAAGTATAATTCTGTCATGAACTGGATTAGGATATAAGGTAAGATTATTGTCTAATGAGCTCATTACAATGGAGCTAACAGTTGTTGCTGTACCAGTCAGATGTATTGTGTAATTCGGCTCATCCAAGTCATCATTGAGTATCGATAATGTTGCCGTTTTAGAACCTGCTGAACTAGGTACAAATGTAACAGTGAAAGTAGTATTGCTCGATGCACTAACGACAGCACTTGTGCCTGTTTGATTGATAGTAAACTCACTTGCATTTGGTCCAGATATATTTATTATAGGATTACCTGATAAACTTAAAGGATATCCTCCTAAATTTTCAATGGTAAAAGTTATAGGTCCCGCCGTACTTCCTACATTCAAACTACCGAAGCTATAGGAATTTCCACTTGCAAGGTTTGTACTTCCCGCTTTGACATTGATTTCAGGCTCAGCTACCGTAAAATTCACTATATTACTTGTATTGTATATACCCTGTTTATTATGTATAAAACAAATCATGGAATGTGCACCCAATGCAGCATTTGTCCAATTAAAAGAATATGGGCTAGTGGAGTCCGTGTGAAGTACATTTAAATTTTCAATAAAAGAGATATATTCTATATTAGCAGGAGCTAATGAAGAGATAGCTGATATAGTAAATGGATTCCTCACTATTGCACCGTTGCTGGGAGATGTTATGGTTACATCTGGGATATTTGGTATACTCCCACCAATTTGTATATAATCTATCACAACAACACCATTAAATATACCATCAGGTTCAACACTAAAAAGTAAACTTCCGATTTTGCTTTTTTGCACTGAACAAGGGCTCATACTACTGCAACCCGAGGAGATGGTATCAAGTGGAGTTCTAAAACTATAAATATATACAGAATTAATGCTGTCAATTTGCCTTATATCTTGGATAAGTCCAGCATTAGATACATGACCTAAAGTGTCTTTAATTCGCAGTCTTAGGCGTGGGTTGCCTCTTTCAGAACGCACTACCACGTACACGTTATCTGCTCCAGGAAGGTTCATGTTCAGATTAGGGATATTGTTGCCACCTCCAGTATAAGGCCCAATACCCACCATCTGTGGATTATCATAAAAACTATACTCAAGATCTGTATTGGGCTGTCCCATCATGCCTGTAATCAGAGTTACAGTAGAATTATTAGGATGAGACACCATATACCCCGTTGCTGAATTCCAACTCCAATTATGGGCATGGTTAGAAATGGAACTGTTATACGTGAAACCATCTCTGTAAATTTGAGCGTTAACAAGAAAACTAATTAGTATAAGTGAGAAAAGTGCGTAAAACTTTTTCATAAGCTTTAAGGAGTTTATAGTTAAACATCATTTTGTTTTAAAGGGACAATAATTATACCAAAATTGTTCACATTTAATTAAAAATAGCCTGATAAAATAAGATTTTATATTATGTTATATTTTAGCATATTTAAACCCGGATTTTTGGTAGTATCCCCAAAAGTGTGTATGAAGTGTAGTTGTTTTTTTTTTACAAACATAGTACTTTTTTTATTTGTTACATACTTACATGAATGGGAACTTCGCTACGGCTACGCCTTCGCTCCGTTCCCATTCATGCTTCCCATTTAAATTTTCTCGTCTCATAATTCAATTTTGGCACTTTGCGCTCATAGGCTTTTCG
>JANWYS010000016.1 GCA_025054875.1 Cytophagaceae bacterium | reverse complement strand
ACTTATCATGAAAAAAAGCGACTTAGCTGCTTTGATTGAAAAAAAAATTCATGCCTGGAAGGTTTAGTAAATACATATCATGATTTCGTGGATGTTTAATCCATTCATTAATAGAAAACTTTATACAGGTGGCCATTTTGATTTGCAGTTGAAAACTGAAGAAAATCATGACCAATCTGTTAGATTCAAAAAAATTCACATTGAAGCCTATTTCAAAAATTAATGGCAAGATGCATTGAGATAAGTTCAATCACAAGAGTAAATGCTAAAACAACTGCTTTTTAATTCTTTTTAATACTGTAATAAAAAAAATTATTTTGGTTAATAGTAGGTGATGGCACACTTTGGATGATTTTTTTTGAATCGTTGAATTTCATTTTTATCAATGTTGGTATAAACAGCCATTAGGCGAATTACGTAAGGCAAGTCGTGTACTCCTGCCAACGTCTTTATCTGCGGACAGTTTGAGATGTCCAACTCACGCAGATTGTAAAAATTTCCTACTACTGACAAATCAGAAACACTGGAGGTATTCAGATACAGGTTTATGATGTATTTATGATTTCTTATGGGCTCTAATGAAGTTATTTTATTGTTCGATATGTCCAGATGAATAATCTTCTGAAGATTGCGTATGGGCTCTAAGCTGGTGATGCCGGTGCTATAACAATCTAAATGTACTAAGTTTTTCATGCCTGACACTGGGGATAAATCTTTAATTTCAATTTTTCGGAATGAAAATTTTTCCATGTTCACAAGATTTTTCACGGCATCAATGTTTTTAATGCGTATGTTGAGAGAGATGTTGAGTTCTTTAAGATTTATCAAATCTTTTACCGGCGATATATCTTCTATGTCGTTTTCGGAGCAATCAAACTTTATTAATCCGGTCAGATACTGAACAGGCTCAATGCTTTTTAGTTGTATAGCCGAACAATAGAGCTCTTCCAGTTTTGTACATTTTTCTATGCCCTGAAGTGAACGCACTTTCGACTTACTGATGTTGAGTATGCGCAGAGCACTCATATCAGACAAAGGTTTCAGCGATGCAAGAGCACTGGATGTGCAATTTAAAGTTTGCACGTTAGTGAACATAGATATGGGGTCGTAAGTAGTGAAATTCGTATTCGATAGGTCTAAGGTTGTTGTCCATGTCAATCGTTCAACATCAGAGTCGCGAGGGTACTCTTCCATTTTTTTCTTAGCGTTAAAGTAGTTTTTCCACTCTGCGGGAAGTTGGCTCCACCAAAGTTGATACTTACCCAGCGGAGGTAATATTGGGGGCGCATCGGATGTTGTGATACACATCAGTTTGAAATTTTTCGACACATTGTTTTCCTTATCAAAACGTACATAAAACGAGAGTTGCTTAGAACTAAGAAATTCCATAGTAGACGAAACCGAAAAATCATTCTCATTTTCATTTGTTTCTTCTATAGTTTTAATAACATTTTTTTGCACTAATACCGGTATGTAAAATATTCTACGCCAGCGGTCAAAATGAACCTCTCCCATACGAATGATTTTAGCAACATGTTCGCCCTGGTTTTTTGCGGTATCCGCTAAAGCATTCATGTATACCAAAAATTTTACAGAGCTGTCGGCTACAGGTGTAGGCAGCAAGTCATAAATGGTATATACATCTGGGCCAACCAAAGATTCTTTTAAGAATTTTACCGATGCATTTTTGCGCAACTCCGGATTTTTTTCTGTACGCATATAGTTTACAAACTGAGCATAACGATTTATCAAGTTTTCAACTTCTTTTTTTTCAGCTTCTGTCAGTGGCGCCAATACATCCGTCTGAGCGAAAGAGTTTATTTTTCCCAAAAGCATAAAAACTAATAGATATGATCTCACTAAAGTAGTATTCATGTTAGTTATCATGGGTTTCAATGTTGATGAATCTTAGAGAGGGGTAACTTTTATCTGCTACCTTATTGAAAACGAATATAGATAAAATTTGTTATTTTAATCTTACAAATCCGCACAGCATATCAGTTATGGGTTAAATGATGGTGAGCCTTTTTGCATAATTTGCATAAATAGAGTTATGATGCTTTTTGCTTTTGAGATTTCATTGCGATCGATTTTCCTTCGCAGAAATGATTTGCAAAAGTGTAGCGTGTATTTTTTAATGCTAAACCAATCTATTTTATCACTGGAACGAATGATGATTGTGTATATATCCAAAAAAAATGATAGTGAGGATGACTTGAATTAAAGTATTTTATATACCTTTGTCCGGCAAATAACGATAAATAAACGATTTGCCATGTCACTCCCTACCGACAAGTTTTTGTATGAAGCCCTTACTTATGATGATGTGCTTCTTCTACCTGCCTACTCACAAGTATTACCAAGAGATACAGATACCAGCACGAACCTTACTAAAAACATACGTTTAAATATACCTTTAGTGTCGGCAGCAATGGACACTGTGTCAGAATATCAGATGGCCATAGCTATGGCACACGAAGGAGGCATAGCCTTTATACACAAAAATATGTCCATTGAGGAACAAGCGCTTCAAGTAAAAAAAGTAAAGCGTTCAGAAAGCGGGATGATATTAGACCCGGTAACTCTGCATGAAGATGCTCTTTTGGAAGATGCCCTCAACATGATGTCTGAAAACAAAATAGGTGGTATACCGGTAGTAGACAAAACGGGCAAATTGGTAGGTATAATTACCAACAGAGACCTTCGCTTTCAGAAAGACCGCAAAAAAAGAGTTGCTGAAATCATGACCAAAGAAAATCTGATCACGGCTCATGAAGGCATTACCCTCTCTGAAGCAGAAGAGATATTGCAGGAATATAAAATTGAAAAGCTGCCCATAGTGGATAAATCGGGTCATCTGAAAGGCCTTATTACATATAAAGATATACTCAAGAAAAAAGATCGGCCGCTGGCTTGTAAAGATGAATATGGCCGCTTACGGGTTGGTGCTGCCGTAGGAGTAACTGCCGACATGATGCAGCGCATAGAAGCTTTAGTAGCGGCAGGAGTAGATGTTGTGAGTATTGATACGGCACATGGACACAGCAGAGGAGTTATAGAAGCCGTAAAAAAAGTTAAACAAGCATTTAAGAAACTCGAACTTGTAGCCGGCAATGTAGCCACAGAAGAAGGTGCACAGGCACTTGCAGAAGCAGGTGCCGATGCGGTAAAAGTAGGCATAGGACCCGGCAGTATATGCACCACACGCGTCATAGCGGGAGTAGGCGTGCCCCAACTATCTGCCATATATGAGGCTTCAAAAGCATTGAAAAAACTAGGTGTACCACTCATTGCCGATGGAGGCATTCGTTTCTCCGGAGATATAGCAAAAGCCATAGCCGCCGGCGCCGATTCAGTTATGATAGGTTCACTACTGGCCGGTACTGAAGAAGCTCCCGGAGAGATGATAATTTTTGAAGGGCGCAAATTCAAATCCTATCGAGGAATGGGCTCTTTGGAAGCCATGGAGGAAGGTTCGAAAGACCGTTACTTTCAGGATGTAGAGGATGACATTAAAAAATTGGTACCGGAAGGTATAGTAGGAAGAGTCCCTTTCAAAGGGAAGGTAACTGAAGTGATTTACCAGTTGGTTGGCGGCCTGAAAGCCGGCATGGGCTACTGTGGCGCAGCCGACATAGAATCTCTTAAAAAGGCACAGTTCGTGAAAATCACTCATGCCGGCATCATCGAGTCACATCCTCATGATATACAAATAACCCGGGAAGCTCCCAATTACAGTAGCCGTTAATTTTTTGTTATGTGGTTTATTTTTATATTTAGTTCGGGGTTATAGCCTATACCGAACATCTATATCTTAATAAGCAGTATAATGTTAATTTTTTAGATGACTTAGTATGTTCATTAGAAGAATAAAAAGATTATATATTGCTCTTTCCTCCTTCTTTTGGCTATGCCTTTCTATAGTCAATACCTTTGTTTTCTTTTCAGAAAAAGTATACATACCGACTGAATATTCCGACTTCCTGTCAAACTATCTGCTTGCTTCCTTTTTCATATTTACTTTGTTGTTTTTTAAAGTCGAAATAGGCCGGCACAAACATACAAATTATAATGAATTGCTCACTTATGTGCTGTTTACCGGAATCATTTCTATTTTAATATCTCTGTTTATTCGCTACTTCTTATCATTAGAAAAGCAAGAACATTTGTTGCTGAATACGATTTTTTATCACATCAATCTGGGGCTGATCACCATATTTATCTCCAGCACTTTTTATGTATGGAAAAAATTAATATTACATCAAAAAAATCAGTTGACAACCATATGCTGGAACATCTTTGAAGTGTTAGCCTACATAAGCGTATCCAGCAGTTTCTTCATATTTGACCTTACTGATCCTGTTTTTTACCTGTATGCTTCACCAATAATCATATTGGCAATTATTTTATCCCTAAATCTGAAATGGATAGCCTATTTAAACTACAAACAAAAGCTACTGGCCGTACTGCAAATGGGTGCCACCTTGCTCATAAGCGTCACATACACCTTGCAGATATACGACCATCAAATATCTAAAATTAGCATAGCCCTTTGGGACAACGTATTTATATTAGGCATGTTTGCTTTCATATCCTTATATGCTTTATCATCTTTACTCATATTGATATTTCACCTGCCCACTTCTTCTATCTACGACAAAAAAATAGAAGAAGTAAAAATATACCAACGGCTAAATCAGGCTCTGAGGGAGGGAAGCAAAGTAAATGAATTCTACAACCTTTTACTTAAAGAAACTTTAGAGCTATTCTCCACACAAGCCGGATGGATTGAAATAACCGATGAAAAAGGGAACTACAAGGCTTTTGTAAATCTTAACATTAGTGAAATAGATGTATTCGAAATAAAAAAGATTTTGCGTAAAAATCATATACAAACCGACAAAGATCCGTTCATTATAAAATCCATTTCCAAACTTAACCATACCCAGCGCATTTCAGGTACCCCCTATAAGTCGCTCACTATACTTCCTCTGCATTTCAATGAAGAACATCTGGGTGTGATATATATGGTAAGTAATGCCGGCGCTTCCAACAGTCGTTCTAAAGCCGATTTGCTGCAAAGCTATTGCAACCAGGCAAGCTTATCGGTTAAAAACTTCTCCTTGCTTGCTGATGCTTTAGAAAATCAACGCTACAAAGAAGAGGTTAAAATTGCAAAAGAAGTACAAAACAGTCTATTGCCAAAATCATTCGAAAAAAACGATATTTTTCAGATTGATGTATTTACCATGGGTTCCGACATAGTAGGTGGAGACTATTATGATATTTACTACTATCCTGACAAAGAAAAAGTAGCCATCGTGATAGGCGATGTATCGGGCAAGGGTACCTCCGCAGCATTTAACATGGCTCAGATGAAAGGTGTGTTTCAAAGCCTTATACCCATTGAGACAGATACCATACGATTTATGAACGATGCCAACAAAGCCCTGATAGCTTGCCTGGAAAAAAGAGTGTTTATCTCTCTAAGTTTATTTATTATAGACAAAAAGAATAGCACCATACAATACTCCAGAGCCGGGCATTGCCCCGCTATATATTACTCAGCTCATAATAACTCCGTTCGATTGCTTGATGCAAAAGGATTAGGATTGGGCATAATAAGAAACCATACATACATACACCACATCACTCAGGAAACCATCTCTTATCTCCCCAATGACATAATGGTCTTGTATACGGATGGAGTGATAGAAGCCATTAACAGCGAAAATCAGCAATATGGGCATCAACACATGTTCGACATAATAGAAAAATATAAAAACGATTCGGCAAGCATAATAAATGGCAAAATCATTGAAAACCTATACGCATTCACAGGTTCCAGAAAAATAAACGACGACTATACAGTATTAGTTATAAAATTTACTTAAATAGTCTAAAACATAGATAAATATATTTCGTATAAATTGTTCAAATGAGTTATGAATATTCAAAGTGTTAAAGAAGATTTGGCATATGTTATCAGCATAGACGGAGAGTTAGACGCGAGCTCCAGCATACATCTGGATAAGGCCATAGAACAAGCAGTAAGCAACAATGAAAAAAATATTCTTATAGATTGTACAAATTTAAAATATATATCATCTGCCGGCCTTGGGGTGTTCATGTCATACTTACAGGATTTTGAAAATACAGGCACAAGCATGATACTATACAACATGAGCGAAAAGGTAAAAAGTGTTTTTAGCATTTTGGGATTAGATCAACTCATCCAGATTGTTCGTAATAAAGAAGAAGCTATTAAGACAATAAGCCAATGATACACGCAAGTATGGGTAGCCAAATAAAAATATCTTGCAACATCGGCAACCTGAAAAAGGTAAGGAAATTTGTTTCCGATACCTTAAGAAAATACGCGCTGTCTGAATCTGAAATTAATATGCTGGTATTGGCAGTAGACGAAATATGCGCAAACAGTATAATACATGCCAACAAAAAAGATGAAACCAAAAACATAGAGGTAGAAATATCAGAAGAAAATTCCGGTATTAGTTTCAGCATAAAAGACTTTGGCTCTTATTATGATTTGCTTAACCAAAAAGAACCCGACATAAAACAACTTATTCGCGAAAGAAGAAAAGGTGGCGTTGGGCTTATGCTTGTTAAGAAAATAATGGACTCTATAGAAGTATTTCAAGAAAACGGGCACACAACATATAAACTGTTTAAAAAAACTAATGTAAACCTTGCTTTAAAAAAATTCACATAGCTCTTAATTCAATTTTTTTTATTAGGTTTAAACCAACCTATCCTTTCATACATTATACCATATCCATGCCCGGCCACTTCGTAATATCGCTAGATTTTGAACTATTTTGGGGAGTAAGAGACCACCGCACCATAGAAGATTATGGCGAAAATATAAAAGGTGTGCGTGAGGCTATTCCAATGATGTTAAACCTTTTCAAAACCTACAACATCAGAGCTACATTTGCTACCGTAGGCTTTTTATTTTTTGAAACCAAACAACATCTCCTTCAACATTTGCCAGAACAACTTCCACACTATACCGACACCAGACTTAATCCCTATGGAACATACATGGATCAGGTGGGCTCTGACGAAGCCTCCGACCCTTACCATTTCGGCAAATCACTTGTACAACTCATTAAAAAAACGCCCGGACAGGAAATTGCTTCACATACCTTCAGCCACTACTATTGCCTTGAAGAGGGACAATCGCAAAACACTTTCGAGCATGACTTGCGCGCAGCTATAAACATTGCACATGAGTATGGCATCAAAATAAACAGCATCGTTTTTCCCAGAAATCAGTTTAACCGGAAATACCTTTCCGTATGCCGCAAACTGAACATATACGTTTACAGAGGAAATCAAAACCATTGGATGTATGCCCCCCGAAAAAGGAGCAAGGAAAGTTTATTGTTAAAAATATTTCGCTTTACCGATACGTATTTTAACATCAGCGGGCACCATACCTTCCCCATGCCCACTGCTGATAATGAAGGAATGGTAAATGTACCTGCCAGTCGGTTTCTGCGTCCATGGAACAAAAAATTATCCATGCTGGAACCATTAAAAAAAAACAGACTAAAAAAGTCCATGCTGCACGCTGCCCGCAATAATCAGGTTTTTCACCTATGGTGGCACCCACACAACTTCGGCGCTCACACAGAAAAAAACATTTCCATGCTCGAAGAATTGCTCATATACTATTGCCAACTTAATAAACAATATGGCTTCATTAGTTCAAACATGGGCGACTTTTTATTAAAGAATATCTCCTGATGCGCACAATAATTTTAGGCATAAAAAACGATAGCACTACTACAGCTCTTTATAACAGGCTAAAACAAAAAGCCAATATCGTACAGGTATTCCTTGAAGACAAAGAGCCCATTTTATTCTTCTTAAAAAGAAGAGTAAAAAAATTAGGTGTGTTGCATGTAGCCTCGCAGATTCTATTTAAACTCATTGCTGTTCCTTTTTTAAAATTAATATCCAAAAAAAGAACCATAGAGTTACAAACTCGCTTCCGATTTGATTATGCACCCATACCCCAATCCTTAACTTTCTTTTGCAAAAACATAAACGACCCACATACCATAGCCAACATCCAAAGTCTATCGCCGGAACTTATATTGGTAAACGGTACGAGAATATTGTCTAAAACATTTTTAAATTCTTTTCAGTGCCCCATAATAAACTCACATGCCGGCATAACTCCACTGTATAGAGGAGTCCATGGTGCCTACTGGGCTCTCACGCAAGATGATCATGAACATTGCGGTGTCACCGTGCATATGGTAGATGCCGGTATAGATACGGGAACCATACTCTACCAGGCCTGCATTGAACCTACTTCCAAAGATACTTTTGTGACCTATCCTCTTTTGCAGATGCAAAAAAGTTTTGAATTATTGGAAAAAACCATTGACGACTTAGAATCTCAAACATTTGAACCCAAAGCTCCACCACAAGGACAAAGCAGGTTGTGGTATCACCCCGGTATTTTTGAATACATTAAATACGGGCTCACTAAAAATGTGTGGTAATGTATTCACCGCCCCATAGAATGTTTGTGCATACTCTAATTGGTAACAGTACTCACATTTTTCAGAATGAAGCGGAGTTGATATTATGTTTAAACTGTATAAAATCATAAAAATTTTTATCGTATAAATGCGATGGATGTATATTATGCAAAGCGGTGAAAATAATATCTGTGCGGTTGGCATATTCTTTTTCCCAGCTTTGAAGCATATGTTTTATTTTTTTTCGTTGCAAATTTTCCTGCGAGCCACATAAGTTACATGGAATAATGGGAAAATTACGCATGCGTGCATATTGTTCTATATCTTTTTCTCGGCAATAAACGAGAGGCCTTATCACAACATGTTTGCCATCATCTGTTCGGTAAAGGGCAGGCATAGCTTCCAGTTTTCCACTAAAAAAAAGATTTAACATAAAGGTTTCTACCACATCATCTTTATGATGCCCCAATGCTATTTTTGTAGCGCCAATTTCGTCGGCTTTCGCATAGAGAGTACCTCTTCGCAAACGGCTGCAGAGACTACACATGGTTTTGCCTTCAGGTGTTTTTTCCTTTACGATGCTGTAAGTATCACGCTCAATGATATGAAATTCCACTCCAAGTTTAGAAAGATACTCTGGCAGCACATGTTCCGGGTAGCCAGGTTGTTTTTGATCTAGATTTACTGCCACTATATCAAAGCGAAACGGCACTTTTTTTTGCATATACAAAAGCATGTCCAGCATGGTATAGCTGTCTTTACCACCAGATAAACATGCCATAACCTTATCATCCGGTTCTATCAAACGATACTCATTCATAAGTTGTGCAACCTGCTTTCGCAATTTGTGTACCAGCTTATATTCGTCGGGTTTTAATGCTCTAATGAAACTATCCATAATGACCTCAATTATCCACTCTCTTGTGCTTCAATGTATCGTACTTAAAAAGTAGATAAATAAATTATGATTTAAAAATGTGATTTCAATTAAACCCATTGTTTATTTATTGACTAAATTTAAGTTCATTAGACAATGAAAATTTTTAAGGATGAAATCACTAGGTGTTGAATTTTTTATTGCCACACATCAGAATCAATAAATTCATGCACTTTATCTGAAAGGCATAGAAAATACAACCTATTAGATTAAGCTAACATGAACATATGCAATAATATAACACACACATGCAACTGAAGCTGTTGATGATTAGCCGCAACCACAATACATATTTTTTTTGTATTGCTCAAAAATTTGCAGGAGAGCCATACACAAATTTTAATTCAAATTCTTTCCTTTAATTAGCTATTTAAAGTATGAAAATTGCTTTCCTCACATCAGCACATTATCCGGATGATGAACGTATATTTCACCATCAGGCAACCGCATTGGCCGCAAAGCATCAGGTATTCATCATCAGTAGCAAGCGAAAGAAGCAAACGCATTTCAACAACATCTTGATTGATAGTTTTGATGACAATGGCATCACAAAAAGAAAGAAGATTAATATTTTTTTCGAAAAACTTTCCGTTCACAACCCTGAAAGAATCATTTGCTCAGAGCCCATTACCATTCTTGCAGCACACAGATATAAGAAATTAAATCCTTGTATTATTTTTTACGACATTACTGAATGGTATCCTTCAAAAAAAAATTTGTGTCTCCATTTCATAAAAAATATATACCTCGTAACAAAATTGTTTTTCTTCAACTTATACGCTACATCGTTTGCCGATAAATTCATATTTGGCGAGTATTACAAAAGCATACCATACAGAATATTTTTCCCATTTAAAAAATACATCTACACTTCATACTATCCGGATTTGAGGTTCTTCTCCAGTCCTCATACAGAGCCTATAACCAATAAATTAGTTTTGAGCTATTCGGGAAAAATATCAGTAGAAAAAGGTTTTACACGGTTTGTAAACGTTGTAAGCATATTAGCAAAAAAGCATTGTGAGCTGAAGATTGAACTCAAAATTATCGGTTGGTACAGCGATAGTATTGATGAAGAAAAATACTCACTTTATCTATCAACGCTACCGAAAAATGTAAACGTGAAGCAGATGCCAAAGTTAAGTTTGGAAGAGTATATAAAAGAGATAAGCGACACCCATGTATTTCTCGACTTACGCTCGGGAGATATTGAAAACCAACATTGCCTTCCTATAAAACTTTTTTACTACATGGCATCAGCAAGGCCAGTTATTTTCACTAAACTAAAAGCCATTAAAAAAGCTTTAGACATATCTCCATTCGGAACGTTGGTACATCCTGACGATACTCAATACGTCGCTGATTTAATCAGCGAATACATCACCAACAAGGAAAAATATATATCGCATTGCTTACAAGCCAGAGCATATGCTGAAAGACAATACAACTGGGATAAAATAAAAGATAATTTCATCCGATTCGTAACGACAAATGATTAGCAAGCATACTCAACTTACCATAATAAGCAGAGCAATATTGTTGCTTTCTAATTTTTTAATGATAGTGTACACTACACGATGCTTTGGAGCTGAAGGCAGAGGCGTGATATCGTATGTGCTTGCATGTGTATCTATAATCAATATTTTGACCAATGTATCCGGTGGGAGCACGCTTACATATCACGTTCCAAAATTTTCAACGAAAGAGCTATTTACATACCATTTATTTTTATCCGGATTCTTTGCCTTATCAGGTACATTAGTCATGAGCATTGTCACCAACGGAAAATTTTGGAGTTACATTTTTTTCATATCCCTTGGTTACGCATGGGTAAATGGAGTTGCTAATATTTTTCTGGGAAAAAAACTATATGTTACCTACAATGCTCTTGTGGTTTCATTAAGTGTTTTGCCTCTGATTATCTTCTCTATACTCATTGCCATCAACTACACATTGACTCTTGAGTTGTACTTTTACTGTATGTATGCAAGCCTGGCTGTTTTAAGCATTGTTGGTTTTGTGCTTATGCTGAAAATCTGCGGATGGCCGGAAGCCATGCTTGATACTGGGAAATGGAAAAAACTTACGATGTATGGAATAAAAAATGAATTAAGTTATCTGCTGCAATTTCTCTCTTATCGTGTGTCTTATTTTTTTATATTAAGTAAAATGGGATATTCTGCTTTAGGCCAATTCTCAGTTGCTATAGCATTGGCCGAATCCATATGGGTGGTGAGCCGCAGCATGTCTACCATACATTATACGGATGTACTGCACTCGGCGAATATGATGGAAAACCGCCGTAAAACACATCGTCAGGCATTAAAAGGTATATTCCTCAGCTTTTTGCTTGCTGTCATCATTTTCTTTGTGCCCTCAGAGTGGTATATCTTTTTGTTCGGGGAAAATTTTTCTTCTGTAAAATACTTGCTTACATACATACTGCCCGGTGTGTTAGCAATAGCTTTTACAAACCTGCACGGCCACTACTTTTCTGCAAAAGGCGATCAAAACATTTTGATCATAAAGTCTTTTATCGGATTGGCGGCAAATGTAGTATTGCTTTCACTCCTGATAGATACTTTTAAGATTAATGCCGTATTTATAGCTACAAATGTATCATATACCATTTCTTCAGTAATTTTAGCCTACTATTTCTATTTTGTAGATAGAAAAAGAATCAGCTGTAACAGTTAGCTCCACTGAAACCAACTGAAAACAATATAGATTAACCCTAAAATGCGAACAGTGTTTCGCAATAGAAATGGCAACTCTATTTTTTCTTCTTAAAAAGGATAGTGCCCTGCATCTATAACGAATGCAGCTATTCTCCTGCGAGCATCTTTGGTGTTGAATGGAGATGTTTTGGTAAACCTCTTTACACCCATAAGCATCATGCGCTGCATATCACCTTCGCTTATGGCGTTTACAATGTTTTTAGCGGCTATGTTTACCTTTTCCATTGCATCATTTAAGTACACACGAGCCATATCAATATAAACCGATACCTCTTTCTCTCCTTTCATAGAGACCAGTTTTTCCGTGCGAAGCAAGGCAGACTCAGCCATGTATATCCAAATACATATGTCTGCCAGATACATCAGAATTTCTTGCTCATGAGCTAATTTTTCCATGTATTTTTGTGCGGCAGCGCCCGCTGTCAGGAGCAACACCTTCTTCATGTTTGCGATGTATTTTTTTTCTGCGGAAAATAGTGCAGTATTCTCCTCGCCGAATTCAGGAATGCCCGTTAGTTCTTTTTGCACGGCCATTACGGCACTCATTACATCAAGTTCTCCTTTCATGGCACGTTTGAGCAGCATGTCCATAGTGAGCAGACGATTGATTTCGTTAGTGCCTTCAAATATTCTGTTTATTCGAGAGTCGCGGTAAGCTCTGTCCATAGGGTAGTCGGCTGAAAAACCATATCCTCCGAATATTTGTACGCCTTCATCTACTACGTAGTCAAGCATTTCTGAGCCGGCAACTTTTAGCATGGCACATTCTATGGCAAATTCAGAGGCAGCCATCATGAGGGCCTCTTCGTAGCTTTTTCCCGATGCTTTGAAGTGTTCTTCTGCTTCCTGTATGTTTGCACCTGCTCGATACAAAGCTGATTCGCACACGTAACAAAGTATAGATTGTTCCGCAAGTTTATGCTGAATAGCTCCAAAGTTAGCAATAGGCTGTTTAAACTGATGGCGCTCTTTAGCATATTGTACCGACAATGATACCGTGCGTTTGGCCGCTCCAAGAGCCGCCGCTGCCAATTTTATTCTGCCTATGTTCAATATATTGAAGGCTATGAGATGCCCCTTCCCTATCTGGCCTAACACATTCTCCACCGGAACCTTGCATTCATTAAGAAAAACCTGGCGTGTGGAAGAACCCTTTATGCCCATCTTATGTTCTTCATTCCCAAGCGTAAGGCCTTCTCCTTTTTCAACGATAAATCCTGTAAACTTATCTCCGTCTACTTGTGCAAATACTATAAATATGTCGGCAAAGCCTGCATTGGTAATCCACATTTTCTGGCCATTTAAAATGTAGTGTTTTCCGTCAGCAGACAATACAGCCTTTGTCTTTGCAGCCAAAGCATCTGATCCGGAACCGGGTTCTGTAAGACAGTAACTTGCTTTCAACTCACCGGTAGCTAATTTGGGCAGATACTTTTGCTTTTGCTCTTCTGTGCCAAAGTATAAAATGGGCAACGTACCGATTCCGGTGTGCGCTGCCAGAGCCACCGCAAAAGAGTGCCCGGCACCGACCACTTCGGTAATGAGCAACGAAGTATTAAAGTCTTTTCCAAAGCCATTATACTTCTCGGGTATAGAGGTTGCTAACAACCCAAGTTCGCCTGCCTGATCCAATAATTTTTCCATTAGACCCTCTTCCTGATTATCAATAGCATCTAGTTTGTTCAGCACATGCTGTGTCAGAAAATCACGCGCCATATCGCGCATCATTCGTTGCTCTTCATTAAATTCCTCAGGAATAAAAATTAACGAACTATCGGTCTCTGTAAGCAGAAAACTTCCGCCTTTTATTTTGCTTGCTGTGGTTTCCATGGGCATAAAAGTTTATACGTGAATATATACGGTGAAATCCACACAAATGTTATGCATGCATAGCATTAATTTATGCTATTATTATTTGATGGTTTTTCAGGATGAGGATTAACCCGGATTCTGCATGGGCAAACCATTGGTCAAACTTAGGCATTTACCATTGTGGAAGAGAGCGTCTTTAAAGTGCGATAACATTTCAGCGTCAACTTACCATGGTTTTTTTGAGGCATATCTCTACATTTTTTAGATAGATTAGGGCAAACCGCCGCCCTTTGGGGGACGGCGGCCGGGCCTTCGCGGCTCGCTCTTTTTTGTTTCACTGAAGGCTCCACAAAAAAGGAGCTCAAACAGACCGCTCAGTCCCTTTTGCAAGATACTTCGGAGGTATACATTTCCTCATGTACCTGAAGGAGTTCGATAGAACCTGCGCGAGGGATGGGAGCCATGGCCTGCAAGGCCAGTGCGGAGCTTTAGCGGAGCACCGCAGCGACAGCGGAGTGGCGGACAGCCCGGCCCCGCAGGGGCGCGCTCAAAAGAAAAAAACATCTCACTAGCTTTTCCGCTAATGCGTAATTCGGGATTAGTGCAAACATTTGCCTTGAATGTTTCAGATAGTACTCAAAATTATTTCAAATAGATTTTGTGTTTGTTCGTATATCTCAAACAGATGACTTCATATAGCATTAGTTAAGATACTGCCAGAAAATTTTGACGGATTATTGTAAGATATATGTTGAAACTGAGTGATATGCCACTTTAAATCCCTGTTAACAGCCTTTTCATGACATTAAACACTATCCTTACCAAGAGATTCGTATGGTGTCAGCCTGCTCAGAGCAGCAGTTACATCCAATTCATTCATGCACTTAAAATGTTTTTTGGGACATCTTTTGTAGCCTATTTTAGAACAGGGCCTGCACGAAAGGTTTTTATTTTCGATTATATGAAAGTGCGTTTTGTAGGGATACATGCCAAACGCCGGAACAGTATTACCCCAGAAAGAGTAAATTTCTTTTTTGAAAGCAGCAGCAATATGCATGAGGCCTGTGTCGTTAGTAAATACAAGTTTACTTTGTTGTACTAACGATGCGGATTGATGGAGTGAATAAGCTCCACAGGCATTAAGTACATTTTTATCTGAGTTTTTAAACTGCGCTGCCACCTCTTCTCCTTGAGCGAAGTCTTCCTTGCCTCCCAGTAGGATGACAGGAAATGGCGATAGCTTGCAAACATCAATGATGCGGTGTACGGGCAGTTTTTTCGTTAAATGCTGAGCTCCTATTGCCATGGCTGCATAACCGTTGCGATACGGTTCTGGCAAGTTTTGAACATCTACAATATCTTCTGAGGGCACAAAGTAATCAAGACCCATACCATCATTTTCCACACCTAATTTTTTCACTGTCTCCATGTATCTGTCCACTACATGTATGTTCGGCAACAGATTTATTTTGAAATTTACTAAAAGCCACTTTTGTAAATTCAGCTTTCGAAAAGTATATGAAGGTTTCAGAAGCATGCATTTGATGAGCATTGTACGGAGGTTGTTATGCAGGTCAATTACATAATCGTACTTTTCCCTTCGGAGTTGTGATACTACATCTCTCAGCCGTTCATCAAGAGTAATGATTTTGTCAATATGAGGATTAGGCTCAAGAATGGCAGCAAATTTTTTTTTAGTGCAATAATGAATCTTTGCATCCGGATAGCGCTTCCTTAGGCAGCGTACAACGGGTGTGGTGAGTACGATGTCGCCAATAGAAGAAAAACGGAGTATGAGAATTTTCAAGCCTCTGTAAGTCTGTACCTGTTACAAACTTAAAAGATTTTCATAAATTAAATCAGTTAAGACTACCTTTCTGAAACGAAACGAGCAAAAGTATTTACGTATATTTCGATAGAGTTGAAAGTAATTACTATGCTGCTTTTCTACACAGAATATGCCTGACTACCTGGATACAAAAATAGAATTCTTAAAAGGCGTGGGGCCTCAAAAAGCATCGCTGTTAAATACGGAATTCAACATATTTACGTATCGTGATTTGCTCAACTATTTTCCGTTTCGATATGAAGACCGTACAAAATTCCATAGCATAGCACAAGTTCATGAGGATATGCCTTTCATACAACTCAGGGGATATATTAAAAACATGACACTCGTCGGAAAGGAGGGCAGCAAAAGATTAGTGGCCGAATTTCACGATGCTACGGGATGTATAGAACTTGTCTGGTTCAGAGGTTTACAATGGGTTACTAAATCTGTAAAAACAAATATTGAATACATTCTCTTCGGAAAGCCCTCACTGTTTGGGAGCAAACTTAACATTGCACATCCGGAGCTCGAAATTCCATCAGAGTCAGCGTTGAAGAGAGCGATTCTTCCCGTATATCACACCACTGAAAAAGCAAAGAAAAAAAACTTAGACAGTAAATCCATTTCTAAATTAATAAGAACGCTGCTTGATGTGGCCGGCAAAACCATTGATGAAACTCTTCCGGAAGATCTTAGAAAAAAACTCGGGATGTTGCCCTTGCGCGAAGCTTACGAACATATTCATTTCCCTTCAGATTTCGACATGCTGAATAGAGCCCGATATAGGCTAAAGTTCGATGAATTGTTTTTTATTCAGCTGAAATTGTTGCAGCTGAAAAACCAACGCAAAACCGAACAAGAGGGTTTTGTGTTTAAAAAAATTCCTACGCTAAATGAGTTCTATAAACATCATTTGCCTTTTGAACTAACCAATGCACAAAAACGAGTAATAAGGGAGATATACGATGATATGTGCAGCGGAAAGCAGATGAACAGATTGCTGCAAGGCGATGTAGGTAGTGGCAAAACTATGGTAGCCTTTTTTACCATGCTCATGGCTGTGGACAATGATACGCAGGCATGCCTTATGGCTCCCACTGAAATACTTGCTGAGCAGCATTACCGCACATTGAAAGAATATGCAGAGAAAATTCATTTGCCCATTTCCATACTCACCGGTTCTACTAAAAAATCGGAACGAAACATTTTGTTGGAACAATTGAAAAACGGTGAGATGAAAATGATCGTAGGCACACATGCACTCATTGAAGATGATGTGCAGTTTAAAAAACTGGGAGTCACCGTAATTGACGAACAGCATCGCTTCGGTGTAGCTCAACGGGCTAAATTATGGCAAAAAAATCATGACATTCCTCCTCATGTATTGGTAATGACTGCCACTCCTATACCACGTACATTAGCTATGACCTTATACGGCGACCTGGATGTATCCGTGATTGATGAGTTGCCCAAAGGCCGCAAGCCGGTGAAAACTGTACATCGCTACGATAGCAGCCGCCTGAATGTATTCGCATTCCTGCGAAAGCAAATTGAGGAAGGCCGGCAAATATATGTGGTATATCCTTTAGTAGAGGAATCAGAAAAAACCGACCTCAAACATGTGATGGATGGGTATGAAAGTATGTGCAGGGCATTTGGTGAAGGTGTTGTAAGTATTATGTACGGCAAGATGACTCCTGAAGCAAAAGAATTTGAAATGCAGAGATTTTTAAGAAATGAAACCAAAATAATGGTAGCTACCACCGTAATAGAGGTGGGCGTGAATGTACCGAATGCTACGGTAATGGTCATAGAAAATGCCGAACGCTTTGGCCTCTCACAATTGCATCAGCTCAGAGGGCGCGTAGGCAGAGGCGCTGAGCAATCGTATTGCATTCTCATGACCGGCTATAAACTCACAAAAGAAGCGAGAATACGTATAGACACCATGGTGCGTACCAACAACGGATTTGAAATTGCCGATGTAGACCTTAAGCTGAGAGGCCCCGGAGACCTTACCGGAACGCAACAAAGCGGAATTGTAAATTTGCGCATTGCAGACCTTGCACAAGATGCAGAACTATTGAAGCGCGCACGAAACGAGGCTATGGCCATACTACAAAACGACCCTGAACTGCAAACCATACAAAACCTGCCCATTCGAACAGAATTAAATAAAATGAAAACTAATCGTATAAACTGGAGTAAAATTAGCTAGACCCATGGAAGTTATCCTCTTTATCGCATTGCTGGTGTTTTCCGTAATCATACTGCTGCAACATTCAAAGCTCAACAAAATAGAAAAAAAAATAAATCGCATATTCAAAGAAGTGTCGCGGCTTAGCGAAAGCCAAAAAGACAAATCAACCTTCACTACGTCTCCTCAAAACTTTGATCTCAAATCTGTGGAGGATTTTGTATTTGAAGATGACTGGGAGAGCCAATATCTTCCCAACCTTACTGACCAACAGCAGAAAAATAATAATGAACTCTCTGCCGAAACTGTTCTAACCACCAACGAGACAACACCGGCTGAACCATTGAACCATGCTGTTTCATCAAAATCCCAAAAACATACCGATATAGAGAAATATATAGGAGAAAATTTGGTAAACCTAATCGGAATTGCAGTGCTGGTGCTGGGTATAGGATATTTTGTAAAGTATGCTATAGATAAAAATTGGATAGGTGAAGCCGGACGCGCATTTATCGGCATGGTAGCCGGAGGCCTTTTGATAGGACTTGCACACCGCATGCGCAGCACTTATCGTACCTTCAGTTCGATATTGGTGGGAGGAGGACTTTCGGTATTTTATTTTACTACTTCCATTGCTTTTCATGAATATGCATTGTTTTCACAAACGGTAGCTTTTTTCATTATGGTGAGCATTACGTCTTTTGCAGTATTACTCTCGCTCCGCTACGATCGTATGGAGCTTGCAGCGCTAGCCATAGTGGGTGGTTTTGTGTCGCCTTTCATGGTGAGCAAAGGCGATGGAAGCTATGTTACGCTGTTTACCTATATTATCATTCTCAACTCAGGCATGCTGGTGCTGGCCTATTTCAAAAACTGGAGGTTGCTTAACATAATTTGTTTTGTACTCACCGTACTCGTCTTCGGTGGCTGGTTTTTGGGATATATCATCATTCCGGACTATCGTGAATTCAGTGGGTTGAGATATTTGTTCAACAAGTTATCACTTTCAGAAATATCATCCGAAAAAATTATACTGTACAAGAATACTTTTTTGTTCTCTACACTTTTTTATATCGTATTCTTAGCTATGATCATGATGAACTTGTTTCGGTGGGGAAGCACTAAAGATAAAAGTCGTTCTGTTATTCTTGTGATTAATCACTTCTTGTATTTTTTTTCAGGCATATACTTTATGCATTTTATATCTGCTATAAATTTGAAAGGAATCTTGCTTATGGGGATATTTCTTGTAAATGGCCTGACATGGATAAGATTCAGGGCTCAGTCAACCATTGGTAATTTGCACGAAAATAATCTGTTTCTGTATATAGCATTGGTTGCTTTGTATCTTGCAGTGCCTTACCAGTTCAAACATCAGCACATCACATTGGGTTGGATGCTCATTTCGGCAATGCTTTTTTGGTATGGCACAAAAAAGCAGGAAATATCTATTGAAATTGCTTCAGTAGCTACTCTCATGAGTGGCCTTATGAGTTTAGTTATTAATTGGATAATTGTATATGCCAAAAATGAAAATTTGCCTCTGTTGTTTAACGGCATTTTTATCACAGGCTTAATAAGTGTTTTGTGTCTGCTCTTCATAAAATCAAAAATCAAATATTTCAGGGAGGGATTCTTGTATAAAACGGATTTGAATTTTTTTTCATCATTGCTCAGCATTTTAATCATTCTGGTGCTTTATTTCAACGGATATTACGAGCTTTCATATCAACTAAATAAATGGGACTTGAGTGAAAAGGCTGTACAGATTTACTTATCCGTATACCTGTATTTTTATATGCTTATGGTTATGCTTTACTATGAAAAGCGCAGCACAGAGGCTTCGCGATTTCTTTTACTTACGGCATCAAGCATTTGTGTTCTTTTGTTTGTGTTTTATGCCTACAACGTGGTCTCTTACAGAAACGCTTATCTAAAGGGTACAGAAACCCACATACATCCTTTCCTGAGCCATTATATCAGCACGATTTTGTTATTGGTGATTATGTATAAATGTTTCAGAATGGTGCAAAAATATTTTTTAGACTCAAGCATTATTCATAATATTTTCTTTTGGTATACTTCATTAATATTTGTTTTGCTGGTCAGTATAGAAGCAGAGCATGTTGTGGTATGGTTTTTTCATAGTGACGGTACATCCGTTTCATCTGTAACAGGAAAATATTATAAAGTAGGATTGCCTATTCTCTGGGGTATGTGTGCACTTCTGTTTATGGTATGGGGTATGAGCATGAAGATAAAAACATTGAGGATTATTGCTTTATCTCTATTTGCATTGACGCTGGTAAAATTATTTTTATTTGACATAAGAAATATTCCGCAGGCCGGTAAAATTGCAGCGTTCGTCTCTCTGGGTATATTTCTTCTCATCATTTCATTTATGTACCAAAAAGTAAAAAAACTTTTGGCAAATGACACGGAACCGAATAAAGTAAAACAATAATAACCTGACATCAGATGTGTGAGAGACAACAAAAATCTGTAGTTTACTTTGATGGGGTATGTGGTTTATGCAATTGTTTCGTAAACTTTCTTTTGAAATTCGATAAAAAAAACCGTTTACTTTTTTCTCCCATACAGGGAGAAACTTTTCAACAGAAAAATAAACTTTTACACCTGCCTTTTTCTGACTCTGTTGTTTTTGAACATAAAGGTAAGTGGTATTACAAGTCGGAAGCTGCTCTGCGCATTGTCTACCATTTGGGAGGTTTCTGGAAGGTTTGTATTGTGCTTATGATAGTGCCGGCATTTATAAGAAACTTTGTTTACGATATTATTGCCAGAAACAGGTATGCATGGTTTGGTAAAAGAGATACATGTCGGATGCCCACATTAGAAGAGCAGAAAAAATTTTTACCTTGAAAGAAAAAATGCTCGGGAGTTTTCCCGAGCATTTCGTGATCCCGCTGGGATTCGAACCCAGGACCCCATCCTTAAAAGGGATGTGCTCTACCTGCTGAGCTACGAGATCTTTTTATTGCAATTAAAGCCTTTTTTATTTAATTGAGGATGCAAAAGTACAAAGTATTATCATAATGCCAAATCATAAAGTCAAAATATTTTTTTCTTCCTTGTACATTTTCAGCCTTTTTGAGTGGCTTTCAGCATCCAGTGTTAATTTGAGAAATTTAACGCATGCCGACTCACTATTTGAAAAAAAAATGTTTATCGAATCCTATGATATATACACGCGTATTTGGAATTCAGGTGCTTATACAGATCAAATGTTGCTGAAGATGGCCTTTATAAATGAAGGTTTGGGAAACTATACCATGGCGTTGTATTATCTGGATATATATTACTCCATAACAAAAAAAAGAGCTGTATTACAAAAAATGGACTATTTGGCTGCCCGGTATAATCTGTCCGGATACGAATATACAGATTGGTCTTTCTTTTTGTCCCTTTATGCGCAGTATGAATATCACATCATGTATGCAGTGCTCGCTTTGTTACTAATATATATGATTTACTCAAGTTTTCTGCCTGAAAAGCGAAGGAGGCGTAGCTTCATTGTAGTAACCATGATTAGCTCAGTATTATTTGTTTTCTACACTTTTGATTTATCTCCCGATGAAGCTATTGTGAGCAACGATGCCTTGCTTATGTCGGCGCCTTCAGCAGGTGCACAGGTGAGGGGTAATATTAAAAAAGGAAACAAAATAACCGTGCGGTCTTACCATGACATTTGGTGCGCCATAAGAGTGAATGGCAAACGATATTATGTGCGAAACTCTAATTTACTTTTTACGGATGTTTTCCGCTCCAAAAAAAGATTCGTGTATTTTTAAATTTAATTATGCTTGCAATACAAATTGATTAATGAATAGACTCTTTCAAATCGTATCAGATATCCAATTAACTATATCATCTATCATGTTTCTGTTGTACCATATTCTCACCAGCACCATCCAGATTATCACAAAGAAAACAATGAATCCGATTAACATCCCATTAAAGTTGCCAGTGCCTAATTTTTGGCTTTGTTTTACATAACCTTTAGTGGCCTTTTTAATGTACTTATCTAAATGAGTAATCAACGGGTAGTAGATGGCAATAGAACAAAGCATGTGTATAAGTGTAGAGCGATAAGGCATTGTGTTGCTCTTATATTTGTTCATCACTAAAAAAAAATATGCATCAATAGTTTCGGCAATCAGAATAGCTATTATAGTAATGATGTACTGTGTTAGTTTTTTTCGGGTAACCATGTTGTGTGAAAGTTAAACCTTATGCAAATATGCGGCTTTTATGCTATTTCATGCATCAGAAAACAGGTTGAGTTGTTAAGGGAATTAACTCATTTTATGCAGTGGAAAAAATTTGAGTCATTCAGTGAAAGAAGCTGCGTTTGCTGAAGTGTTGCCGACAATTTTTTTGCTGAATATGTAATAAAAAACATATTTGAGAATCCTATAGTAAAGTATCTCATGCAAGATAAGTTAAGTCAGAGTATTGGTCAGAAAAACTCTCTTATTTTTTCGAAGAAACTTTTTTCATTCTTGCCGGGGTTAGGTTTAAAATTTTCTGAATGTTGTAGTTTTTGCAATATTTCTCTTTCTTCTTTGGTGAGCTGCTGAGGAGTCCATACGTGTACGTAAATAATTTGGTCGCCACGATGGTAACTGTTTACATCTTTTAAACCTTTGTTTTTAAGACGTAATATTTTTCCGCTTTGAGTGCCGGGTTCTATTTTTATTCTTACCTTTCCGTCTATAGTTGGTATCTCAACAGTAGTACCAAATACAGCATCGGTAAAGGATATGTATAAGTCATAAATAATATTGTTCCCGTCACGCTTGAGCACTTCATCTTCGGCTTCTTCTATGAGAATGAGTAAATCGCCGGGAACTCCTCCTCCAGGAGGAAAATTGCCTTTTCCACTCATGGAGAGTTGCATTCCTTCTGCCACACCGGCAGGAACTTTTATGGTGATGATTTCTTCTTTTTCCTGAGTGCCTGTGCCGTTACAAACAGTACATCTCTCACCTACCATGGTTCCTGCTCCTCCACAAACATGACATGTAGTAGAAGACATCATTCTGCCGAGCATGGTTTCTACTACTCTTTTCACCTGACCTGTACCGTTACAGGTGGAGCAAGTCTTCATGGAAGAACCATTCTTGGAGCCATTTCCACCACATGCATCGCAGGCTACATGGCGTTTTACTTTTATTTTTTTCTCTGTGCCGTTGGCAATTTCTTCGAGTGTAAGTTTAAGTTTTATCCTCAGGTTAGAACCTTTTCTCTTTGCTCTTCCCCTTCCTGTGTGCCCTCCAAAAAAGCTGCTAAATGGGCCATCCTCTCCGAAAATATCACCGAAATTGGCAAAAATATCCTCTATGTTCATGCCTCCGCCGCTAAAGCCGCCGTTTCCGGAGAGCCCCTCATGTCCAAATTGGTCGTAACGTTGTTTTTTCTCCGGATTGCTGAGTACTTCATATGCTTCAGCTGCTTCTTTGAATTTTTCTTCTGCTTCAGGGTTATTGGGATTTTTATCAGGATGATATTTTATGGCCATTTTACGATAGGCCTTCTTAATTTCTTCCTGAGAAGCATTTCTCGGCACGCCCAATATTTCATAATAATCTCTCTTAGCCATTTTACTATGCTCCTATTATAACTTTTGCAAATCGTATCACTTTGTCATGAAGGAAATACCCCTTCTGTACTTCATCTATTATTTTACCTTTCATAGATTCATCTTCTATGGGTGTCTGCGTTATGGCTTCGTGGAGCTCGGGGTTAAAGACTTCGCCTATGCATGTCATCGCCTTTAGTCCTTTTGCCTCCAATGATTTTACGAGTTTATTGTAAATAAGGGTTATACCCTCTAATTGTTCTTTAAGTAATTCATTTTCTCCAAACGACTTCAAAGCCCTCTCTAAATCGTCTATTACCGGAAGTATTGCAAGTATCGTATCTTCAGATGCCGATTTAATAAGCTCGGCTTTCTCTTTAATGTTGCGCTTTCTGAAATTCTCAAATTCAGAGTATAGCCTCAGATACTTATCCTTGAGCGCTTCATTTTCAGACTTCAACGCCTCTAATTCTGCCTCAAGGTTTGGTAAAGCCGAGCTCTCTTTACTCTCTGACGATGTTTCATTACTTACGGTAGTTTGCTCTTGTGATTCGTTTTTCTCTTCTGACAACATAATAATAATGTCCTTTTTTACAATGTCACGATTATTGCAAGAATATTGCCAACAGTATTTGGACTGCCATTATGGCAAAATTAACATTCTAAACTAAATTGAAAGATATTTATAAGAACATATGAAAAGATTAATCTGTTAAGAAGAGCTCTTAAAGAAGGTTTTATTCATGTAAATAAACGAAGAAAATTATCTTTATTTGATTTGACAGAAAAATTGTTTTCTACGAATTTTCTGGCGTTCATGCCAATTTCAATTCTTTTTTGTGGATCATACAAGAGTTTTACTAAATAATTTTCCCATTCCATGTCCGATTCACAAAGATAACCCGTTACATCGTTTTGTACAATCAACTTATTCACTCCGACTGGCGAAACTAATGGTGGTATTCCAAGGGCCATATATTGAAGTGCTTTAAATCCACATTTACCGTTGGTCCATTCGTCTTCTATCAATGGCATAAGCCCTATATTGAATTCCAACAAGTCATCTATTTCTGTTTTTATGTTCCATGGTATGAATTTCATTTTTTTAAAATACCATTTAGGTTTTTGATTACATATTAAATGCACTTCAAAATCATATTTCTCAGAAAGAACTGACAGAAGAGGAATAATTTTTTCTAAGTAAATCAAAGTGGAGTGTGTTCCCGTCCATCCTACTATTAAACGCTTTGTATTTTGATGTTTTAACCTGTTATGAAGGTTTTCGGTATCAATGGTGGTGGGAATATAGTAAGCATTTTTATTGTGCTTTAATGCATACTGACGAAGGTATTCATTACCGCAACTTACTTTATATGCCCATTTACATATTTTAGATACTTTAGAAGGACATTTTGCTATACCTACTATCGCATTGTTTGGTGAGACCTTAGGTATCCAAATAGCATCATCAAAATCGTAAATTATTTTTTTTTTAAAAAGTTTTGCGATGATCCATTCTAAAAAAGGAGGTCCTAGCGGAGAGGCCTCTCTATAAATGTAGATGTAATCACAACAGAAGCATCGGATTAAGTGATAAAACCTTCTTAAGTATCCTGAAACGATTCCTACAATCTTGTACAGATATTTTTTCTCGTCGTATAGGATATTTGCTGTTTTGTTGTCTAAAAAAGCTCTCACTTCATATGCATATCCCGCATCATTCAATATTTCTAGATATTGTTCAAACCTGAACCTTTGGCCAGGAGACATGCCTATAGGATGAGGCACAATAAATAATATTTTTTTACTGTTAATTTCAGTCATTATTTTTCCCTATGAGTTGATATACTCCAGCATACTTTTCAACCCCTCCAGCAAGGGAATAAATCTTTTTAGCTCCCTCTCTGATTTGTGTATGATTTATGGGTTTTCTCATGGCTATTTGTTCCACTATTTCATTTATTGTGTCTGTTGAAAAATTCTCTAAAACAAAACCTGCATTATATGTGCGAATGATTTCAGTTGTATCTCCTATGTTATCGTTCACTATCATAGGTATACCCATAGCCATGATTTCGCCCTGCTTGGTGGGGGATGAGCTCATTTTAGAATATACTGGTTTGATAAAAAACATTGAGTATTTACCCAATGAAAGCAATACAGGAACTTCTTTTCTTGAAGCCTTATGTATGATTATTTGTTCGTCGGGAATACCAATTTTGTGAGCAGCTTGCCTGATGAGTTGTTGTTCTTCATTGGTTATAAATAGAAATTTCGCATCAGTTATTTTAGATGTAAGTTGTTTAAAAAAATGTAGCATTTCATCCAACATGTACCATGTGCCAATGGAGCCAAGATATGTGATGACAAAATCTTTGTGACTTAGCCTTAACTGCGTGGATATGTTCTTTTTATCTTCTTCCTTTACATTATGGATATTAAACAATTCCAAATCCACACAACATGGAATCACTTCTATCGGAACAGGCTGCTTGTTTATATGCTTCCATGTGTGTATCTCTTCTTTCCCTTTTTGTGTGAGGCTTATGGTATAATCGGCGTGTTCGAGGAATTGTTTTTCTTTTTTTTTAAAAAAATCATATACCCACTTATATAGAGGATTTTTAAGATTCCACAATCCGCCTTCCACACGTTCATCTGCCCAGAATCCTCTCATGTCAAAAAGAAAGGGCACGCCATATTTTTTTTTCATGGCAAGCCCCGTCAATGAACTGATATAACTACGGCAATGAATGAGTGAAAATTTTTTTTGTTTATGTAATTTTTCAGCGGTCACCCAAATTTTAAAGGCATCATAAACAGTAGATAACACAGGCGGAAAATTATGATAAGGTAATGGGTACCAATCTATTCTTGATTGTTTTAAGATGTCGCTTATGAGGTCCTTATCTTTTTCATACCTATCTTTTTTTTCACAACTTATGATAGAAAACGTATAACCGTATTTTGTAAGTCCTTGCAAATAGGGAATAACCTGCGACTGGCCTAACTGGTCTGTCATGCCATCGTAAGATATATATAGCACATTTTTGTTCATAACATATTATATGTGTATAGCTCTGTTTTCAGTAGCTGCGAGGCAAGCTTCTTTAAAGGCCTCTGTAAATGTGGGATGTGCATGGCTTGAGCGTGCTATATCTTCTGCAGCAGCTCTGAACTCCATGGCTATTACAGCTTCTGCTATCACATCTGCAGCACGCGGCCCTATGATGTGTACACCGAGTATCTCATCGGTGTGTTTATCGGCAAGTACTTTTACAAATCCGTCTAAATCCATGCTGGCGCGTGCACGTCCCAGTGCTTTGAAGGGAAAAGAACCGGATTTGTAAGCGTGGCCTTTTTCTTTGAGTTGTTCTTCCGTATATCCTACAGATGCTACTTCCGGCCATGTGTATACTACTCCGGGTATAAGCAGGTAGTTGATGTGTGGCTTTTGCCCGGCAAGTTGTTCGGCGACCAATATACCTTCTTCTTCGGCTTTGTGAGCCAGCATTGGGCCTCTTACTACATCTCCTATGGCGTATATACCGGGTACGTTGGTTTGCAAATGATGGTCTACCTCCACTCTGCCGCGCTCATCGAGTTTCACTCCTGCATTCTCCAGACCCAGCCCTTCTGTGTAAGGCTTGCGACCTGTGCTCACCAGACAATAGTCTGCGCGAAATTCTTTTTTGTTTCCATGGCTGTCTTCAGCCGTTACGGTAACCTCATTGGCTTTTACAGTAGCGCCGGTCACTTTGTGATTAAAGTTAAATTCAAATCCTAATCTGGATAATACCTTTTGTAATTCTTTCCCCAAAGATTTATCCATGGTGGGGATTATAGAATCCATGTATTCGATGACCGTTATTTTGGTGCCCAACCTTGCATATACGGAACCCAGTTCCATACCTATTACACCGCCACCGATTACTATCATATGTTTGGGTATTTCTTTCAATTCGAGCGCTTCTGTAGAGGTGATGATACGTTGTTTGTCAATGGGTACTGATGGGAGAGTTGATGGCTTTGAACCGGTAGCGATAATCACATTTTTAGAAGTTATTTCGGTTGAGGAATTGTTCTGAGCAGTGATTTTTATGGTGTTCTTGTTTACAAACGAACCCACACCATGATAAACATTTATTTTATTTTTTTTCATCAGATAGGCGAGCCCCTCGCAGGTTTTGCTCACTACATCGCGCTTACGTTCTATCATTTGGCTAAGATTTGCCTTTATCTCTTTAATTTCAATGCCATGAGTCTTAAAATTGTGCACAGCATTGTAATAATGTTCGGAGGAGTCGAGCAGAGCTTTGGAGGGAATACAGCCTACATTAAGGCAAGTGCCGCCAAGCACGGGATATTTTTCAATGATGGCTGTTTTCATACCCAGTTGTGCGCACCGTATGGCAGCTACATATCCGCCGGGGCCGGAACCTATAACGGTTACATCGTATTGCATATTCATTTATATTATTTTTTTGTGTTGGATAAAGGTATCAAAAATTTATTTTCATCTGAATATCTTAAAAATCTTTTCCAATCTCTGGGTAATATTCTTTGCTCTTCCGATGAGTCAAAGTATAGGAGTTCTCCGGTGTGAACATCCATGATGATTTGCATGAAATAAAAAGTTTTTTCGTATTCATTCATTCCTCCTCCGGTGGTGCCGGCATAAGATGTGCCTCTGCCTAAAATATCTTTGTAGGGAATCACAACAAGTATGGCTGTTGCAGAGTCTTTGTTTAAAAGGGCAGTTTTCATATCCTGAATACTGCCAATCTTATGGCGAGCTGCGTACAGGCTATCAGTATATTTAAAGGATCTGAATTGCCTGACCATTTGTGAAGAATCGGCGAGCAGCACTTTTGCAAACAGCTTCTTATTGCGCTCACGTATGTGGGCTTCATATTCATTGGTTTTTATGCCGTTGAATTTTTCTTTGAGGAGGTTATTTATTTGAAGGATGGCAATGGTGAAATCATATTCATTGGGAAGCGATGCAGGTGTGTACCATGTAAAAGTGACATATGTTGAAAAGCGTTCAAGAAGCCTTATCTCGAATGTACCGAATTCACGTGTTTGTATAAGATGTTCCCGATTTTGAAGAAAAGAGTTGGTATCTAGAGGCAGGCGGTAGAGTTCGGTATTTTCATTGTCTCGTAGGGATACAAAATCTAAAGTAAAATAATCTTTTGAAAACTCTGCCAATGTTATGCACTCGGTGTAGGGTTTAAACACGTACTCACTCGCAGACCAATATTTGGGTATAAGTTTAGTAAGTAATTCATTAGTGAGTTTTATGTAGTGTTTATATTTTTCCAACTTTACCGTATGGTTACGTAGTTGCTTCAACAAGCGAGGGTTTTCTTCCTGCAGCACTACGAGCAGCTTTCGGCCTTTCATTTTTTCAACGTCGCGAGCAGATATGTCAAAAAACTGAGCGTGGGCAAACTTGCTGCTTAATGAAAGGGTAAACAACACTATCCTCAAGAAGGAGTATGCGCTGAAAGTATTAATTATTTCTCTCCACACCATATCATACTCCCAGCAATAGCCTGGCGGGGTCTTCAAGTAGTTGCTTTACTCTTACCAGAAAGCCTACCGACTCGCGGCCGTCTATTATTCTATGGTCATAAGAAAGCGCAACATACATGATAGGCCTTATTACGATTTGTCCTGCCTGCACTACAGGTCTCTCTACGATGTTATGCATGCCAAGTATGGCAGATTGCGGGGCGTTTATGATGGGAGTGGATAACATAGAACCGAAAACCCCTCCGTTTGTGATGGTAAATGTACCTCCCTGCATTTCTTCTATAGAAAGTTTGTTTTCTCGGGCGCGAGAAGCCAGGCGAACAATTTCTTTTTCGATTTCATGGAAACTCATTTTTTCAGCGTTACGTATCACGGGCACCATGAGCCCTTTCGGTGCAGATACAGCTATGGATATATCGCAATAATTGTGATACACTATATCGTCACCATCAATATAAGCATTTACTGCGGGAAATTCGAGCAGAGCCTGGCAACAAGCTTTTGTAAAAAACGACATATAGCCAAGGCCTACATCAAATTTTTCTTTGAATGAGTCTTTGTATTTGGCGCGCAAATCCATAATGGGTTTCATGTCTACCTCATTAAACGTGGTGAGCATGGCTGTTTCATTTTTCACAGCAACCAACCGTCGTGACACGGTTTTGCGCAGGCTACTCATTCTTTGTCTGCTTTCACTTCTTTCAGAAGAAATGTTTGACTGAGGTTGCAATGTATGTGAAACCTGGGTTTGGGTCTCTTGTTTCTTTTCAGCTTTCAGCGCATCTTCTTTGGTGATTCGACCATCTTTGCCTGTGCCACTTACATCGTTGCTATCTATACCTTTTTCATTCAAGATTTTTTGTGCCGATGGTGATGGATAATTTTTAACAGATTCCTTTAGTTGCGTCTCATTTTGTTGCGGCAGTATATTTTCAGTTTTGGTCAGCGGGTTTGCACCTGCCTGTATTTTACAAATTGTAGCTCCAATGGGTAATACATCGCCTGTTTTTGCCAATATCTGTAGTGTGCCGGCTGTGTCGGCTCTCAGTTCAAAAGTAGCTTTGTCAGATTCGAGCTCGCAAAGCAACTCTTCGGCCTGTACCAGGTCGCCATCTTTTTTGTTCCAGTTTCCTACGGTTACTTCACTTATGGATTCGCCCACGGCAGGAACCTTGACTTCAATAATTTGAGCGGATGAAGATGTTTTTTGTTCGTTGGTTGTAATGTCGTGCATGGTGTGTGTTTTTGTATTTGTTGATGAATTGTTGGTTTCTATTTCACATACAATTGCTCCTATTGGAAGTACATCTCCTTCTTTAGCCTTTATATGAAGGATGCCGGATTTTTCGGCGCGAATTTCAAAAGTGGCTTTATCGGACTCCAATTCACAAAGCAGTTCTTCGGCCTGCACCAAGTCGCCATCTTTTTTATTCCACTTGCCTATGGTTACTTCACTTATGGATTCGCCAACGGCTGGTATGCGTATAGGTTGGTTCATACTTAATGATGTTTAAATGCTTTACCAAAGTACTATATCGTATTTGTCTTTGAAAGCATGTTTTACTAATTCTTTTTGAGATTCGACATGAGCTTTATAATATCCTACGGCAGGCGATGCGGCTTCGTCGCGTGCTATTACTTGTAAGTCGTAGCCGAGTTGATACATGCGTTTTAGTATGAACCCCCATGCGCCCATATTGAAAGGTTCTTCCTGCACCCAACGCACGAGCGCACCTTCATATTTCTCTAAAATTTTAATGAGTTGTTTTTGCGGGAAGGGATAAAGTTGTTCAAGGCGTACTATAGCCACATCTCTGCGATTAGATTTTTGCTGTTCTTCTAATAAGTCGTAATAAATTTTACCTGTGCAGAGCAGGAGTTTTTTTACTTCTTTGGGGTCTACGAAATCATCATCTATTATTTCTCTGAAACAGCCGGAGGTAAATTCACTGATGGGAGATTGCACGAGAGGATGTCTTAATAAAGATTTAGGAGACATCACTATCAGAGGTTTCCGGAATGGCCATGCCAATTGTCTGCGCAGAGCGTGAAAGAAGTTGGAAGGGGTAGTGATGTTGACTACACATATGTTGTAATCTGCACTGAGTTCGAGGAAACGTTCTAGGCGAGCGCTGGAGTGTTCAGGCCCTTGGCCTTCGTAACCATGTGGCAGCAGCATCACAAGGCCGTTTTGACGCTGCCATTTCGTTTCTGTGCTGACTACAAATTGATCTATGGCTACCTGAGCGCCATTGGCAAAATCGCCAAACTGTGCTTCCCATATGACGAGAGCATTAGGGTTTGCCATAGCATATCCGAATTCAAATCCGAGCACTCCATATTCAGAAAGCAAAGAATTGAATATGCGAAAACTGCGTTGGTTTCCGGGAGATATATAATTCAGACTGTTGTAGGCTTCATTCGTTTCGGCATCTTTCAGCACGGCGTGCCGATGCGAGAAGGTGCCGCGCTGCACATCTTGTCCGGATAAGCGTACTATTTTTTTGTCTAATAATACCGAACCATAAGCCAGCAACTCTGCACTTGCCCAGTTGAGCACCTTAGTTTCGTAGAACATTTTTTTCCGCTCCTTGAGCAGAGTTTCTATCTGTTTGATGGGTTTGAAATTTTCAGGGATAGTGGTGAGGGCTTTTGCTATCAGGGAAACGTATTCTTCGCTGATACCTGTTTCCGGCGATTTGTCGAAATCTTCAGGTTTTGACTTTCGCATGAGCATCCACTCCTTCTCCATTTTTTGATGGGTATATGGCAGGGGCTGCTCTTTTACTTGATTTAACCTGTCTTGAAGCAGATCCCGAAACTCTTTGTCCATTTGTTTGGCTATCTCGGCATCAACTTCTCCCCTTTCTACAAGTTTTTTCAGGTAAATTTCTCTTGGATTAGGATGTCTTGCAATGATGTTGTACAGAGCGGGTTGAGTAAATTTAGGTTCGTCGCTTTCATTGTGGCCATGCCGCCTGTAGCAGACCATGTCTATGTATATGTCGCGTTGAAATCTTTGACGGAACTCTACGGCCAAGCGAGCGCAAAACACAACGGCTTCCGGATCATCGCCGTTTACATGAAGCACAGGACAATCAACCGTTTTAGCTACATCGGTACAGTATATACTGGAACGTGCATCTTCAAAATCAGTTGTGAAGCCCACCTGATTATTTATGACGAAGTGTATAGTGCCTCCGGTGGTATAGCCTGCGAGTTTAGACATTTGTGTAACTTCGTAGACTATGCCTTGTCCGGCAATAGCTGCATCTCCGTGGATGAGTACGGGCAATATTTTGGCAGAATCTTTAAATTCTCTGTCTATTTGCGCCCTCACAAATCCTTGCACGACAGGATCTACTGCTTCCAAATGAGAAGGATTGGGAGCGAGTTTTAAATTTATTTTACGTCCCGAGAGTGTGGTTACCTCGCTGGAGTAGCCCATGTGATACTTAACATCACCATCTCCCATCGTAAGGTCCGGAATGGCAGTTCCTTCAAACTCAGTAAATATTTGCTCATAGGTTTTTTTCATAATGTTGGCCAATACATTCAGACGTCCTCTATGAGCCATACCAATCATTACTTCTTCTACACCTAACTCAGCTGCTTTGTTAATTATGGTATCTAAAGCAGGTATGGTCGTTTCGCCACCTTCAAGAGAGAAACGCTTCTGACCCACATATTTGGTATGCAAAAAGTTTTCAAAAACTACAGCTTCATTGAGTTTGAGAAGTATTCTTTTCTTCTCTTCCGAAGTAAGGCTGAAAGAAAGGTATTCCTTTTCTATTTTGTTGCGAAACCACAGCAGGCGCTCCGGATCGCGTATGTACATATATTCGAAACCTATTGTGCCTTCATAAATGTGTTTGAGTGCTTCCAATATTTTTTCGAGCGTTGCAGGTCCTATACCAATTTCTTCGCCGGCATAGAACACGGTTTTCAGGTCTTCTTCTCCTAATCCGAAATGATGCAGGTCTAATATAGGTTTACGATCCTTTCTCTTGCGCACCGGATTTGTATTGGAACGCAAGTGAGCACGGCTTCTGTATGCCATGATCAGGTAACGCACCTGTATCTCCTTTTTTAGCTTTTCGCTTAATGGAGTCAACTCATGAGAAGTATCTGTAGATACAGCTTTGCCGTTTCCATTTGCCGCGCCTGAATTTTTCTCATAAAATTCAAATCCTTCGAAAAATTTTTGCCAACTGTAATCTACTGATTCACGATTTTGCTTATATGATTGATACAGGGCATCTATGGATGAAACATCCGCATTGGAGATGTATGAAAATTTGTCCATCTGAGAATTTTAGTATTTTAAATGTGAAAAAACAAAATTACAATTTTTAATAACAATAAATAATTAAATATTCGAATTTTCAAATATTGCAGTTAATCAGAAACATAAACCCGGATTTTTCAGTTGAGGTTAGGTTTGGAGGCTTAAAGGCCATGGAGATGGTTTAATATTTGCAAACCTTCAAACCATAGCCTTCGTTTTAATGGAACGGATATTTTCAGTACCTTCTTGTTCCTTATTTTACCAACGAAATTTCAATTGTTATGCAATTGAATTTTAGGTTTCTAAATCATTGGTAATCAATTTTGTTTCGAAAATTGATAATACAAATTTCATCCAATTATAGGCCATCTTCACCCAAACGATTCTACCATACTCACAGCATTTATTCGGTTGTTACTTCGGCCTTCCGGCAAGCCCAACTCTTCAAGAATCTTCGCAATGCCT
>JANWYS010000169.1 GCA_025054875.1 Cytophagaceae bacterium | reverse complement strand
TTTAACTGAGGAGTTTAACCTGGATTACGCATTAGGAGAAAAGTATCATGAACTGTTTTTTGTGTTGGGCGCGCTCAATATAAAAAAACAGTTCGTCACACTTTTTTGCCCACACACAACCCGGGTAAGCAAAAAGTTATTTATTTTACAAACTCAAAATGAACAGGGTTTGAAGCCATGATAAAAGTGTTATTTGTATGTTTGGGGAACATTTGCCGGTCGCCATTGGCAGAGGGGGTGTTCAAAAAAATGACTTCTGAAGCCGGATTATCAGATAAAATATTATGTGATTCGGCAGGCACTGCGGGATATCATACAGGTGAACTGCCCGATCGAAGAACCATAAAAATCGCAAGGCAGCATGGCATAGAACTTGACCATTTGGCCAGAAAGCTAAAGCCACAGGATTTGACAGAATTTGACTACATCCTGGCTATGGACAAAAGTAATATGGAAGATATTTTGAAATTAAAAAGTAAAACCACTGAAACCCGTGCTGAAATATTTTTGTTTAGATTCTTTGACGATGACCAACAAAACGGAGATGTACCAGATCCATATTATGGTAATATGGAAGATTTTGAGTTAGTGTATAAAATATCGCTACGTTGCAGTGAGGCTTTTTTGCGGTATTTGAAAGAGAGACACCACTTGCAACACTATGGATATAGAACATTTGATAAATCATAGGCCGTTTTACAGGGGCAGATAACAAGTGGTTGGGATAATCTGTGCCGATTGAGCGTCTGACTCTATACATATGCAAAACAGAATAAAGTTTTTATCCTATCTGCTACTGACATTGATTTCAATAGACCTCTATGTTTTCAGTGGGATACGTCATGCTATATCTTCTTGTTCGCCTGTTACAAAAAAAATAGTTGTGTGGGCATATTGGTCTCTTACTTTGGTATGCATCATCAGTATTTTGTATGTGTTTAATAATGGAGAAAAATTAAATCGGCTGTTGCGACTTGTCATGTTTAGTTTAGTTTCTGTAAGTTATTTCATGAAGTTAGTATTTATATTTTTTTTGTTGATAGATGATGGGCTTCGGTTGGTAAGGTACATTACTCATAAAACATTTTACCTGCCTCAAGCTGCAGCAAATGGATTAACTATGTCCCGATCTGATTTTATTGTAAAAGCCGGATTAGCCGCAAGTTCTCTGCCTCTGGCAGGTTTTACCTGGGGTATTGTGAGAGGAGCACATGACTACAGAATACACACAGAAAACATCGTATTGAAAAATCTGCCATCGGTATTTGATGGTCTCAGAATAGTGCAGATATCCGATATACATTGTGGAAGTTTTTTCGATAAAAACGCCGTGAAAAAAGGTATAGACATGATTTTGGAACAAAAAGCAGACCTGATATTTTTCACTGGAGATTTGGTCAACAACATAACCGATGAGGCATATGAATATGCCGAAATGTTTTCTATGCTGAAAGCCCCTTTGGGAGTTTACTCTGTTTTAGGCAATCATGATTATGGCGACTACCATCAATGGTCTTCGCAGCAGGAAAAAAGAAGAAATTTTGAAAACATGATTAATCTGCATAAAGCGATGGGCTGGCATTTACTGATGAATGAATGTGTAATTATTGAAAGACAAGGAAGCAGGTTAGCCATAATCGGTGTTGAAAACTGGAGTGCGCGAGGAAATTTTCCCAAATACGGCAAAATAGAACTTGCCGTGAAAGGCACAGAAGGAATACCGGTAAAATTATTATTGTCGCATGACCCCAGTCATTGGGATGCACAAGTACGCCAGGAATATCCCGATATAGATGTTATGTTTTCCGGCCACACACATGGCATGCAGTTTGGATTAGAAATCGGAAACATCAGGTGGAGCCCTGCACAGTATTTTTATAAACAATGGGCAGGATTATATAAAGAAGCAAATCAATACTTGTATGTAAACAGAGGTTTCGGATTCATAGGATTTCCCGGCAGGTTAGGAATATTGCCTGAAATAACCGTTGTAAGACTCACTTCTTAATGATAAAAAAAAAACAAACCATACTCGTTTGTATGGTTTGGATAAAAGTTACGAACAACCCTCTTTCTATTAAGCTTCTTTGTTTTTGTTTTTTTGCTCTTGGATTTCTACCCTTATTTCTTGCGCCAGATTTTTGATGTCTTGCATGCCTTTTCTTACTCTTGTACCGGCAGCATTGTTATGTTTGTCGTAAAATTTTATGAAATCTGCCTCAAGAGATAAAATTAGATTTTTCAGTTCTTCGTAGCGTTTCATTTAGTTTAGATGTTTAGGTTTAAGTTTACATCGAATATACTAACTTTAATGTATTTAACACAAACGTTAAATTAAATTTTTATATACAAAATTGATATGAGAAAATTAGTCTAGCCAAATTTTAAGGATTCGTACTAAAATAATTTCATTTTATTCCATTTTCTGAATCAGAAATGAATTTTAAGCCGTGAGGGCAGAGGGTGGGGCTGTATCCGAAAAATGGTAGCCATGGCCGGCACGGCCAGTGCGGAGCTTTAGCGGAGCACCGCAGCGACAGCG